>CANHMF010000018.1 GCA_947461705.1 Synechococcaceae cyanobacterium
GCCCTTTGGACATCATTTCATCGTCTTGAGTGACTCATCCCGCCCTCAGTCTAATGGCGAGGATCTTCATTCTATTGTGTCGGCTTTCTGTAGCGCTTAACCTAATCGATCGCCACTCTTAATGCTGCGATAACCACTTGCATTGCGAGATGATGCCAGGATCGGCTTGGATTCATTTCTGCCATGTCTTTCTTCCGCAGTGAACGGTCTGGTATTGATCTGGGCGGTGCTGAGATTGTTGCTTATGATCACGGCGCCAAGGTCGCTGCGGTCATCACGGGTGGGTCGAGCCTTGCACTTGTCAATTATAAAAAAGGATTTGACAGGCCTAGGGTTCTCGAATCTTTTACGTTGCCCGGGGATGCACAGAGTGTTGCGATTCGGTCCGACGGACTGATCGCTGTTGCGCTCTCTGTGAATGAGCGCAATGAAGGGCGCGTTGCCTTCTACAAGGCTAAGGGTGGTGCAGTCAGGGGGCAGGGTTCCGTCAAGGTGGGCAACCTGCCTGATTCCATTGCATTTGCCCCGAATGGGGCGACGCTTGTTGTGGCCAATGAAGGAGAGCCTAATAAATTCTATGGAACTGAAGATGGCGTCGATCCTAAGGGTTCGATCTCTATTGTTCAATTGAATGATAGCGACCCAGGCAGGTCTAGGGTAAAGAAGCTTTTGTTCGACGACTTTGCGGCTGAGGAGCTGCGCTCCCGGGGAGTTCGCATCAGTGGAGAGTCCGCTGACCCTGTGTTTGATGTCGAGCCAGAGTACGCCGTTGTTAGCGATGATGGCCGGTATGCCTTCGTGACGCTTCAAGAAAACAATGCGATTGCTAAGATTGACCTGCGCGGACAGTCTGTTAAGCGTATTTTTTCGGCTGGCCATAAGGAGTGGGCAGCCACGCCCGTGGATACCAACGATGATGGTGCCTACGAACCCTCGGTGCGTAATTTCGCCGGGCTGCGCATGCCAGATGGGATTGATACATTTAAGTTCAAGGGGAAAGAATTTTTGATTACTGCCAATGAGGGCGATAGTCGCGTGCGGCCGGATGACGTTAACTTTGAAGCGACTGAGCCAGACGGGACAATCTATTCATTCGGGACCAACTTGGTTGGCGGTTCCGTTGGTAGCTTTCCGGACGAAATCACCGGCGAAACTGTCTATGTGTATCCGTCTGCGGGTATTGGTCTCTCTGGGGACTTTGAAGCTGATGAAGGCGATGAGTTCTTCATTACTCTCAAATACGGCGCCTCATCCGACGATGACTACTACAGTGACGAGATTCGCAGTGGCAAGCTTGCGTTCGGAGACGGTGAGATTTTGGCTGAGGGCCGACTCAAAACCGTTGCTGATCTCAATGACCCTGTGACTGGGTTGAAGGGCTTTGGCGGCCGGTCTTTCTCGATATTCAATCGCAAAGGCAAGGTTATCTATGATTCGGGGAGCCTGCTCGATGAGATTGCAAGTGCGGCTGGCTTCTATGATGATGAACGCAGCGATGATAAGAGTGTTGAGGCTGAATCTGTTATTACGGCTAGGATCAAGGACCGGACCTTTGCCTTTGTTGGTTTGGAGCGTACCTTCGATCAGGCAAGCTCTGATGAGCTCGGGTCTTTAATCCCTGTCTTCGAAATCACGAACCCCTTTGAGCCAAGCTATCTCGGGTCTTTTTATTCGGCTCAATCGCTTTCTCCTGAAGGGCTGTGCTGGGTGCCAGGTGGTACAAAGCATGGACACCTTTTGGTTGCTAATGAGGTGAGTGGAACGCTCGATGCCTTCCGCTTCAACCTCGGGATGGCTTAAGCGCTTGCAGGCTGTGGTGGCACTGCCTCCACAGCCTTTATTCAGCCAGTGCAAATCTGCTGAACACCTCTCCAGGGCGATGGCGTGCAAGTCCGGGCAGGAGCCTCTTGCAGGGAACCTACGTGGTGACCGTCTCAAACTCAGAAATCAGCTCCTGTAGCTCTTCGGCTCCAACCTCATAGATCTCATTGCAGAAGTGGCAGGTGAGCTCTGCTTTGCCATCTTCCTGCAGGATGTCGCTGAGTTCAGCGCGGCCCAGTAGTTTGAGGGCATTGACGCTGCGCTTGCGGCTGCAGGGGCAGTGGAAATGCACCTCCTGCTGGGCCTCGCCATCCTCGAGCAGTTGGGGGTCGAGGTCGGGAAAAATGTCTTCCAGCAGGGCCTGCAGGTTGCCCTCGCATTCCGCTAGCCGTTGGCTGAAGCCGCTCACCTCGCGGCAGCGATCTTCCAGCAGAGCCACCAAGGCCGGTTCCCGGGCTGCCTTGGGCAGCACCTGTACCAGAACGCCCCCCGCATGATGCACGCCGCTGCTGTCGAGTTGCTCACCCACGAACACCGCGGAGGGGGTCTGTTCGGAGTGCAGCAGGTAGGAGGCCACGTCCTCGCCGATACCGCCGCTCACCAATTCCACCGTGGAGCTGAACGGTTCACCTTCCCCCAGATCGCGGACCACGTGCAGGTAGCCGGTGCCGGCGGCCTGTTTGAAATCGAAGTGGGGCGTGCCATCGGCATCGGTCACCAGGTTGAGTTCCAGGCCCGGGTGACCCACATAGCCGCGCACCCGGCCATCCCGGCCCGCATCCACCATCAGGCCGCGCAGAGGGCCATCCGAGGCAATCCGCAGATTCACCCGGCCGTGGGCCACCTTCATCGAGCTGGCCAGCAGCAGACCGGCGGTCATCGCCCGCCCCAGGAGGGCGGTGGTGAGGAAGGAGAGCTGGTGGCGCTGGCGGGCGTAGCGCAGGCAGGTGGTGGTGCTCACGGCCACCAGACGAATGCCGCCCCCGGCAGCGGTTGCGCGCACCAGTTGATCTCGCATCCCGCCGCTTGCTCCTCAGATTCAGTGAGGGCACTGTATTCAGCGCCTCCGGCGCGTCAGCGCATCTGCGCCAGCAACCCCTGCTCCAGCCGCCAGGCCCGGCCGGGCTCCACCAGTCCATCGAACAGCTCCGGCTCGTGGGTCACCACCAGCAGCACCCGGTCGCGGCTGAGCGCTCCCAGGAGTTGCAGCACCTCATCGCGCACCGACCAGTCGAGGCCGGCGGTGGGTTCATCCAGCAGCAGCACCTGCGGGTTGCGCAGCAATTGCACCGCCAGGGCCAGGCGCCGCTGCTGACCGCCACTGAGCCGTTCGGGGGCCTGCTGCAGGGGCACCCCCTGCAGGCCCACCTGGGCCAGCACGGCCTCCACCTGCTCCGAGGGCAGCCGGCGCTGGCCCAGCTTCAGTTCCTGGCCCACGGAGAGGCCGAGGAAATGGCGTTCCGGGAACTGAAACACCAGCCCGCACAGCCAGCGCCGCTGGCGAGCATTGAGGGCTTCACCCTTCCAGAGGATCGAGCCGTTGCTGGGATCCGCCAGGCCGCAGATCAGCTCCAGCAGAGTCGTTTTGCCCGACCCGCTCCGCCCGGCTACCAGGGCCGGGGCCCCGGCTTCCAGCACCAGGCTGGCGCCCCGCAACACCGGCTCAGGGGCGGTGGCGGCCTGGTAGTGAAGGGATCGGAGCTCGAGCATCCGCGCTGCTATGCCGGCCTTGGGTGGCCCGATGGTGGTCCCAGCATGTTTGATGGGGGCAAGCCCCGCTGGGCGACTGCACGGTCTGATGGAGTGGCTCTGATGGACTTGGGTTGGAAGGAGTTGGTTTGATGCAGGTCCAGTTTCGCGAATTCGATCCCTTCAACTGCTGGATCTGGCTGCGCTTCTCCAATCCCCCTGGCCAGGGGGAGCGCAGCTACGTGGAAACGGTGTTTGATAGCTGGTTCTTCCTCGGCAAGCTCGGCGGTTTCAATGCCGAGAACCTCCAGGTGCACGAGGAAGGTGCCGATGTGAGCTGGATGGCTTACGACGGTGAGGACGCGGAACGGGCCATGCCGGCCCTGATGCACAACATGGGCGAGATGGAATATCTGGACGACTGGGCCCGGTGCTGGCTCGATCTCGGCACCAGCGATGCGGTGGCCCTCGATGTGTTGATCAACACCCTGCGCCAGCTCAATTGCGATGTGGTTCAGATCGAGGAGCTGTTGATCGGCGGCATCAACGAGGACTGGCCCGTCGAGCACCACCCCGACAGCCTCTTCCCCCAGGCCGGCGATCTGGACGCCGACGCCTGAATGGCCCAGGAGCGGCGCCGGCTGCTGATCGCCCCGGAGCGTCTCACCGCGGCGCCGGATGGCTCTGTGGTGCTCACGGCAGACGAGAGCCGCTATCTCACCCGGGTGCTGCGCCTGGTCCCGGGCGATGGCTTGGCCATCACCGATGGTGGCGGGAACCTCTGGGAGGCCCGCCTGCAGGGCCGCGATCGGGCCCTGCTGGAGCAGCCTTTGCAGGCGCCGTTGCAGCGGGTCGCGCCACCGCGGCCGGAGCTGGTGCTGGCCGCCGCCGTGGTGAAGCGGGATTACGACGTGGTGGTGCGGATGGCGGTGGAACTGGGGGTGGATCGCTTCCAGCCCCTGATCGCCGAGCGCACGGCCGTGCTGGGACAGCTCAAGGCCGAGCGCTGGCGGACGATTGCCCGCGAAGCGGCGGAACAGTGCGAGCGGCTGTGGCTGCCGCAGGTGGCTGAGCCCCAGCCGGCATGCCAGGCGATGGCCGCCGCAGCCGCCCAGCCCCACAGCCTGCGGCTGGTGGCCACCACCCGCCGGCCGGGATTGACCAGCCTGCAGGGGGTGTTACGGGAGCAGCGGCTGGATCAGCCACCCAGTGCTCTGTGGCTGGCCTGCGGGCCCGAGGGGGGCTGGAGTGATGGGGAAGAAGCTGAGGCCGAACGGCAGGGTTGGATCCCGGTGGCTTTGGGGCCACGGATTCTGCGCAGTTCCACGGCCGCGGTGGCTGCCCTCTCGATGGTGAGCAGCTGGCGCCACGGCTGCTGGAGCTGCTGAGCCCCCGCCAGGCCCCTCAGCTCACTTCTTGCCGAACAGGCTGCCGGCCATGGCCTTGAAGCCCGCCAGGTTGGCGCCACCGCTGCGGCGACGCATCGGCAGGGCACCACCGGCGGTGACGAAATCGGGTGCAAAGGTGGCGTTGCTGATGGCTGGCCGAGCCGCATCGGCGGCCGCCAGTTCAGCGGCAATGGCCTCGGCGGTGGTGAGCACGTTGGTGCCGGCCGCTGGCGCTGCAGGGGCCGGCGGGGTTGCGGTTTCGGCCTCAGCTTTCACAGCGGCTTTGGCGGGAGCTGCCTGCACGGGAGCCACCACGGCAGCCGTCTGCGGGGCCTTCTCGTCGAGGTTGAGGAAGAACTTGCCCTTGAGGTTGAAGACCATGGCGCCGATCTGGAAGCCGATGGGGCGATTATCCGTTGCCGGCAGGGGTTTCGGGCCTTGCCCTTAGGGCAGTGCAACATGCTCGGTTGTTGTGCGCCCTCACGCCATGCTGCCGATCCTGCTGCTGGCCTCGCCGGAGCGGCTGTGGCACTGGGTGCTGGCCCTGCTGATCAACACCGTGTTGATCGCCCTGGCCCAACGGCTGCCGCTGCTCACCAAGCGGGGATGGGTGCATGCCGGCCTCCTGGGCACCCTGCTGTTGGGATCCCTCGATTGGCCCGGCTGGTGGGCGGTGGTGTTCTACCTGCTGCTCGGCTCCCTGGTGACCAAGCTGGGCTTTAGGCGCAAGCAGGACCTGGGCCTGGCGGAGGCCCGTGGCGGTCAGCGGGGGCCTGAGAACGTGTGGGGGTCTGCGGCCACCGGTGCCGCCCTGGCGGTGCTCACCGTGCTGCCCTCGGCGCCGACTCAGCTGCTGTTGATCGGCTTTGCAGCCAGTTTTGCCGCCAAGTTGGCCGACACCTGTGGTAGCGAGATCGGCAAGCGCTGGGGCCGGCACACCCTGCTGATCACCAGCCTGCGCCCCGTGCCCCCCGGCACCGAGGGGGCTATCAGCCTTGAGGGCACCGCCGCCAGCGCCGCGGGCAGTGCCCTGATGGCCCTGGTGATGCTGCAGCTCGGCTTGCTGGCTGGGGGCGGCGCCTGGCTGCTGGTGGCCCTGGTGGGGCTGGTGGCCACGCTGATCGAGAGCCTGATCGGCGCCACCCTGCAGCCCCGCTTCCGCTGGCTCAGCAATGAGTGGGTCAACGCGCTGCAGACCCTCATCGCCGCCCTGCTGGCCATGCTCGTGGCCGTGGGGCTCGGTCTGGCCTAGGTGCTGAGCAGGGCAGGCTCCAGCTGCTGTTGCAGTTGGGCCATCAGCGCCTCGCAGCGCCGCTGGGCCACCTTGGCGCTCCATCCCAGCTGATTCCCCAGGTCTCGCCAGGAGCGTTCCTGGATCACGCGGCCCAGCAGGAGGCGCCGCTGGGGTGCCTGCAGTTGTCGCAGCACGCTCCAGAGCAGGCGGCGCAGGTCGCTGGCGATCACGGCGGTGTAGGCATCGCTGCTGGGGGCGGCGATCAGGTCCACCAGGCTGTCGCCGCTGGCCTCCGTTCCCTGGCAGGGCTGATCCAGGCTGCCCATGCGCAGGGCGCTCTGCAACGCCAGGGCCTCCTGCCAGCGCTCCAGCGAGCACCCCAGCTGCTGGCACAGTGCCTGGTGGCTGAGTGGGGCCCGCCCCTGGTGTTGGCGTTGCTGTTGCAGCACCTGCCCCCGTTGATGCAGCTCCCGCAGGGCCCGGCTGCCATGGATGGGCTGGCAACGATCGCGCAGAAACTGGCGGATGGCCCCGGTGATGTAGGGCATGGCGGCGCTGCTGAGGGCCGTGCCGCGGCGGGGATCAAAGCGCTCCACGGCCTTGATCAGCCCGAGGCGACCCGCCTGCTCCAGGTCGTCGAAGGGAACCGCGCTCCGCTGGGATTCCAGCCAGGCCACGCGCCGCACCAGCGGCAGATTGGCGTTCACGAGGGCATTGCGGAGGGCCAGGCGGCGGGAGGGGGTCTGCTCGGCGGCATAGGCCTGCAGCAGGGCAGCGTTGTGGCGGTGGGCCTGGGGTTGAGAGAGGGACATCACGGCAAAAAGGCATCCGTCTTTTCACGGTCACCTCTCTGCCCAGGGCCGGTGTTCCCCCGCTTGGGCTGTTGTGGCTCCCTCAGCCGAGGGGTGTGGCCCTGGCCAGGGGCTCGAGCTCGGCCCAGCGCAGCAGCGCCGGCCAGCGCTGCACCCGTTGGTACACCTGGCGATGCCCTTCCGGATTGAGATGCACGCCATCGCTGCTGAGCCACTCGGGCCAGCAGCGATCTGCCAGCAGCGCATCCAGCAGGGGCAGGAAGGGCACATCGGCCTCCAGGCAGGCCTCCTCCAGCAGACCCTCATAGCGGCGCACCTGATCAAGGGAGTACCAGAGCACCTCGGCGTAGGGCATCGGCTCCTCCAGCACTGGGGTGAGGCCCATCACCAGCACCGGAGCCATGGACCGGGCCCGCTCCAGCAGTTGCTGCAGGCCGAACAGGAAGCCCTCGGCAGTGAGCTGGGGCCGTCCGTCCGGCCGCCCCACCCGGGCCGTGTCGTTCAGTCCCACCGCTAGCAGGATGCCGTGGGGTTGCTGGCGACGCAGTTCGCCGCGGCAGGTCACCTCGCGATCCAGGCGCGCCGCCACCCGTTCCAGTCCATCGCCGCGCACCCCTAGGGGGTAGAGCACCGGTCCGCCGGGCAGCCCCATCCAGTGACGCCGCAGCCGCTCGCACCAGCCACCCTCCTCCGGGTCGCCCCAGCCGTAGACGCCGCTGTCCCCCAGCACGATGAGCTTTTTGGGAATCGCGGCGGGCATGAACGGCTCCTCGGGGTCAGGCCGGACGCAGCAGCCGCTGGCGGACACGGTCGCTGAGATCTTCCCCCACAAGGGTGAGTACCACGTACATCGCCAGCAGCGCCGCCAATTGATCCCAGGCAAAGGAGCTCAGGCTCTCCCGCAGCTGGGCCCCCAGGCCTGTGCCCGCCACCAGGCCCACCACCACCGTTTCCCGCAGGATCACATCGGCTCGGTAGGCCCCATAGGCCAGATAGGAGCGGGCCAGTCCACTGAAGCGCCCGTAGAGCAGGGCCAGGCGCGGGCCACTGCCGCTGCAGCGCAGGGCGTCTTCGGTGGCGGGACCCGTGGCCTCGGCTCCCTCCAGCAGCAGTCGGCCCAGGATGCCGAGGTTGTGGAAGCCCAGGGCCAGGGCGGCTGTCACCACGCCGGGTTTGAGCACGAATAGCAGCAGCAGGGCTGTGAGCGGCGGCGGCCAGAGGCGACCGAAGGCCCAGATCAGTTGCAGCAGCCGGCGCCCCCAGGGCCAGGGGGCCACCAGGAGCAGCAGCAGCGGCGCTACCCCCACGGCCAGGGCCGCGGCCAGCAGGGTGAGCATCAGGGTTTGCAGCACCATCGAGGGCCAAGGCATGGCCAGCGCTGAGGCCCATCCATGGGGTGCCAGGGGAGGCAGCGGTTGCCACTGCAGCAGGGCCCTTGGATCCACGTCCAGGGCCCTGCCCAGCCACAACAGCAGCGGCACCAGGGCCAGCAGCATGAGCACCAATTCCCGCCCCCGCTGCCCCACGCTCCCGGCGCTGAGGCCAAAGCGGGCAGGCATGCCCCAGCGGCGGCGCAGGGCCCCAATGCCGGATTCGAGTCCGAGCATCACGGCCAGCAGCACCCACAGCCCGGTCCACAGTTCGTGGAACTGCAACGACTGCAGCGTCAGCACCAGTTCATTGCCCAGGCCCCCCAGGCCAAACACCCCCAGCAGCGTGGCGCTGCGCAGGGCGCATTCCAGCCGGTACCCGCCATAGCTGATCACCCCCGGTAGCAGCGGTGGCCCCAGGGCGGTGAGCAGCGCGGCGCCTGCCGGCGCACCGCCGGCCCTCAGCGCCTCCAGGTTGCGGGTGGGGAGGGCATCCAGCAGATCGCTCACCACCCGGGCTACGAGGGCTCCATAGGGGATCGCGATGGCCAGCATCGCCACGGCGGGCTGTTGCCCCACCAGTTGGAGCAAGAGCAGGCCCCAGATCAGTTCATGGATCGCGCGGGGGATGGCGAGGATTCGCCGCACCAGCTCCGCCGGAAGGGTGGTGCCGCTGAGGCTCTGCCAGATCAGCCGTGAACTGGCCAGCCCCAACACCAACCCCAACACCAGGCTCACGGCCCAGCCCAGCAGGGCCATGCCCAGCGTGACCCCCAGCCCCGTGATCACCGAGTTGAGCACGAGGGGATCCAGGGAGGGGCTGATGGCGCCTTGCAGGAACTGGCCGATCAGCTCCCAGCCGCCGCCGTGGAGCAGCAGCGGCAGGGCCATCAGCACCGGTACCAGTACCAGGGCCGGCAGCAACAGCAGCAGCGGCGGGGCCGCCCTCATGGGCTTGGGGCCCCCGTGCCGTAGAGCCGTTGGATCTGTTCGGGCCCGATCTCTGACACGGGCTGATCGAACTGGATTTGCCCGCTCCGGAGGCCGATGGCTCGATCGAAGCCCTGCAGCAGGTCTGGGCGGTGCAGGCTCAGCAGCAGGGCTCGCGGCGCCCTGGCCTGCTCGAGCAGCAGCTCCAGCAGATCGGCCGCCAGCCGCGGATCGAGGTTGGCCAGCGGCTCATCGGCCAGCAGCAGCGTGGGCTCCTGGCGCAGCATCCGCGCCATGGCCACCCGCTGGCGTTGCCCCCCGGAGAGGGCGGCCACCGACTGGTTGAGCAGCCCCGGCTCCAGGTCCATGCGCTGCAGGGCCTCGGCGCAGGCAGCGCTGTCAATCGGCAGCAGGAGGTTGAGTACGGCCCTGGGCCAGCCCCAGCGGGCCAGGCAGCCGGCATTGAGGTTCTGCTGCACCGTGAGCTCGTCGATCAGGCGCAGGTCTTGCCAGAGGGTGCCGATGCGGGCCTGTTGCCTGCGCCGCCCACGGGCGGAGTGGGCCCGCGGCTGCTGGTCCCACAGCACCTGCCCTCCACTGGGCGCCAGCAGACCATTGGCCACCGCCAGCAGGGTGCTTTTGCCGGCCCCGCTGGGGCCCAGCAGGGCCACCCGTTCCCCGGCCGCAATCTGCAGGGTGACGCCATCCAGCCTGGGCCTCTCCCGTCCCTTCACCGTGATGGCCTCGAGGGCGAGCACCGGCGGTGTGGTGGTGGGAGAGACGCCTTGCATGGGCTCCATGCTGCCTGGCTACAGGTGGGTGAATCG
Source organism: Synechococcaceae cyanobacterium (assembly GCA_947461705.1). Lineage (GTDB taxonomy): Bacteria > Cyanobacteriota > Cyanobacteriia > PCC-6307 > Cyanobiaceae > Vulcanococcus. The sequence continues at coordinate 10,072 of CANHMF010000018.1, forward strand.
GAAGGCGATCAGGGCCAGGATCGTGCCCACCAGCACCAACTCCAGCAGATCGGGGCCGCGGGGATTCATCGGATGCTCTGGCGGCTGTGTTCCAGGCGGGCTACTGAGGGCAGCGCCAAGGCCAGCAGCAGGAGAGGGATCTCCAGCAGCAACTGGCCTTTGCCCAGCACCACCACCGCCAGGTCCACCCCCGCAAAGACGCGCAGAAACAGCGACCACACGTCGTCGTTTTCGCTGTTGCCCCGGATCCAGATCACCAGCCCCGCGAGCATCAGCACGCTGTCGATCAGCAGAGTCATGCTGCGGGGCGGGGAGGAACGAATCAGGCAATTCTGACCCCAGAGCAGGCACTCCGGGGTCAGAAGCCCTGATCAGCGGATCTTGCCGATCTCCCGGCCCACCTGCTCGATCCGTTTGTATTCACCCGGCGTTGTCTTGATGAACTGCTGGGCGCCGAACAGGTTGAGGATCTGTTTCTGCTCCGGGTCGCTGGGTCGCCAGCTCAGGATCGCCTGCTGCAGCTTGGTGGTGAAGCCCTTGCCGAAGCGCTGGTTGAGGGTGCCCTGGGCGATCCAGTGGTAGTCGGGATAGCCGGGCGACGTCCAGATGGCCATCACCTTGGAACGGCTGGCCTTGCCGTTGTGGAGGCTGGAGCGCCACACCTGTTCGTTCACGGCCCCTGCGTCGTAGGCACCGCTCTGCACCAGGGCGATGGTGGCGTCGTGGCTGCCGCTGAAGCCTGCGGCTCCCCCGGCGAACATGCTGGGCTTCACGCCGGCCTTGCTCAGGAAGTACTGGGGCATCAGGCGCCCGGAGGTGGAGCTTTCCGATCCAAAGGTGAAGCGCTTGCCCTTGAGCTCCTGCAGCCCCTGGATCGCGGTCACCGGCTTGAGCCCGCTCTTCGTGTTCGCGATGAAGATGCTGCGGAAGGAGGCGTCGATATCGCGCTGGGCCAGCACCACCGCGTTGGGTTTCTGCAAGCGCGCCTGCACGCCGGTGAGGCCGCCGAACCACACCACATCCAGGTCGCCGGTGCGGAAGGCTGTCACCGCCGCGGCGTAATCGGTCATGGGCACGTATTTCACCGGCACGCCCAGCTGCCGGCTGAGTTCCTTGGCCACCAAGCCGTAGAGCCGGTTCAGCGTTTCCGGCTTCTGATCGGGGATGGCGCTGATGCGCAGGGGTTTGGGCTGGCTGCTCTGCTGGGCCTCAGCTCGAGGCAGCAGCGAGGGGCCGGCGGGCGAGAGGTTGGGCAAGGCCGCCGGCAGCAGGGCCAGGGAGAGGCCCGCCAGCACGGCGGCCGAACGTTCTCGAGAGAGCAGCATCGGGCATGAAAGGGATGGGCCCCTGGATTCTGCCGGGCCTGGCGTCAGAGGCTGGCCAGGAAGCGCTGCAGGCGTGTCAGACCGTCGTGGATGGTGGCCGTCGATGCCGCACAGGAGAGGCGGATGCAGCGGTCGTCGCCGAAGGCACCGCCAGGCACCACCGCCAGGCCCTGTTCGTCCAGCAAGCGGTTGCAGAAGGTCATCGAATCCAGGCCGGTGCTGCTCACATCCGGAAAGGCGTAGAACGCCCCTTCGGGGGGCAGCAGGTCCAGGCCCTGCAGGGCCCGCAAGCCATCACTGAGCAGGGCGCGGCGCTCGTTGAACTGGGCGGCCATCTCCTGCACGCAGTCGCGCGGGCCACTCACGGCGGCCAGGGCGCCGAACTGGGCAAAGCTGCACACGTTGCTGGTGCTCTGGCTCTGCAGGGCACTGGCGGCGGCCACCACGGCTTTCGGACCAGCCAGCCAGCCGATGCGCCAGCCAGTCATGGCCCAGCCCTTGGCAAAGCCATTCACGATGAACACCCGATCCGCCAGATCCGGCGCCACTGCCGCGAAGCTGTGGTGCTGGTGGCCCGGGGCCAGCAGGAACTCGTAGATCTCATCGCACACCACCGCCACCTGGGGGTGGCGGCGCAGAACGGCCGCGATGGCCTCCAGCTCTGGCCGGCTGAGCACCATGCCCGTGGGATTGCCCGGGCTGTTGAGCACGAGCAGCTTGCTGGCGGGCGTGATCGCTGCCTCCAGCCGGGCTGGATCGAGGCGGAACCCCTCGCTGGCGGAGCTGGGAATCAGCTTCACCGACGCCCCAGCCAGCTTGGCGATCTCGGGGTAGCTCAGCCAGAAGGGGGCGGGGAGCAGCAGCTCATCGCCCGGGCCCAGCAGCACCTGGAAGAGGTTGAACAGGGCCTGCTTGCCGCCGTTGGTCACCAGCACCTGATCGCTGCTGGTGGGCACCTGGTTCTCGTGGCTGAGCTTGGCGGCAATGGCGTCCCGCAGGGCCGGTTCGCCGGCGGCAGGGCCGTAGCGGGTGTGGCCTGTTTCCAGGGCGGCCGCGGCGGCCTGACGGATGAAGGCGGGGGTGTCGAAGTCCGGCTCGCCGGCGCTGAGGCTGCAGATGTCCTTGCCCTCCGCCTTGAGGGCCTTGGCCCGGGCGGCAATGGCCAGGGTGAGGGAGGGCTGCAGAGCTTCTGCCCGGGCAGATAGCGACAACGGGCGCAGCATTCTGAGCAGCGACGGACAACGGCAGCCCTGCGCAGCGTTGCCAGGGATACAGCTCATCCTGCCCTACGCCCCATCCCCGATTGGTTCGGCGCAGACTTTTTGCCACCTGCTGTGGCTGCCTTGGTTGCCTCCGTCGTTCCAACCTGTTCGATCGTCCTGGCGGCCGATGACCCCACTGGATTGGCGGCCTTCTACGGCTCCCTGCTGCAGCAGCCCCCCGCAGCCGGTCTGTCGGCCAGCCATTGGCGCCTGGCCCTGCCGGCCGGTGGCCACTTACAGATCTATGGGCCCTCCCGCTCCCGCCCCCGGCCCCGGCAGGAGGGGCGCCTAGCCCTGTGCCTGCAGCGGCCTGGTGATGGCGAGGCCCTGCGTTGCTGGATCGTGGAGGCCCAGGGCCTGGGCGCTCAGCTGTTGGATGGGCCGCGGCAGGAGCCTTTCGGCTGGGAGGCCTGGCTGGCGGATCCGGAGGGCAACCGGCTGCTACTGCTGGTTCCCTCGTCTGCGGAAACGCCTCGGGCAACAGGGGAGGGCCCATAGGATCGCGGCCCCATCGCCCCCCTGGCTCTGGCATGTCTGAGCTGTTGTCGGCGCCGCTGTTTGCCCAGACCCCAGGGGTGGCACCGCCGGATCGCGATCCGGCGCTGGCCCAGTTGGCCAGCGATTGCCAGGCCTGCCGCCGCTGTTCCCTGGGAGCCAGTCGCCTCAATGTGGTGGTGAGCCGCGGCAACCCCCAGGCCCGGTTGATGGTGATTGGCGAAGGTCCAGGTGCCCAGGAGGATGAGCTGGGCCAGCCCTTTGTGGGCCGTTCCGGCCAGCTGCTGGATCTGATGCTCGAGAGCGTGGGCATCCACAGCAACCGCGATGCCTACGTGTGCAACATCGTGAAGTGCCGGCCGCCGGAGAACCGCAAGCCCACCGCGCTGGAGATGGCGGCCTGCCGGCCCTGGCTGGATCAGCAGATTGCCCTGGTGGATCCCCAGGTGATCCTGCTGGCGGGGGCCACGGCGGTGGAGGGCCTGCTGGGGATCAAGGGAGGGATCACCAAGCTGCGCGGCCAGTGGCGCCAGGGTGAGGGGGGCAGCCTGGAGGGCCGTTGGCTGATGCCGATCTTTCACCCCTCCTATCTGCTGCGCAATCCCTCCAAGGAGCGGGGGGCTCCCAAGTGGCTCACCTGGCACGACCTTCAGGACGTGCAGCGGCGGCTGGTGCAGCTCCAGGCCGCCAGCTGATGGTTGCTTTGTGACAGGCTTGCGCCACCACCCGGCCCCCCACCGATGACCGGCACCCTGGCCCGCCCCGACGCCCCTACCACCGACTGGGCCAGTGATCCCCGGTTTGACACCGTGATCCGCCGCCGCAAGACCCGCAGCGTGCGGGTGGGCGATGTGTGGATCGGCAGCGACCACCCGGTGGTGGTGCAGTCGATGATCAACGAGGACACCCTCGACATCGAGGGTGCCACCGCCGGCATTCGCCGTTTGCACGAGGCGGGCTGCGAGATCGTGCGGCTCACGGTGCCCTCCCTGGCCCACGCCAAAGCCGTGGGTGAGATTCGCAAGCGCCTGGAGGACAGCTACCAGCCAGTGCCCCTGGTGGCGGATGTGCACCACAACGGCATGAAGATTGCCCTCGAGGTGGCGCAGCACGTGGACAAGGTGCGCATCAATCCGGGCCTGTTCGTGTTCGACAAGCCCGATCCCAATCGCACCGAATTCAGCCCGGAGGAAATCGCGGCCATTGGCGCGCGCATCGAGGAGACCTTTGCGCCCCTGGTGCAGCTGCTCAAGGCGCAGGACAAGGCCCTGCGCATCGGTGTGAACCATGGCTCCCTAGCCGAGCGGATGCTGTTCGCCTACGGCGATACCCCCCTGGGGATGGTGGAGAGCGCCCTGGAGTTCATCCGCATCTGCGACCGGCTCGACTTCCACAACATCTGCATCTCGATGAAGGCGTCCCGGGCGCCGGTGATGCTGGCGGCCTACCGGCTGATGGCCCACCGAATGGATGCCGAGGGCTTCCACTACCCGCTGCACCTCGGGGTCACCGAGGCCGGCGATGGCGATTACGGCCGGATCAAGAGCACGGCTGGCATCGCCACGCTGCTCTCCGATGGCCTGGGGGACACGATTCGCGTGTCGCTCACCGAGGCGCCGGAGAAGGAGATTCCAGTGTGCTACTCGATCCTGCAGGCCCTGGGGCTGCGCAAGACGATGGTGGAATACGTCAGCTGCCCCAGCTGCGGCCGCACCCTCTTCAACCTGGAGGAGGTTTTGCACAAAGTGCGCAATGCCACCGCGCACCTCACCGGCCTGGACATCGCCGTGATGGGCTGCATCGTCAACGGTCCCGGCGAGATGGCCGATGCCGATTACGGCTATGTGGGCAAGACCCCCGGCGTGATCTCGCTGTATCGCGGCCGTGAGGAGATCCGGCGGGTGCCGGAAGCCGAGGGGGTGGAGGCCCTGATTGCCCTGATCAAGGACGATGGCCGCTGGGTGGATCCCTGAGGTAGCGGTTACCCGGCCCTTCCTACCCCGCCTGTGGGGGCTAGCTTGTGGACAGGAAAGGGCTTTGGGAGCTCGCTGAATGGGCATAGGTCGCACCATGCGTCGCGCCATGAGTCGCACGATCGGCCGCGCCCCGGTTGTCGTGCTGGTGGGTGTCGGGGCGATGGCCGCTGCGGTGGTGCCGCCCCTGTTGGGACCCAGTGCGGCGTCGCTGATCAGCGATAGCCCCAAGGAGGTGATCGACCAGACCTGGCAGATCGTGTTCCGTGACTATCTCGATACCACGGGCAAGTACACCCCTGAGAAGTGGCGCACCCTGCGCAAGTCGGTGCTCACCAAGAGCTACGGCAGCACCAAGGAGAGCTATGAGGCCATCCGTGGGATGCTCGGCACCCTCGATGACCCGTATACCCGCTTCCTGGATCCGCGGGAATTCAAGGAGATGCAGATCGATACCTCGGGAGAGCTCTCCGGGGTGGGTATTCAGCTGAGCCTTGACAAGGACACCAAGGAACTGGTGGTGGTGTCACCGATTGAGGGTTCACCGGCCTCACGGGCCGGGGTGATGCCCAAGGACGTGATCATCTCGATCGACGGCAAGAGCACCAAGGGCATGTCCACCGAGGACGCGGTGAAGTTGATCCGCGGCCAGGCCGGCACCAAAGTGACCATCCAGCTGCGCCGCGCCGGCAAGGTGGTGGAGGCTCCCCTGGTGCGGGAACGCATCGAGCTCCATGCCGTGGATCACCAGGTGAACACCACCGGGGATGGCACCAAGATTGGCTACATCCGGCTGAAGCAGTTCAATGCCAACGCCGCCAAGGACATGGCCGCGGCGGTGAAGGACCTGGAGGGCAAGGATGTGCAGGGCTACGTGCTCGACCTGCGCAGCAACCCTGGTGGCCTGCTGATGGCGAGCATCGCCATTGCCCGCCAGTGGATGGATGAGGGGATCATCGTGTCCACCAAGACCCGCGATGGCATTCAGGACATCAAGCGTGCCAATGGCCGGGCCCTTACGAAGCGCCCCCTGGTGATCCTGGTGAACGAGGGTTCGGCCAGCGCCAGCGAAATCCTCTCCGGTGCCCTGCAGGACAACCACCGGGCGGTGCTGGTGGGTGAGAAGACCTTCGGCAAGGGGTTGGTGCAGTCGGTGCGGGGACTCTCCGATGGCTCCGGCATGACCGTGACCATCGCCAAGTACCTCACCCCCAGTGGCCGCGACATCCACAAGCACGGCATCGATCCCGATGTGCGCGCCAAGCTCCCTGAGGCCGAGGCCCAGAAACTGCGCCTCGAAGACCTCGGCACCAAGAAGGACAGTCAGTACCGGATGGCGGAATCCACCCTGCTGAAACAGGTGCGTGGCGCTGGGGTGGTGACCAAGGCCAAGGCCTTCAGCCCCACCACCACGAACCTGCCGGCCGCGCTTCAGAACTAAGGGGGCGAGACCAACCCCCTCGCTTTTGCTTGGCTCAGGCGGCGCCGCCCACGGGCTGCATCAGGCCGCCACCGGGGCTGGAATCGTCGTCGTCGTTGCCGGTGTCGCCCTGGGTGAGGGCGTAGATGCCAAGGGCCACAAGGCTCACCAGGCCTGAGATCAGGCCAAAGCCCCCCTCGAGGCCGCCGGAGACATCCATCAGTTCGCCCATGGGCCAGCCCGGTGTGGTGGGCGAATTGTAACGAAGGTTTGAGCTGGTTGCGTTAGGTCTTCCGGCGCAGGCGTTTTCAGCAGTTTTGATCTCTCATCAAATGCTGAGGACTGCCTCGTTGGCCGCCTTCATCTGAGCGGTCCGCTGGGCCTCGGTGAGGCCATCGGCCCCGGGGATCTGTTCCGCCATCTGGTTCAGCCAGCCCATCAGTTCCTCCAACTGTTTGTCGGCAGGCAGCACCCCCAGGCCCCGGGCCAGCACCTTGGCGGTGCTCCCCGACCCCGCCTGGTACACCAGCCGCCCATGCAGGTGCTGGGGCAGGCCCTGGCGCAGCAGCCGGAAGGCTGGCTCCTCCATTGGAGTGTCGAGGGCGATGTTGGGCTTCTCCGGTTTGATGCGCGAGAAGCCGCAGCGCTTGGCCACCAACTTCAGCTCCATCAGTTGGAGCAGCGACTGCACCGGTGCGGGGATGGCGCCGTAGCGATCCACCCAGCCGGCCGCCAGTTCCACCAAGGCCTCCCTGCTGCTGCAATCGGCCGCGGCGCGGTAGGCGGCTATCTTCTCGTCGTTCTCGGTGATCCAGTCGCCAGGGATGAAGGCGGTGATCGGCAAATCGATCTGGGTGTCGTCCACCGCCGGGATGTCCTGCCCCTGGATCTCGGCCAGGGATTCCTGCAGCATCTCCATGTAGAGGTCGAAGCCGATGGTTTCCATCTGGCCGCTCTGCTCCACCCCCAGCAGGTTGCCCACGCCGCGGATCTCCATGTCGCGCATGGCCAGCTGGTAGCCGCTGCCCAACTGGGCGAATTCCTGAATCGCCCGCAGCCGCTGGCGCGCCGCTTCGCTCAGGGAGGCATCGCCGGGATAGAAGAGCCAGGCGTGGGCCTGGATGCCGCTGCGGCCCACCCGGCCCCGCAGTTGATAGAGCTGGGCCAGGCCGAACTTGTGGGCGTCCTCAATCAGGATCGTGTTCACCCGCGGGATGTCCAGGCCGCTCTCCACGATTGTGGTGCAGAGCATCAAGTCGGCCTCGCCGGCGTTGAAGGCCACCATGGCGCTCTCCAGCTCCCCCTCCGCCATCTGGCCGTGGGCCACCAGCAGCCGCAGGCCGGGAATCATGGCCCGCAGCTGGGCGGCCACATCCTCGATGCCCTCCACCCGGGGCACCACATAGAAGATCTGACCACCGCGGTCGAGTTCCTGGCGGATGGCGCTGCGCACCGCTTCCTCATCGAGGGCGGCCAGGTGGGTTTTGATGGGCCGGCGCAGGGGCGGTGGCGTGGTGATCAGGCTCATCTCCCGCACGCCGGAGAGGCTCATGTAGAGGGTGCGTGGGATGGGCGTGGCACTCAGCGTCAACACGTCCACGTCCTTCCTGAGGGCCTTGATCTTTTCCTTCTGGTTCACGCCGAAGCGCTGTTCCTCATCCACCACCAGCAGGCCTAACTGTTTGAAGGTGGTGCTCTTGCCGAGCAGCTGGTGGGTGCCCACCACCACATCCACGGTGCCTGCGGCCAGGCCTTCCTGGATCACCTTGCGCTCCCCGGCGGTGCGGAAGCGGTTGAGCAGGCTCACCTTGAGGGGATAGGGGGCGAAGCGTTCGGTGAGCGAGCGCCAGTGCTGCTGGGCCAGCACCGTGGTGGGGGCCAGCATCGCCACCTGTTTGCCGGCCGTGACGGCTTTGAAGATGGCGCGGATGGCCACTTCGGTTTTGCCGAAGCCCACATCGCCGCACACCAGCCGGTCCATGGGCTGGGGTTGCTCCATATCGCGTTTCACATCGCTGATCGCCTTCACCTGGTCGGGGGTGGGCTCGTAGGGGAAGGAGTCTTCGAGTTCGCTCTGCCAGGGGCCATCGGTGGGGAAGGCAAAGCCCGGCGCCTGGTGGCGCTCGGCGTAGAGCTTCACCAGGTCCACCGCCACCTTGCGCACGGCCTTCTTGGCCCGCTCCTTAGCCTTGGCCCAGGCGGTGCCGCCCATGCGGTTCAGGTCGGGCGGGGCATCGCTGGTGGCGCGGTAGCGGCCCAGGCTGCCCAGCTGGTCAGCCGCCACCCGCAGCAGGCCATCGGCGTACTGCACCACCAGGTAGTCGCGCGATTCGCCGCTGATGGCCAACTTCTCGAGCTTGAGAAACTTGCCGATGCCGTGGTTGCGGTGCACCACGAAATCGCCCGGCTGCATCTTGTTGGGATCCACCGTGCGGCTGGCGGCCTTGCGGCGCCGGCGCACGTAGCCGGTGGCGGCGAGGCTCTGCTGGCCGAAGAATTCCCGATCGGTGATCAGCACCAGCTTCCAGGCCGGCAACTGCAGCCCCTCCAGCTCGGCGGTGCCGCGGGTTTTCAGGGCCACCGGGGTGCCCTGTTCCACCAGCCGCTCGATGGCTGGGAAATCCGCTGGGTTCGGCACGAAGCGCGTGATGCAGTCGTGCTCCTCCAGCAGGGCCACGGCCCGGCTGGGCTGGGCCGAGAGCAGCCACACCGTGGCCTTCTCGGCCACAAACCCCTTCACCAGGCCGGCCAGTTTCCCGAAGGCGTTGGGGTAGGCCGGCACTGAGCGGGAGGCCAGATCAAAGCTGTTGGGGTGGTTGTCGGTTTCGTGCAGTTCCGCCAGATCGAAGCCGGCAAAGGCCTCGGCCTGCTCCAGGGTCTCGGCCGGTGGACGGTGCAGCAGCGGTGGCAGCACCAGCCCCAGCTCCTCCACCACATCGCCGTGGTGATCGGTGGCGTGGTCAAACCACTGCTGGCCGTGGGAGAGGCAGTGGCGCCGCTCATCCACGGCGATCAGCGTGTTTGGAGGCAGGTACTGGAGCAGTGAGGCTGGCCGCTGCCAGGCCAGGCCCATCAGCCGTCGCATGCCCTCGGGAGTGCCGCCCTCCAGCAGCAAGTCACTGGCCTCGGAGCTGAGCAGTTGATCGAGCCCATCGGGCATGGATTCCCGCAGCGCTTCGGCAATCAGGGGGCCGTAGCCAGTGGGGGTGAGGCGGACCACCTCGATGGCATCGAGGGAGCGCTGGGAGGCGGGATCGAATTCCCGCAGTTTTTCCAGCTCCTCGCCAAAAAATTCGAGCCGCACGGGGAGCTCGGCACTCACCGGGAACAGGTCGACGATGTCGCCCCGACGGCTCCAGCTGCCTTCCTGCTCAATCGTTGGCACCCGCTCGTAACCGAGCCGGGTGAGGGTGGTCGCCAATTCCTCCAGGTTCACCGTGTCGCCCTTGCGCAGGCTCAGGCACTGGTGCTGCAGTGCATCCGGCGGCGGCAGGTGGGGCTGCAGGGCCCGCTCGGTGGCCACGATCGCCTGGCGCCTGGCGCTGCCGGCACCACCATCGAGCAGCTCGCTCAGCACCTGTAGTTGCCCCCAGGTGATCTCACTGGTGGGATCAAAGGGTTCGTAGGGGCTGCCTTCGCTGGTGGGGTAGAGCTGGCAGCTGTCCCAGCCCATCAGTTCCAGCAGGGCTGCCCAGCGGCCCGCCTCCTCCAGGGTGGGAACAATCACCAGCAGTGGCGCCTCCGCTGCCGCCGCCAGGGCACTGCTCACCAGGGCCCGTGCGCACCGGCCCGCACCACTGAGCCGCAGGCGCTCTGCCCGTTGCACGCGCAGCAGCACCTCCCCGGTGAGGTTCACCTGCTGCAGTTGACGCACCAGGGCGGTGAGGGGCATTGGGGCAAACCTGCTGAGCCGGGCATCCTCGCAAGTGGAATGGGTTTGCGCGCGCCAGAATCGGGGCGGAGCATTGCAGCCGAGTCGTGGATGTCACCGAGGCGGTGCCCTTGCAGCCCTGATGGCCCGCTACCGCTGCCCCTATTGCCACCCCAGGCCCCTGCTGGTTCAGTGCCGCTCCGTCGGCTTCCTGCATTGCGGCCACTGCGGTGATCCCCTCGAGCGGGTTCCCCTGGTGCGTCCGCTGCCCGCGTTGGCTGGCCTGCTGGTGTTGGTGGGCATGGCGCTCACGGCGGTAACGCAACATCAAGCCGTGATGCCGTCGGCGGCGCAGCAGCTCAGACCGCAGGACTACCCGCTCTCCAGTGGTCGAGAGGGGGTGCTGCATGCCCAGCTGGAGGCGGCTGATCGCAGCTGGCAACCCCGGGCTGAGCCCCTGCCGGGCGGCGGAACCCGCTACGTCTACAAGCGCCGCAGCGGCGATCCAGCCCTATCCGTGGAGCAGATCAAGCGCTTGATGCTGAACCCGCCGCGGTTCGAGTCAGAGCGCCGCGCCATCGATGCCCTGCTCTTGCAGCTGCGTTCCCGTGGCGTCAGGGTGGTGTTGGGGCCGCCTCGTAAGGCTGGGGCTGCCGGGGAATGGGAGCCCAGGGCCCGCACCCTGCGGATTCGGCCGGATGTGCCCGCCAAGGGCAGCCGCGAGTTTGCGCTGGTGCTCAACCACGAGGCCATTCATGTGGCCCAGAGCTGTCGCCACGGGCTGCTGCAGCTGCATCCGCAACCCCTGGGGCTCTCTAGGGCCTTGGATGCCGAAGCGCGCCGGCACCTCAGCGATCCCCTCTACGCCCAGGCTTCGCCAAGGGAGATCGCACTGGAGGAGGAGGCCTATGCCAACCAGCATCGCCTCGATTTGGGCGCCCAGATGCTGAAAGCCCATTGCCGCGGCAATGGGCTCGGTTAGCTCCACACCCGGTGGGCCAAGGTGTGTGGCTGCAGGGGGCGCGAGGTCTTGGGTGGACGGGGTCACACCCCAATCGCAAGCGACCTCACGCCCCATGGGTGCCTGACGCACCTGTTGAGAAGCAATCAGCGATGGAAGCCGCTGAAGTTCTCCATGAATACAGGAGATAGGCCTTCGAGTGCTGTCCTGAGCTCAGAGGAAGGGTATCCATAAGCAACAACGGACACAGGCTTTAGCAATGCCATGAACCTCGCACCGAATTGATCACCAAATGCAGCCATGTGTGACATGGCTTGAGTGGAATCAGCGTAGCGCTCGTGAATATGGATCTTGCTACGATCCGCACTCGCACTCCATTCAAAATGAGTTGTCAAAGGCTCATTGGCCAAAAAGAAATCTGTCATCTCGGCAGCGAGTTGGCCAATCTGTTCAAAGTCAGAAGACTGGCATTCGCAGGTGATCATCCAGCTGGCCCAGGTAGAAGCAGTCATGTGTGTGGAAAGGAAGGAAAGTGGGAGGGAGTGAAAAGAGGAACAGACGCGATCAGCGTCCAGCCTGAATCATGTCAACAAGCTTTTCGGCTACCGCATAGCATGTAAGCATGGGATTGCGGCTGACATGATCCGGGAAGATTGAGCAGTCCGCAACTCGAAGGCCAGAGCACTCATGAACTTTAAGAGTAGGATCTACAACGGCGTGATTGTCACTAGATGGACCCATCTTGCAGGTGCCGATCGCATGCCAAATCGTGGCAGAACGATCAGAGATATAGCTTTCGAGTGCTCTCGTATCAGCCACCATGGCATCATTGAGTACAGCCACTCCAGAGGAGATCTGACTCAGTTCGCCAGAGGTTAGTAGTGAATAGCCACGCCGAACCCCATCCACCATCTTTCGCATATCCTCCGCATGCGAATTAAGCCTGTGGTCGATCCGGGGTTGGCGTGTCGGGTCAGAACTTTCAATCGACACGCGGCCGCGAGACTGAGGACGATTGATCACAATGCCAGTTCCGAACATGAGACCTCTGGTCGGATCTGCACCTGGGAAGCGCTCGGCGCCAAGTTTGCCGAGGCAATAGATCTGCATATCATTGATAAAGGCACTCCCAGGAGCCGTGTAATGAATAACCATTTGGACGTCATCGTCCGATTCATTAACAATGGATGGATTTGGATAAGCAGCTACAACAGCAAGAGAATGATCAATCAGATTGCTGCCGACACCCTGCAAATCATTAACACAATCAATGCCGATTCTAGTCAAATCATCCTTTGGCCCCACGCCAGATCGCAGAAGAAGCGCTGGAGAGTTAATAGAGCCCGAAGAAATAATAATCTCGCCACCGGAGTAGACCTCGATGCCGCCAGATGCATTGATTGATTCAACCCCAGTTGCCCTCTTGCCGGAGAAGAGGATCCGCGCAACATTCGTATGGTCTTTAATCGTAAGGTTGGGCCTGGTTTGTGCCTCCAGAAGATAGGCAATGGAACTGGAAACACGCAATGAACCATCCCCAGAACGGTTCATGGGAATTGGGCCTACACCATCATAGCCTCTAGGATGGTTGTGATCGGGAACCCATGCATAGCCATTGCCCATCGCTGTTGTCTTGAACGCAGACACGACGTGGCTGTATTCTTCGGGCTTAAAGCGAGTAATAGGGATTCGACCAGCGCTACCGTGGTAACTCGAAGATCCAAAATCAAGGTCTTTCTCGATGCGTTTATAGAGTGGCAAAATATCATCCCAGTCCCAGCCTTCATTGCCTAGACTTGCCCATTGGCGGAAGTCTTGTTTAAGGCCGCGTAGAGATATGCAGCCATTCACAGAAGAACAGCCTCCAGAAACTTTGCCCCGTGCGTAGGGAAACTGACGGCCGGGAATGACATCAGTAATATAATTCCAGTCATGCTTCTCAACCGATACAGCCTTCGAATCAAGTAGATCGCTAGGCGTTTCCTCTATTGACCGAAAGTGTGGCCCTGCTTCAAGCAAAAGGACATGAACACTTGGGTCTTCACTGAGACGGGATGCAATCGCGGCACCAGCGTTGCCAGCGCCAACAACGATGTAATCAAAAGACTTTGTCATGGGTCAAGGTACAGGGAAAGTGAAGCTGAAGCGACCGAATGTGACTAGGTGAATATCACCAGGATAAGGCGATCAAGAGGGGGATGCCCTGGCTTGCAACATGGGGTCATACGGCCTGTCTAGAAAAAGCCTGTATCGGAAATGGGAGTACCGTCAAGGATGTCCATCACCTCATGTCTGTACTGGGAAAAGATGTTTTGGGCCTTTGTCCAGCTGTTGGCGACAGGGCTTGAAAGCAAGCTTCTTGAAGCCTCCTCAAAGGTGGAGAGCTCTGACTGAAAGCCCATGCCATAAGCACCATCAATGACGGCCGAAGTACCCCATTGAACTTGGGACCATCGACTTCCTGCTGATAGAAGGGATACATGGAACCGATCACGATCATGTGTGTCCTGGAGAATCGCCATTGGCAGGTTTGTTTTGGCTAGCCCTTCATCCACCGCTGAGCTCCATCGGGAAAGCTCAGAGCTACTGGCTTGACGTTGGAACAGTGTTCTATAGGCTTTAATGACAATCTTTGATGTTTCCAGATCAGCAAGTCGGCCGCCGTAGTAAGCCTCAACCTGCGAGGTATAGCCCTTCACGATGTCTGTTACCAGCTGTTCAACTGATAGTGGTGAACCATCCTCGCCCGCTGCTAATGTGGCCAGATCGGAGGGCTTGACCATCGTGTTTGTATAAGCCTGATAAGCAAGCATGGAGAGGTTGAATCGCTCCTCAACCTGGGCAGAACTAAGCTTTGAATTTAGATTGGTCGTAACAATACCAGTGAGATCGTCACGATCTACGCGTTCAATTCCTGAAAGACTCACAAATAAATCTTGAGATGTATTTTTGATTAGATTTGAACTGGATGGATTTCCATAAGTAAATCCATCCGAGCTAGTGCCTTGGCCGATGACAAGGTAATCGTCTAGAAGCATCGCACCTTGGCCAAGCACACCTGAAAAGGTGGGTGTGGCCGTAGCCGCATCACCCTGCCACTTTCTTAGTTCAGTGAGCTGAAGTGGCAGTGGGCCATGGTTCATGACACCATCCATGCTTGTTGACGATGATCCACCATGGGAATCCATCGAATGAGTATCAGACGGTTGGCCGGTGGCAATAAAATGACCTGCATTAAGCTGGAAGGTCAATGCTGATGACTGCCCTGAAGAGGATGAGGTTGTAACGATTAGGTTTTCAATGGGTGATTGGGCATAGCTGTTAAAACCAGCAGTCAGAACGATCGAGTTCACATCAGCAAGCTCTTTGCTTGCGTATGTCATGTCTGACAAGATTGATGTTTCAGGCAGATACCCACCTTGGTTAATGCCCGATTGCAAGAACAATGAAACAGAAGCTCCATCTATCAGACGGACCCTGAGCTCATCATTCACTAAGTACGAGACCGCATAGTCATCAAAATTGTCGAGATTAAAATCGCCGACTGCAAAACTAGTGCGCGAGATGTCAAGCTTAAACTCGGGTATATCGCCTAGACCTTGCCAAGGATTATGGTGGTAAGAAGCGGTCCAATCCTTGAAGTCATCTGAGGCTTGCCAACCGGTGATCTCGAAATCATCAAGACTAACTTTGGATCCGCTATTGGATACGAATCCACCAGTAACGAGTTCACGATGACCATCACCTGTGAAATCGCTATTAAAAGCCCAAGGTGCTGTTGTAGCGTTCTGATATGGTTTAAAAGAACTAAGCAGTTGAGAATCCTGTTTGCTTCTTAATTGTTTGCCATCGTAAATAAAAACGCTGCCAGTCATGCCCTGGGCTGAGCCAGCCGATGTAAGGATAATATCCTGAATAAAATCCCCACTCAGATCGCCCACTTGCGCACGTTCTAACTTGTTTGTGTCTTGAC
>CANHMF010000019.1 GCA_947461705.1 Synechococcaceae cyanobacterium
GGCTACCTGAAGCGTTGCGAGAGCAGCTTCGACCACTTCGGTGCCGGCCATGCCAGCACCTCGATTTCCGCTGCTCTGGGCATGGCCCTGGCCCGCGACCAGCGGGGTGACGACTTCAAATGTGTGGCCGTGATCGGCGATGGCTCCCTCACCGGGGGCATGGCCCTGGAGGCCATCAACCACGCCGGCCACCTGCCGAAAACCCGGCTGCTGGTGGTGCTGAACGACAACGACATGTCGATCAGCCCGCCGGTGGGGGCCCTGAGCACCCACCTCAACCGCATGCGGCACAGCAAGCCGCTGCAGTTCCTGCAGGACAACGCCGAGGAGGCGATCAAACACCTGCCCTTCCTGCACGGCGAGCTGCCCACCGAGCTCAAGAACCTCAAAGAGAGCATGAAGCGCCTGGCGGTGCCCAAGCTCGGGGCCGTGTTCGAAGAGCTGGGCTTCACCTACATGGGCCCGGTCGATGGCCACGACATCGCCGGCATGGTGAAGGTGTTCCAGCAGGCCCACGAGCACGAGGGGCCGGTGCTGGTGCACGTGGCCACCACCAAGGGCAAGGGCTATGCCTACGCCGAAGCTGATCAGGTGGGCTACCACGCCCAGAGCGCCTTTGATCTGGCCACCGGCAAGGCCTACCCCTCCAGCAAGCCCAAACCTCCGGGCTACAGCAAGGTGTTCGGCCAGACCCTGATCAAGATCTGCGAGCAGGACCCCCGGGTCGTGGGCATCACCGCCGCCATGGCCACCGGCACCGGCCTGGATCTGCTGGAGAAGGCGCGGCCCCACCAGTACTTCGATGTGGGCATCGCCGAGCAGCATGCCGTGACCATGGCCGCCGGCATGGCCTGTGAAGGCCTCCGGCCCGTGTGTGCGATCTACAGCACCTTCCTCCAGCGCGCTTACGACCAGCTCATTCACGACGTGGGCATTCAGAATCTGCCCGTGACCTTTGTGCTCGACAGGGCCGGCATCGTGGGAGCCGATGGCCCCACCCACCAGGGTCAATACGACATCAGCTATCTGCGCTGTGTTCCCAACTTCACGGTGATGGCGCCGAAGGATGAGGCGGAGCTGCAACGCATGCTCGTGACCTCCCTGCAGCACAACGGCCCCTGTGCCCTTCGCATCCCCCGCGGTGAAGGCGAGGGCGTGCCCTTGATGGAGGAGGGCTGGGAGCCCCTGGAGATCGGCCGCGGGGAATTGCTCGCCGATGGCGACGACCTGCTGATCGTGGCCTACGGCGCCATGGTGGCCCCCGCCATGGCCACGGCCGGACTGCTCCAGGAGCAGGGCGTTCGGGCTGCGGTGATCAATGCCCGCTTCCTGCGCCCCCTCGATCAGGCGCTGATCCTGCCGATGGCCAAGCGCATCGGCAAGGTGGTGACCATGGAGGAGGGCTGCCTCGCGGGCGGTTTTGGTGCCGCCGTGGTGGAAACCCTCAATGACCACGACGTGCTGGTGCCCGTGTATCGCATCGGCATTCCCGACGTGCTGGTAGACCACGCCACCCCTGACCAGAGCAAGCAGGCGCTGGGCCTCACCCCGCCCCAGATGACCGACAGCATCCTGAATCGCTTCGGTTCCCTCAAGCGCCAGCCGGTGGGTGTCTGAAGCCGAGGGCATCCCGCCCGCCTGCGTGGATGTGCTGATTGCAGGTTGCGGCCCAGCTGGCGCCGAGCTGGCCCGGCTGCTGGCAGCGACTGGAACCTCCGTGCTGCTGGTGGATCCCCTCACCGATCTGCACCGGTCCGCCTTCAGCAGCGCCGCTCTTCCCCTGGCGGCCGTGGAGCAATTCGGCCTACCGGCCTCGGTGGTGGCCAGCCAATGGAGCCGTTGGTTGCTGCTGGGCCCCGGCCTGCAGCGGCGTGAATGGAGTTCCAGCCAGCAGCAAGCCCTCGGTGCCGTGCTGGATTTCGGCAGCCTGCGCCGGTGGCTGGCCGATCAGGCGGTTGCCGCTGGTGCCCAGCTGCAGCTGGGTTGGCGGGCTGAGCGCACCGAGCCGGTGGCCCAGGGCATCCGTACCCAGCTGCGCTCGGTGGCGGGTGAACGCCGCTGGGTGCAGAGCCAGTGGCTGATCGATGCCACGGGCCAGCAACGGGCCTTGATGGGTGATCCCGCCCCAGCCCATGGCCCCCTGGTGCTTGGGGTGGGCGTGGAGTGGTTGCTGCAGGTGGATGCGGAGCAGTGGCAGCCCTGGGCCGATCGGCTCAGTTTCCTGATGGGCAGCACCTGGGTTCCCCAGGGCTACGGCTGGGTGTTCCCGATGCAGCCCGGTGTCTTGAAGCTGGGGGTGTGCCGGCTCGTGGATGCGGATCGGCCCCAGCCCGCCCTGAAGCCGCTACTGGATGGGCTGCTGCAACGGCTTGGCCTCTCCCAGACCCAGGTGCTCGATCGTCATGGTGGCCTGATTCGCAGCTCGATCCGGCGGCGGGAGCCCCACCAGCGGGGCCGCCTGCTGGGCCTTGGGGATGCCGTGAGTACGGCGAATCTGCTGGGGGGTGAGGGCATTCGCCACGCCATGGCCAGCAGCCGGGTGTTGGCGCCCCTGCTGCTGGAGGCCTTGGAGGGACGCGCCCTCGCCCTGCGGCACTATCCCGGCGCGCTGCGCCGCGAGCTGGGCTGGCGTTGGACGCTGAGCGGCAGGCTGGCGCGGCGCACCTGGCTCGGGTTGCAGGATGTGAGGGCAGACCATCGCCTCGAGCAGCTGCTCACCGGGCTGCACTCCCAGGCCTCTGCGGAAGACCTCTCCGCCCTGTTGTTTCACTACCGCTTCGAGCGTTACGGCCTGCGGGTGTTGCCGTATCTGCTGGGCTGGCGTTGAGGTTGAGGCCCTAAAAAAGCAGGCCCCTGGGGGCCTGCCGGGCTGGAGGAGCGGCCTTGGCCCGCTCCCTGGTGGTTTCAGACCACGCCACGGGCAGCCAGGCCCAGGATGGCGCCGATGCCGAAGATGTGACCCAGGGAGGTGGTGGCCAGCAGGGAGGCGTGGCTCATGCCGCCGAACATCGCGGCGTTCGGCAGCTGGGCACCTTCGTTGGGGTACTTGATGGTGGCTTTGCCGATGCCGATGGCGACCACGTTGCAGATGATCATCACCAGCGCCACCTTCGGCGACCAGGAGACGGAAGCGGGGGCGATGGCCAGCAGGGGAGCGATCATCGAATTCTTGGCGACGCTTCATCTTCCGAGCAGAGTTCGCCCAGGGCCACCTGCGCTTAAGACTTGTTCATCGCCTCATGGCGCCACTGCTGCACCGCGCCGGTGCGCTTGAGCTCGGTGATGGCCCGGTTGATCCGATCGGCTGTGGCCTCATCGAGGCCGGGGGAAAGGGCGAAGGCCTGGGATTCCGGCATCAGCCCCTGCAACACCAGTTCCAGGCGCCCATCCTTGCTGCCAGCAAGGGCGTATTGCAGCTGCAGATCGTCTGCCAGCACGGCATCGACCCGCTCGTTCAGGAGGAGTTGTGGCGCTGCACTGGCCGTTGCCAGGGGGATCAGTTGAACGGGATTGGCCAGCGACCGCCTGTTGAGGTTGTGAAGGATGGCCTCGCTCACGCTGCCGGGCCTCACGGCCACCCGCTGGCCCTCCAGATCGGCAAGGCTGCGGATCGGGCGGCTGCCCACGGAGCGGGGTTGCTGCACCACGTTCACGGTGATGGCGCCCACCAGCAGTGAGGCGGTCACGATGCGGATCAGGTAGCTGAGCAGCACCAGGGCGTGGCCGCGGGTGGTGTCGGCGATGGTGTTCGTTCCGGGTCCGGTGGCCAGGATCTGGAACACCTTGGCGTAGGTACGCCGGCGCCCCTGGGTCTTGATGGCGTTGCTCTGGCCGTGCCCCTCGCAGAGGCACAGCAGCGAGGACACGATCGCGATGGCCAGCAGATAGCCCCCCAGCAGTTGCAGCAGGTCCGGGGCGAGCAGGGCGCGCGCCGAGGCTTGGCCCACTTCCAGCCGGTTGCGCTTCACCATCACGGCCAGGCCCATCTCCTGGAACGGCACCGAAAAGCGGTAGATCCCCACCCGGTCTGGCGACACGTTCAGGCAACTCACGGCCACATCCAGCTGGCCTGCCTGGGTGTCTTGCAGCAGCTCAGCGGCTGTGGCCCTGCCCTCCAGCACGTAGGGCAGAGAGCTGCGCACTGCCACGGTGTTCCACAGATCCACGGCCAGGCCCTGCCAGTTGCCCTCGACCCGGGAGGAGCAGGGTTGGGCCCCCTCCAGCACCCCCACCCGCAACACCGGTGCCGCCGGCGCGGCCGTCACCGGGGTCGTGAGCAGCAGTGCCAGGGGCAGCAGCCAGCCAGCACGGACCCGCTTCATTCGCTGGCTTCCCCTGGGTGGCGGGCCATTCCGCTGAAGCCCAGCAGCACCAGCAGATTGCTCACGGTGAGCAGGGATTCGGCACCGCCATGCAGCACATCCACATCGGCGAGTTGGCGCCCGTACTGGGCCTCGGCCACCAGGGCCGCTGCAATGGTGACAGCCACAAACACCAGGGTGAGACCAAAGCCGATCAGGGCCAGCCGGGGAAAGCGCCCACTCTTCCAGCCCCACCAGAGGAAGGCCAGATAGGGGAAGAGCGAAAGGGCAAAGAGGGGGGCTGGATCGAAGCTGGCCAGCCTCAGCAGCAGCGCAGTCACGGTCATGGCTGTAGCCGGCTCTGGCGGTAGATGTTCCAGGCGGCCACGGCCATGGCCCCATTGCCGATGGCGGTGGTGCCGGCCTGCAGCACCACCAAGCCCTTCAGTTCAGCGGCGTTGTCGAACAGATGCCAGGTGCAGGCCGCCATGGCACTCACCAGCGCCGGCACCATGGCCAGGGCCAGCCAGCTCCAGGCCCGTTCACCCCGGCTCAGCCCCCAGCGCTGGATGGCCAGCATGGCCAACACCCATTCCAGGACGGACGCAACATGGATCCACCAGGTGGGCAGGGAGAGGGCGTGCATGGGTGGGTTCTAGCGGTTGAGTCCCTCTTGTGCTCTTCACGCTGTGGCCCCTGACGTGCTCGAACACGGTGCTCAGCACCTTCATTGCGGCAGGGACTGGGCCGCCAGCAGCAGCAGGGCGCAGGCCTCGCTGAGGGCCGAGGCCTGCTCGTGCGCGAGGTGGATGTGGTGCTCCTGACCGCAGTGGGTGACACGCAACACGCTGTCCTTTCTGCCGCTCAAGCTACGGATTCACGGCGATCCCGCTGGGCTCACCGGTTGATTTCCGATTGTGAGGTGGGGCTATGGGTGCCGCCCAGGGCGCATGATGGACGCGGAGCGGCATTTCACGATGACGTTGCCTTCGGGCAGGGGCTCAGGGTGGTGGTTCATCCGGAGCCCTTCCAGGTTTTCACCGCTCACCGCCACTGTGCAGCTAAGAAGCTGTCGCGGCGGTGGAAGTCGGCCTCGCTGCCGGTGTGCCGCAGGGCCCAATAGCTGCAATCACCATGGCGTTGCTGCAGCACGGCCGTGAGCGAGAGCTCCAGGGGCGCTTCAGCTGGCATCAGGGTGCTGAGGTTCAGCGCCACATCCAGGGTCAGGGCATTCACCTCCTGCTGGCGCGCAACCGCCAGGGCCGCGCAGGCCGGTTCGGGCCGCAGGCCAGAGCGGTAGCCATCGAGGCGGTAGAGGTTCCAGTGGCCCGCCGGCGAGAGGTTCAGTTCCCAGTAGCCCTCGCTGCCGGCCACGCCCACAAAGGCCTCGAAGCAAGTGGATTGCCAGAGCGCATCGCGGCGTTGCGGAGTGGGGCAGGGCAGCGGGATCTGTAGACCCTGGAGGTTGCCGCACAGCCGGTAGTGGATGCGCAGGTTGCCCTGCTCCAGGCTGTAGGAACCGCCCAGCACTAGCCCGGCCAGGGCCGGATCCGGCTCGAAGGGCTGCAGACGAAAAGGCACGGTGGGCATGGGGGCGCCTCAGGCCACCACGGCCTGCTGCCGCAGCCGCTGCACCAGGGCCCGCAGCTCGCCCTCCTGGGCCTCGATGCTCTCGGTGAGGCGGAACTGCACCAGGGCCCGGTTGAGGTTGTGCTCCGGGTAGCTGGCCTTGAAGTAGGTGTTGCCGGCCAGGTAGTCGCTGAAGAAGCGCAGACCCAGCTCGAAGCTGATCAAGCGGGCCGCATCCACGATGTAGGTGATGTCAGCATCGCTCAGAAAGCTGTTGGCAACAGAGAAGTAGCCCTCCAGGATGGCTGCCGCCAGGTCGGCATCGAAGTGCACAGCTGCGAGGTCTGTGGTGTCTTCGCCGGCTCGATTGCAGCAGGAGCGCAGGCAGTCGCCGATGTCGTGGTGGATCAGGCCCGGTTTCACGGTGTCCAGATCCACCAGACCCACGGCTCGGCCGCTGACTCCATCGAGCATCACATTGTTGATCTTGGGATCGCCGTGGATGGGCCGGAGCTTCAGCTCGCCGCGGGCCCTGGCGTTTTCGAGCACGGAGGCGAAGGCCTCGCGGTTGCGGATGAAGGCGATGCAGTGGTCGGTGCGCGCGCAGCGCTCCACCTCGCTGCGCACCAGGGCCTGGCGGTAGTGGTCGAGATAGAGCGGCGTGATGTGGAAGCCCTCGAGGGTGTCGGCCAGCTGCTCGGCGGGTAGATCGCTGATCAGCAGGTGGAACATCCCCAGACCGAACCCCAGTTCGCGGGCCTGTTCGGGGCCCTCGATCACGTCCACGCTGCGGGCTTCGGCGATGAAGCTGATGGTGCGCCAGAAGCCGCCTTGGCTGCAGGCGTAAAGGGGGGCACCCCCATGGCGGGTGGTGATCACCTCCGGCAGCTCCCAGCGGCGACCCTCCAGGGCCGGCAGGGGCTGGCGCAGTCGCGCCTGCACGTGGGTGCCAAGGGCGATCAGGTTCTGCATCACCAGCTGGGGCTGGCGGAACACCTGGGTGTTGATGCGCTGCAGCACCGTGTGGCGGCCGCCCGCGCGCACCAGATAGGTGTCGTTCACGTTGCCGCTGCCGAGGGGCGTGATCGCCTCGATGGTGGCGGGGTCGTGGAAGGCCGCAGCCACGACCTGGAGATGGTGGCTGTCGTGGCCCCTGGCCTGCATCACGGCTGCACGGATCCGGGTGGTGTCGCAGCGTTGCACGCATGAGAAGAGTTTTGAGCGGCGCGGTGCCAGCGCCTCCACAGGCCAAACGTCTCAGCAGGTGGTAGGGTGAGACAGATTCAAAGAGTTCTCTTTAGCAAGCTCACCACTTTCTCCAGAGCTGCCTTCGAGTCGGTTCATAGTCTTTCTGGTTCATGACGATCTACGTAGGGAATCTGTCCTTCGACGCCGA
This sequence comes from Synechococcaceae cyanobacterium, assembly GCA_947461705.1. Classification (GTDB taxonomy): domain Bacteria; phylum Cyanobacteriota; class Cyanobacteriia; order PCC-6307; family Cyanobiaceae; genus Vulcanococcus. Next base: position 7,267 of record CANHMF010000019.1, read on the forward strand.
AGTGTCAGATCTCGAGCACCTGTTTGCCGAGTACGGCCAGGTGAGCAAGTGCAGCCTGCCGCTTGACCGCGACACCGGCCGCAAGCGCGGGTTCGCCTTCGTTGAAATGGCCAACGAGGCCGATGAGGCCAAGGCCATCAACGATCTGCAGGATGTCGAGTGGATGGGCCGCAGCATCCGTGTCAACAAAGCTGAGCCCCGCACCGGTGGCGGTGGTGGTGGCGGCGGCGGTGGCCGTGGTGGCTACGGCGGCGGCGGTGGTGGCGGCGGCGGCTACGGCGGCGGCGGCGGTGGCAACCGCTGGTGATCACCAGCCCGTAAGCGTTCTCGCTTCTTCGAAACCGTCCCTGCTTGCAGGGGCGGTTTTTTTCTGGCGTTCTGGCTAGCTGTGGAGGGTCCATCGGGTTGCACCCATGTCCAAATCTCAGCTGAATGCGTTTGTGGCCAAGATGGAGAGCGATCCTTCCCTGAAGGCTCTGGTGGCATCCGCGGGTTCGCCCGAGGCCGTGGTGGCGATCGCCAGCGACAACGGCAACAGCTTCTCGGCCGCCACCTGGAACCGCCACCTGCGGGGCTGATTCAGCTGGAGGCGGAGGTGTAAGACCGCAGGGCGTACTGCCAGAACCAGCGGCTCAGCCCCAGGGCGGCCGCTGCCACCCCCAGGCTGGCCAGGGCCCAGCTGCCGCTGACGCGGCCCAGGATCGCCTCCGCCGGCACGGTGGTGAGAAAGGCCACGGGCAACACCAGGGTGAACAGGGTGCGCAGGCCCGCTGGGTAGGCGCTCACGGGATAGCGGCCAGCCACCAGCACGTAGCGGAGCACTTCCGTGGCGTTCCACACCTTCACGAACCAGATGCTCAGGGCCGCGAGCATGAACCAGAGGCTGTAGAGGATCACTGCACTGCTCGCCAGCAGTAGTGCCATGAGGGCCACGCGGCTGGCCTCCCAGCTGGCCCCGGCCCGGCTGGCGGCCCAGATGATCAGCCCAGCTCCCGCCGCTAGGCCCGGCAGCCCCCAGGGGGAGAAGCTGCGGGTCGAGATCCAGAACTGGCTGTCGATTGGCTTCAGGAGTACGAAATCGAGGGTGCCGGTCTGCACATGGTTCACGATTTTGCTGAGGTTGGGCTGCAGCACTGCGCTGGTGAACCCATCCAGCAGGGTGTAAACGCCGAGCACCACCAGCGACTCATCCCAGCTCCAGCCACCCAGGCTGCTGCCACGCCCGTAGAGCAGGGCGAGCACGAACAGACTGCCGGCCAGGTTGCCCACCACGGCGAGCAGTTCGATGGCCATGTTGGCCTGGTATTCCAGCTCCGCCGCCAGGGACGTGGCCCAGAAGCGGCCCAGGCTGCGCCAGTAACGGTTCCGGGGCACTGGCATCAGGCCCCCATCGCTCCGTAGCGGCGCACCCCTGCCCGCCAGAGCAGCCAGGCAATCGGTGCCAGCAGGGCGCACCAGGCTGCCAGGGCCCCGAAGCCAGCGGCAGCGTTCACGGGCATGCCCGCCAGCAACTGGGCCGGAAAGCTCAGCATGTAGGGGAAGGGCGTGGCCAGGGCGAAGCGCTTCATCGGTGCCGGGAAGGTGTCGAGCGGGGCCACCAGGCCGGAGAGGAAGAGGTAGGGAATGAGCAGCAGCCGATCCAGCGCCGCCGCCCGCTCGCTCCAGAAGCACAGCATGGTCACCACGGTTTGGAGCAGGAAGCGCAGGGCGAAGGCCGCGCCGATGGCCAGCAGGCCCAGCAGCAGGGCCCCGGGCGAGGGCAGTGCCAAGGCGGTGGGCTGCAGGAGCGCCAGCACCGCCAGCATCAACGCCACGAACGGGATCCGGGTGGCTTGCTCGGCGATGTGGGCGGCCAGGTAGCGCCAGAGGGGCTGCAGGGGCTGCAGCAGATAGGGAGAGAGCTTGCCCTGCAGGGCGTCCTCCTCGAACACGTGGATCAGCCACACCACGGTGAACTGGCGCACCACGAAGGCCGCGATGAAGTACTGGCTCAGCTGCTGGGGGCTCAGGCCTGCCGCCACGGCACCACCGGACCCCTGCCACACCCCCAGCATGATCAGGGGCAGCACACCGGAGAGGGCCCACAGGGCGATCTCGGCGCGGTATTCATGCATGTAGGCGTACTGGGTGGCGAACAGCACCCGGGCGATCCTCAGGGCGCGCCTCACGCCACACTCCCCTGGCGAAATAGCCGCCCGATCAGTTCCTCCACGGGGGGATCGGCCACTTCCAGGTCGAGCACGTCGAAACGGCTCAGCAGTTCGCCAACCTGCTGGGTGAGCTGCTCGCGGGGGATCAGCAAGCGCACCTGGTGGCCCTGCAGCGATTCGAGCTCGCCATAGCCCTGGAACTCTTCAGCCTTGGGCAGGTGGCGCAGCTCCAGGCGCACCTCCCGCTGGGGCGCCAGGCGGGTGGTGAGCCCCTCCAGGGAGCCGTCGTAGAAGAGGCGGCCCTCGTGGATCAGCAGCACCCGCGGACAGAGGGCCGTGATGTCGCCCATGTAGTGACTGGTGAGCAGCACACTGGCGCCATAGCGGCGGTTGTAGTCCGCCAGGAAATCACGCACCCGGGCCTGGGCGTTCACATCCAGGCCAAGGGTGGGCTCATCGAGAAACAGCACCGCCGGGCGGTGCAGCAGCGCGGCCAGCAGCTCTGCCTTCATGCGCTGGCCTAGGGAGAGCTTGCGCACGGGGCGGGTGAGCTCTTCGCCGAGCTCGAGCATGTCGGCCAGCTCGTGGATGCGCCGCTTGGCCTCGCTGTCGTCGATGCCATACACGGCCGCATTGACGCGGAAGGAATCCAGCGGCGGCAGATCCCAGATCAGCTGCTGCTTGTTGCCCATCACCAGGGTGATCTGCTCGAGGAAGCGGGGCTGGCGCCGGGCCGGCACCCAGCCCGCCACCTGCACGGATCCAGCCGAGGGATGGATCAACCCCGTGAGCATCTTCAAGGTGGTGGTTTTGCCGGCTCCATTGGGGCCGAGGAAGCCCACGATCTCGCCGGGCTCCACCGCAAAGCTCACGTCCTTCACGGCCACTACGTCGCGATGGCGGCGGCGCAGCAGGTGCTCCACACTGCCGCGCAGGCCCGGTTGCCGGTCGGCAACGCGGTAAGTGCGGCTTAGCTGGTCAACGGAAACGATCGGCATGCCGCACTCAGGCCGCTTCCACTCTGGTGACACCGGAGGTGAACAGGAACACCCCAAGGCCCAGCTGATGGGACTGGCCGTCAATGGCGGTCATGCCGCCGCAGGCGTAGTCCACCAGCCGCTGGCCAGCGGCCTCGGGCAGGCCGGAGAGGTTGATCACGATCGTGCAGTTGCTGCGCACGGCCTCGATGAGCTGCTCGGCGCCCGCCATGGTGGTGGGGGCCATCAGCACCATTTCCGGGCCCCGAAGTCCGGGGTAACCAGCGCTGGACTTGGGCTGACCAGGCGATGCGGCCGGGGTGATCATCGCGGCTTAGGGGGCGACAGGGGCGTCCTGGCGGCGAAACAGGCCGTCGAGGTAGTGGCGCGCCACGGCGCGGTCCTGACTGCCGTGCTGAAACAGAAACCCCGCCAGTGCCGCCTGCATGAGCCGGTACTGGTCCCACTGCGGATGCACCCGCACGAACTCCCGCATGGCGTCGTAGAGGTCCTCCGGAAACTGGTTCTCGACGCTGACGAACTGGGGAGCGTGGTCGGGGATCTGCTTCATGCGTTCGCTGCTTGGGGGCCCATGACGCCACAACCATCCCGCATCGTCAAAATGGTCTGTCGCGGAGCGTCTGAACGAGACGCCAGTTGCGACTGGCCGGCTGGATTGGCCTCTGGCGGTCTGGCCCCGTCCTGCGGCGGCGCCAGACCGGTTTCGCCGATGGCGTCAAGGGCTGCGCGGCTTTCCCCACCCCGGTGGCTGGCTGGTGCTGGGGGGATGGGTCTCAGCTGCAGTGGCTGTGGAAAACAGCCCCATGGAGCTGGGGAAAAGCCGATCGCTCAGCGTTGCTGATCAATCGCCCCAGTTGCGCTTCTGCGGCAGGGGCGACAAGGGGCGAGGGGCTAGCTCCTGATCTGGCCATGGTCGCTGGCTGCAGGCCTGGCAGAGCGTTTGCATCCGTTCGCTGCAGATACAACGTGAATCGGGAGCTGGATCAACGCTGCGTGGAGCTGGCCCTGGCTGATCTGCGTCCGCTGGAGGCGCAGCAGCGCCATCGGGCCCTGGCGCAGTTCCGCGCCATCGATCCGCAGTTGGCGGAACGGCTGCAGCTGGAACTGGCTTACAGCCTCAGCTGACAGAGGCCAGGCCCGGAGTCTGGTTAGAGGCCACGGCCCAGCAATAGATCGCGGGCGCCATTCACGAGTTGCATCGTGTCGTGCAGGCCGCCGCGATCCGGATGGTGTTCGGCTGCGGCCTCCTTCCAGGCGCGGGTGACCTGGGGCTCGGTGAGCCGCCCGGAGAGGGGCAGGTGCAGCCGCTGGCGCGCCACGATCGCGTCCAGGTCGGGGTGCTTGCCGAGGGGGCCCCAATCGGCCTTGCTCAGGGCTGGGCTGCGTTTCTTGCCCGACTTGCGGCGGCTCCCCTTGGCCCCGGCCTTGCCGCCAAACCCCTTCTGGTCGGAGCCCTCATCGGCACTGCTGCTGCGTTGCCGGCGGTTGGAGGAGCGGCTGAGGGCTGACAGGGTTTCGGGCATCTCAGGCTCATGCATGGGCTCCAGCCTCCCGCACCGCGCGCCCATAAAAAAGACGGACCAGTGGTCCGCCTTGGGGTCCCTCTTGCACCCTGGAGTGCTCAGCGGCGTGAACCGCTGGCGTTATGACACCACCGATGGGCGGGGGTGTTGGTAGCGATCCCGACCCTTTCAGCGATTGCGGTGGCCCTGGCGTATGGCCCGCCCATGCATCACCCTCGGGGCAGGTCTGGAGATGCCTGTGTTGGAGCTGTTTCACGCTGCGCCCTCCTACTACTCCATGGTGGCGCGCTTGGCCATGGCGGAAGCGGGGGTGGAGAGCACTAGCCGGCTCCTGGATATCCACCTGGCCAAGCAGCAGCTGAGCGATGCCTACCGCCAGCTCAACCCCCACATGACCGTGCCCACCCTCCGGGGCCCCGGACTGCTGCTCACGGACAGTGCTGAGATCCTCGCCTTCTGCGCCCGCCAGGCTGGCGATGCCTGGCTGGATGCTGATGCATCCCTGGCCCCAGCCATCGGTCAGGTGGTGGCTGATCACTACGCCATCTCGATTGAAACACTCACCTTCAGCAAGTTGCTGGTGGCCAAGCCACTGCTGCTGCCTGTGGTGAAGCGGGTACTGGGGGGGCTGAGCCGCAGCCTGGAGGCCCGGGCGGCGCAGGCCGCGGATGGCGGCGGATCCTTGCGGGCCAAGGCCCAGCAGGATCGCCAACGGCTGGCCACGTTCAGCGAGGCGCCCCTCGCCCGCACGCTGGCGGCCATGCGTGAGCAGGTGCAGGGCTACCTGCGCGGTTTGCCGGCCCCGGCAGCCGGGGCCGGGCTGTTCGGGGATCGCCTCTCCAGTGCCGACATCGTGGTGGCGGTGTTGCTGGCCCGGCTCAGCATGGCCGGCGAGCTGCCACTGCTGGAGCGGGAGGATCTGCGCCAGTGGTGGCACCACTTCCAGGCTCGCCCTGGTTTTCAAGCCGCTGACATCTGGACCCGTTTTCAGCGGCGCCGCTTTGTGCAGGCCCTGATCGAGGCCCGCCGCACCCCTCTGATTGTTCAGGATTGATGGCGGCTCAGGCTGGCGGCCTGGTCGGCCGTGAGCCGCAGGGCCTGGCGCAGGGCCCTGGTGATCTGACCCAGCTCCAGCACGGCATGGGTGCGGTAGCCGGCATCGGCCAGCCGCTGGCGGGCGGCGCCGCCGTGGTCGATGAACACCACCACATCTCGCACCACGAGGCCGGAGCTTTCCAGCTTGGCGATTCCCTCGAGCACGCTGCCACCGGTGATCAGGATGTCGTCCACCACCACAGCGGTGTCGCCGGCGTTGAAATCCCCCTCGATCAGGCGCCGGGCGCCGTGGGCCTTCACCTCCTTGCGGGGATAGATCAGCGGCTTTTTGAGTTGCAGCGAGAGGCCCGTGGCCGTGGGCAAGGAGCCGTAGGGAATGCCGGCAATGCGATCGAAGAGCAGCCCCTGCATGCGCTCGCCGTAGGCATGCAGCACCCGGTGGAACAGGTTGGGATCGGAAATGATCTGGCGCAGATCGATGTAGTAGTTGAACACTGCACCAGAGGCCTGCACGTAGTCGCCAAAGAGCAGGCAACCGATGTCAAACAGATCCACGATCAGGGCATCGAGGTCGTCGCTGGGGGCCTCTGATGGATCGGCGGGGGGCTCCAGCGGCGGCGGCAGCCACAGGGCACAGGTGCCGGCCTGGGCCTGGCCTTCGAGGTAGGCCCGCCGCATGCCGTTCACCGTCTGTTTGAGCTGGAGGGCCTGAGCGCCGATCTCCTCCCCCACCAGCAGGTTCTGGGGTAGCGGCAGTAGCAGGCCATCGCCGGCGGGGGTGAGGCCTGCCCGCAGCAGGGCCTCCAGCCGTTGCTCCTCTGCCCAGAGGCTGCGCAGGATCACGAAACGGGAGGGAGCGGCCTGGCGCACCCTGGCCAGGATGTCGGGTTCGCTGGTGCCGATCTCCAGCAGCACCTGTTCCGGTGTGCCCCAGCGCTGGGCTTCCCGCACCAGTGCGAGATACAGGGGCTGGCTGGCATTGGGGTAGTGCTGCACCACGCGGGAGGCCGGGTTGGAGCTGTGGCACGTCACCACCACGCCCTTGTCGCCATGGAGCAGAAACGGCGCGGCGATGTCCTGTCCCGGCAGGGGCGAGAGGGTCACGGCATCGGCCCCCAGCTCCTCAAACAAGTAGTGGGCGAGGGCGCTGGAGCTGTTGAGGTCGCCGTGTTTGCAGTCAACGATCAACGGAATGGATCGGGGCACGAGATCCCGCACCTCATGCAGCAGCTCCAGGCCCGTTGGCCCCAGGGCCTGGTAGAAGCCAAGGCTGGGTTTGTAGGCACAGATGTGCGCGTCTGTGGCATTGATCACCGCCTTTAACCAGCGGCGCGCCTGGGAGAGAAAGGAGCCGGTGCTGATGCCCCGCTGGCGATTCCAGCTTTCGAGCATTTCGGGGTTGGGATCCAACCCGGCGATCAGCAACGACTGATGGCTGGCGATGGCATCCGTGAGCTTCACGAAGAACGACATCGACCCCTGAGGCAAGCAGCGTTCAGGCTATGGACAACCTGAAGCCACTGGCAAACCGCGGGTCTTGGTGAGGGCGTGGGAGATCTGGTGATCCACCTGGCCAAGCCGCTCCAGGATCAGCTGAAGATCGAGGTCGGTGAGCTCTCCATCAGCACTCCATTTCATGCAGGTGCGACCCATGCAAGTTTCCACAGGGGGCCTGGCATGGCGCTGCTGACTGAAAACATGGGCCACGGCATCACCCACGGATTGGATCTTGGCAACATCCTAGAAATTGGATGGTCTGATCCCATGTCCCCAAATCGGGGTAATTCAGAGGCGCTGCATTTTGCCGTGCCTCAGTTGGACTCTGGGCTGCCTTCGTTGGCGCTTTCTGGGGTCTCCTGAATCTTCCGCTTCAACTGAGGTTCCATCACTGCGCCCAGGGAGCGGCAGTAGTTGACTGGGTCCACATCGGGTGCCACACCGAGGGCCTTGCGCAGGGCATCCATCTGCGCGATCGATTGCAGGTCGATCGAGGCGGCAGCCTGCTCGCAGGCGATCTTCTGCAGGGCCTTGAGATCAGGAGATCCGCAGCTGCTCAGCAGCCCAACGGCCCCAACGGCGGTGAGGGACAGCACCCGTGTCATGGGCTGGGGCAGACAATCAGCACCAGAACGTTAGGAAACGGATCTGGATTTTGCTGCGGCGCTCCATCTGGGTGTGGTCAGGCCTGCAGGCCCTGCAGCCAGCGCATCAGACCCTTGGCGGGGTCGGCCAGTTCTGCAATCGAGCCGTAGAGATAGGCCTGCCAGCCGCTGCGCGGCAGACCGCTGAACACCATGAGGTTGAGGGGATAGTCCTCAGAGTCGCTGCAACGGCGGAAGTCGTCGCGGTAGAGGAAGGTGGGCTTGCCCAGGGCGATGGCTGCTCCCAGTTCCAGCATCACGCCTTCATCGGGAGGCGTTCCATTCACGATCGCGAGAAAGGCATCGGCCTCGCGCACGTCCTGCAGGTCGGCTTGGGCCACCTGCCAGGCCCAGCCCTCCTGGGCCAGATCCACCTGGCCGTTGCGGGCGAAGGGTTCCCACACCTCCAGCCCGAGGGCCTCCAGGGCCTCCAAGAAATCCGGCAGCAGCCGGTTGCGCCAATGGGCGGAAAAGCCGTAGGGCGACGCCAGGTAGAGGGTGGGGCGCTTCATGGCCGCGGGGGATGCAGGGATTGTCAGGCCACGAAACGCTTGTACAGCCAGCGCACGAAACCGCCCACCACTGGCACCGGCTCGAACGTGGGGCCCACGAAATCGAAATAGTCGCGATGATCCACAATTCGGCCATCTGCTCCGAAACGCAGGCGGCTGGTACCGGGGTAGATGAATTCGATGCCCTTGATCTTCAGGCCCATGCGCCACTCCACGAAGGCTGTGTCGCCATCGAGGGCCACGGCCTCAGCCTCCAGGAACACATCGTCGCAGCGCTGTACGAGCCCCTGCTGGGCCAGGATGTAAGCGTCGACGCCGTCCTTGCTCTGGGTGGGGTCTTCAAAGTGCACATTCTCGGCATACACCTGTCGCCATTGCTCGGCCGTGGGTGCGGCCACCCCGTAGGGCTTGGTGAACAGTTGCCGCAGGCTTGCCTGGTTGAGGGGCGGCGTGATGGCGGCAGGCATGGAGATGGGGGCGGGGCTGCGTTCAGCCTGGCAACGGCCAGCCCCCGGCTGCGACCCATGGGTACGCTCCAGCCATGGAATCGCTTTCCCGTATCCAGGCGCTGCTGCGCGAGCTGCGCCTGGAGATCCGTGATGTGGCCGTCGCCATGGCGCAGCAGGGCGCCTGGGACCTCTCCCTGCCCGTGGCTGTGATCGATGGCCGCAAGCAGCCAGCGCGGTTGATCCCCGCCAGGGTGGGCACCATCAATTCGGTGCTGAAGGCCTCCAGCACGATTGCGGCGCCTGAACTCAGGCGGTTTTTCCAACTGCTCGAATCCCTTGATGCGCAGCAGGCGTTTGAGATCTGTGCCACCGATGCCCACGATGGTCAGGCCTTTGAGGAGGCCTTTGAGGCCTACCGCCAGGAGCGGGGCGAGCAGGGCAAGGCCCTGTGGAGCGTGGAGGACAGTGCAGCCTTTGTGGTGAAGAGTCGGGCGTGTTTTGCCGATCGCGAGTTGCCGCTGGTGGCCCTGCTACCGGCGCAGGCCGAGGAGGGTGCGGCGATCTTCAGCTTCGGCGTGCCGCTGGCGGTTGTGCTGAACCCGGCGGAGTCCTGACCTCTGGTATCAGCGGTGGCCCTTACCGGGGCCAGCTGCAACGCTTTCCAGCTCCAGCAGATCCTCGGCCAGCAGCAGCAGGGAGAGGCCCATCAGGGCCAGGGACGTGCCGCGGTGCTGATCGCCGGTGAGCTCGAGGGTTCGAGCGGCCTGCAGATGCTGGGGCCAGCTGAGGCGCATGGGGAAGGGTGGCGATCGCTCATGAATACCATTGGCGCTACTTATCGAGATGGGCGTTACACAACTTGCAATGCTCTTGTGTGGCGGCTTGGTAGTGCTCGCTACGACCGCTCTGTGCCTGCTCGATACCTTTGCCTCACCCATCGGGAGTGACGCCGTGTCCATGCCGATTGATCTTTCCATCGCACAGCAATTCGAGCTTGAGCGCTTCAACCGCGTGATTGACGCCTCTGTGGATCCCGCTGAACTGCAGGAACTGGCGAAACAGTTGCTGCAGGCCTGGCACATGCAGAAGGCCGCTACCAACTGGGCTATCAGTCAGCAGTCGTCGGCCTGCACCACCTTCCAGCAAGCGGGCGATGAGTGAGTTGCTCGGTTGCGACTGGACCGGTGGCCTCTGAGGCGGCTGGGCCGGACGGGGATCTGCCGCCCTAGGGCGATGGCGGGCTCAGGTGGCCGGTCTTCACCCAGATGGTGCACCCCGCCTCACTCCAGGGCCGATGGATGCTGCCATGGGGATTGCGCAGCCAGCTGCCTGCGGGATAGGTGCCGTGTTCGTCTTGAAACACCCCCTCGAGCACCAGGATTTCCTCGCCGCCGGCGTGGCTGTGGGCTTGAAACACGGTGCCAGGAGCCCAGCGCACCAGGGCCACCTGTTCCGGGCCATGGGCGTGTAGGGGCATCACCTCCAGCCCGGGCACCAGGCCCGGCACCCAGCTGCTGGTGTGGGTGTGGATCACCACCCGTTGCTGGTCTGCCGGGTGCATCTGCTGCAGCTTCACCAGGATCATGCAACCCTCCTGGCTGAAGGGCGCATGGCTCGACCCCACCGGATTGCGTCCATAGGTGCCGGCGGGGTAGTGGCCCAGCTCGTCTGAAAAGACACCCTCGAGCACCAGAAACTCCTCGCCGCCGCCATGGCGATGGCGCTCGAAGCTGCTGCCGGGGGCGTAGCGCACGATCGACGTGGCGCGGGCCACTTCCTCACCCTGGCGATCGAGCCTGCGGCGCTCCACGCCAGCCATCGGCGATGGCGTCCAGGGGATGGCGTTGGTGTCCAGCACCACCCGCTGGCTGAGGTTGGCGTTCAGGTTCATCAACTGGTTTGTCGGCGTCGGCGGCAGCGCTCTGAGCAGTAGCGCACCTCCTCCCAAACGTCCTTCCACTTTTTCCGCCACTGGAACGGGCGCTGGCAAACGGGGCAGATCTTGGTGGGGCGCTCGGCGTGGTGGGGCATCAGAGCGGGGGGAGGGTCAGGGATTGAGGCGTTGCTCCGCCCAGCCATCTTCGCGGCACCAGCGGCGGCGGCGGTGGGGGTGGTTGGTGAGCTCCAGCAGCTCCACCTGCTCCAGGCCGATGCGCAGCAGCTGGAAACAGGGGGGGATCGGCAGCTGATCGCCGAGTTCGGCGGGGAAGCAGGCATCGCCATCGAGTGGCTCGCCCGGTGCCGGCCAACCCCACAGGGCCCGGCCCCCCGGGGTGAGGCCGTGCCAGTGCCGTTGCCGCTCGCTGGCCTCCAGCTCGGCCGCAAGGTTCAGCACCGCACCGCGCAGGCGGAACTGGCAGCGGGCCTTGGGTAGCAGCCAGCCCAGCTCCACTGCCGGCTTGTGGCGCAGTTCGGCGGCCTTGGCGCTGCGGCCATCGGTGAGCAGATCCAGTTCCGTGGCGCCGGCCCAGCCGCGGAACACGAGGGTGCGCAGCCGCGGCGTGCCATCGGCCGCCACGCTGGCCAGCTGCAACCAGCGGGCCTGCGGTGAGCGCCCCTCCCGCTCGCGCGCCCCTCGCAACAGGGGCCGCCAGGGCGGCAGTGGATCAACGCTGGCCATGGCCGCAGGCTAGGGAGGCCCACAACCCAGAGGTGCTGCATGGCCAGGCACTACCGGATCCACCGGGACGATGGCGGCCAGGATGCCATCACCGGCCAGGTGTTTGCCAGCTACGACGAGGCCCATGTGGTGCTCGAGCGTTACTACGCCGATTTGTGCTGCTCCGACGATCGGCTTTTTTACCGGATTGAGGAGGAGAGTGCCTCCTCACCCCGGCGGTAGATCTCCGTGGCGTAGTCGGTCCAGGTGCCCTGGCCCCAGTAGCGGAAGCAGCTGGTTTGCAACAGCAGCAGCTGCAACAGGGCCTGCTGGTAGGGCTGGCTGCGGGTCACGGCGGGGTCGGCCGCTACCGGGGCATCGAAGCGCTGGTGAAAGGCGGCGCTGAGGCGGTTCATCGGCTCCAACACGTTGGTGTAGCCCTCCACCCAGCTGAGGTTGTTGGTCCAGGAGGCGCCGGCCATCGAGAAGCTGGGATCGCTGGCCTCGAGTACGCCAATGGCGGCCTGCACCGCCTCCGGGCTGCTGGGCCCATCCAGGCGTTGCCACAGCTTGTGCTGCTGCACCGCCTGAATCCGGGGGTAGGCCTCCGTGGTGACACCGTCGGCCTCCAGCAGTTCGAGGTATTCCGTGCCGTTGATCGCCACCGTGCGCCCGCCTTCGCCCATCAGCTTGCGATGGGCCTGGAGGAAGGCCTGGGGGAATTCGTTCATCATCACGCCGCCGTTTTCGCCGTCGGCGATCTGGGACACCAGGGCAGGAATGGGGATGTCGCCTAGCGCCATTCGCCCCAGGCTCAGGGCCTCGTAGCAGGGCTGCATCTGGCCCACCAGCTTGGTGTCGGAGCCCTGGGTTTTGATCAGGGCGGTGATGCTCACCGTCTCGCCACTGGAGCTGCGCGCCACCAATTGATTGGGGATGTACTTCTGCTCGTGGCTGAGGCCGGAACCATCGAGGTTTTCCACGCTGTGTTCCTGCACCAGGAGCCAGCGGTAGCCGCACTCCCGCAGGGCCTTCACGAAGGCATAGAGGGTGTCGGGGTGGTTGGGCAGGTGCATCTCCGGCGGCGAGAAGCCCTTCACCCGCTGTAGCGCCTGATCGCCGAACAGAGCGGCGAAGTGTTGCTGCCAGGCCAGGATCTGCAGCTTCAGATCGGGGATCGGCGTGGAGGGAGCCACGGCGTGGCTCCAGAAGGTGCCCAGCCACTCCACGTGGGGTTGCATGGTGGGATCGCAGGCCAGAAATCGCAGGGCCTCGAGGATGTCGGCGCGGCCCATCTGCTCGAATCCCCAGAGCAGATTGCCGGAATAATCCAGCATGATCCGGGGGTTGCAGCCTTCGCTGATCAGCTGGGGAATCAACTCAGCCAGGCGCCGGTAGCATTGGGCGAAGGGTTCGGCGTTGTGGTTATCGCCCTCGCCTGGGTGTTCCAGCATGTACTGCAGATGGGAGATCAACTCTCCGCTGACCCCGGCCGGAATCGTGGGCTGGTGCATGTGCAGGGCACAGGCGAAGGCTGAGCCGATCTGCTCCAGCTGCAGCTTGGTGTTGGGCAGAAAGACGGGCTGGTTCTGCTCCACCAGGGCCAGGATCTCCGCCTCGCGACCGGCGATCGGCGGCAGGGTGTTGGGACTCACAGGCTCACCATGCGCTGGCGGACCGGAGGCATCGAGGCGCTTGCCTGCTGCTGCTGAGCGAGAATGGATTGTCCGCGCTCCCAGGCAGAGCGGCGCGATAACAACTCCAAATCATCGAACCAGGCGGCTTTCGTCATCTGCCCAACATGGAGGCGTATGTGATACACGTAATCAGCAATTAACACGCCTGGGGCACTGCTGGTCACGGCGATCATCATGCCCACATCTTCGCCTTGAGGCAGGCCCATCCAGCCACCGACGCGCTTCAGCAAGGCAGCCTCCACCAGCAGGGTGGTTGGGCCCAAGGGAATGCTGTCATGGGGGGATGGCCATGCGCGCCAGATATCACCCGCCAGGCATGGTCCCGCGGACACGATGGCGGGATCGTTCTTGAGGTCGTCAGTGCAATATCCCGCTGCCCATAAGGCCCCTGTCTGGCCCTTGATCGCCGCCAGGCGTTGGTCGATGGAGTGGGGATAAAGCCAGTCGTCATCGTCGGCGCTGGTGATCCATTCACCTCGTGCCACAAGCAAACCCAGATTCCGAGCTGCGGCCTGGCCAATGGGCCGGGCCGAGGCAATCACGGTGGCGTTCGCCGCAAGCTCCGCGGGGAGGGCTTCGATGCCGTTGCCATCAACGACGATCACATGTTCGATGTTGCAGCTATTTTCAGCGAGGCTGCGATTTAAATCGCTCAACATGGGCAACCGATCCGGTAAGAGCCGGGTCGGCGTGATGACGCTTACGGTCGTCAAATGGGAGGCGTTATTGCGAGCCCCATGACGCTAGTCGAGCCGGTTGGATTGCCTGGGCCAGAAGGGTCATGGGGCCCCACCTTCGGCGCGCTCCTCTTTTGGGCGGCTTCGTAGGCTGAAGCTGGGCCAGACGCTGTCAAGCACTCGCTTGCGTTCAACACCGACCACACCGTCGCCATCCACGGCAGCAATAACCACCGTGTCGGTGGGAGATGCGGTGGTGATCAGTGCCCACGGACTCTGCACGTTGTGATGCCCCGCTCCTCTCGCCCATTGCCGAGCACCGGTGCCATCAGTGGGGTGCTGGAGGCGCTGGCCTTCTTCCGTGACGCGGACTTCGCCCGCGGCCGCTTCGAGCGCTACGGCGATGTGTTCGAAACCAAGCTGGTGGGCCAGTCGCTGGTGTTCATCCGGGGCGAGCGGGCGATCACGGATCTGCTGAGCCAGCCCGAAGCCACGGAGGGTTGGTGGCCGGAGAGCGTGCGCCAGCTGCTGGGGAGCCGTTCGCTGGCGAACCGCAACGGTGCCGATCACCGGGCCCGTCGGCGGGTTGTAGGCCAGCTGTTCTCAGCGGCCGCGCTGCGGCGCTACAGCCCGGCGATCACCGATCTGGTGGAGGAGCTGGCGGCGGAGCTGAGGGCGGCCAGCGAACCGGTGGCCCTGGTGGAGCGGATGCGGCGCTTCGCCTTCGCGGTGATCGCCAACGTTGTGCTGGGCCTGGCGCGGGGGGATAGCGAGGCCCTGTTCGCCGACTTCGAGATCTGGACTCGGGCGTTGTTTTCGGTGCCGATCGCCCTACCCGGCAGCCCCTTCGCCCGGGCGCTGCAGGCGCGTTCGCGGCTGCTGCAGCGGCTGCGGTGTGTGCTGGAGCGGGCCCGGGAGCGGCCCACCGGCGGCCTGGATCTGCTCAGCGGCGGGCTGGATGAACTTGGCCTGCCACTCACCGACGACGACCTGGTGGAGCAGTTGCTGCTGTTGCTGTTCGCCGGCTACGAAACCACGGCCTCCTCGTTGAGCTGTCTGATGGCCGCGCTGCTGCAGCACCCGGAGGTGATGGCGTGGCTGCAGGAGGAGATCAGCGGCTTGGCCTGGCCGCCGGCTGATGGGGAGCCCACGCCACGGCTCACGGCGGTGGTGCAGGAGGTGATGCGCCTCAACCCGCCGGTGGGCGGCTTTTTCCGGCGCACTACAAGGGAGCTGCTGCTCGATGGGGTTTTGGTGCCCGCTGGGCGGGTGGTGCAGGTGGCCCTGGCGGCCTCGAACCGCCTCAGTGCCCACGGGGCCGACGACCTGGACGCCTTTCGGCCCGAGCGCCATCTCGAACCCACCAACGGCCTCACGCTGCTGCCCTTCGGCGGCGGCGACCGGGTGTGCCTGGGCAAGGCCCTGGCGGAGTTGGAGATCCGGCTGATGGCGGTGGGCCTGCTGCGCCAGTGCCAGCTGCAGCTCGCGCCCAACCAGGACCTCAGCCTGGCGCTGATCCCCAGCCCCAGCCCGCGGGATGGGCTGCTGGTGGTGGCGGCGCCTGGTCCGCTCTCCCACAGATCCTGAACCGCCCCCTCGGCATGGGCTAAGACGCGTTGCTGATCAGCAGGCTGAGTGCCCGGCAGCGGCGAACGTGTTGCATCGTCGCGCCCTGGCATGCGGGGCGAGGATTCCTGCACTGCAGCTGTAGGTGTTGCCGGTGCTGATGCTGCTCACCCCCCCCGCCCGAAACCCACGCCCATCTGGCTGGAACCCTGTTACCGCGTGGCTTTTTCCTCGGACTGGGGCTGATGTATTTGGCGGCTCTGGCCGTCGACCGGCTGGCGGCAGGCTGGCGTCTACCGGGGGCAGCGGCCGTGTTGCTGCTGGGTCTCGCCATCCCCAGCGATCTACTGGCGCGTAGCCAGCCCC
>CANHMF010000020.1 GCA_947461705.1 Synechococcaceae cyanobacterium
GCCGGCCAGGTCTGGACGTTGGAGTTGGCAGCTGGTCCCCGTCAGATGCTCGCCAGTGGCCAGTGGGATGCCACCGGTCAGTTGCTGGCGAACGATGCAGCCCTGCAGGCCACGGTGGCCCGCCTGCCGTATCTCGTCGGCTTCGCTGCGGCCTGAGCCCTCGGCGTGGCCGCCAGTCGCTGAACTGTCTATCAAGAAGGCAGGTGCGTGGTGGTGGCCATGGGCAAGCAGGCACAGCAGGCGAGCGGGTTCGGTTCGCTGGCCTGGTCCAGTTGTGGTGCGGCCCTGGCGCTGACCCTCTGTGGTGGCGCCAGGGCGGCACCGGTGCCCTTGTCCGTGGAGCCGTTTCAGTCGGCGGCGCCGCCCTGGCAGCAGTGCCCTGGCTGTTCGTTGCAGGGGGCCGATCTGCGTGGCTTGCTGTTGGTGGGTGTGGATTTGCGCGGTGCTGATCTGCGCGGGGCCGATCTGCGCGGAGCGAATCTGGAGGGTGCCGATCTCACGGGAGCACTGTTGGAGGGCGCGCAACTCCAGGAGGCGCGCCTCAGCAATGCCGATCTCTCCGGAGCTGATCTGCGGGCGGCGGATCTCCGTGATGCCGTGGTGATCCATGCCCTCACGCCCGGCGCCCGCATCGATGGAGCGGTGCTGGTGGGTGCCGACATCACCGGTAGTGATCTCGTGATTGGCGGGCCTGAGGAAGGCATCCCGCCACTGCCGCCCGCCAGCCCCTGAGCTCAGAAGCCCCGGCGTTGCACCGCGGCATCGATGCTCTGGGGGTGATACGGCACAAATGGCACACCGGTGCCCGAGAAGTTGAAGTCGTTCAGCTTCACGCGCAAGCCGCCCAGTTGTTCATAGGGGCTGTAGTAAAGGCTGAAGGCATAGGCTCGGCGCTGCCAGCGCAGTTCCACATAGGAGCCAGTGGTGTCGCCATAGAAGGGTGAATTGGGGTCCACATTCAGGCCCAGTCCTCCACTGAACACCAGCGGACCCACCAGTTGTTGGGTCAGGCCCAAGCCCAGGGTGCCCAGGTCCACGGCGCGGTCGAAGCTGAAGGGGCTTTGGCCCTGGCGCAGGGTGCCGCCACCGGTGATGGTGAACTGGGTGTAATCGAGCACGTTGCGGTTGAAGTGCCCCAGGGTGAGGGTGGGGCCACCCGAGAAGCTCAGCAGGTTCTGGTTGGTGCCATCGCCGTAGTACGACAGGCTCACGCTGGTGTTGGTGTTCAGCGTCAGTCCTGGAATGATCGGCACCGGGCTGTAGCGGTTGGCGCTTTCGGGCCCGGGCGGCAGGGCCTTGCCGGTCCACAGCGGCAGGGAACTGTTCAGGGAGCCGTAGATGTTGGCCCGCCATAGCTCCGCCAGATTCACGCTGGCGTAGTCGGTGCCCTGGTAGTTGCCCACTCCCGCACGCCAAAACAGGGTGTTGCTCAGCTTGCCCCAGGTTGGCAAGGCCCGTTGTTGTTCCAACGAGGCACCGAAGGCGGAGTACACGTCCTGCTCGCCGAGGGAGCCATTCCAGACCCGATAGCGATAGGCCGCGAACAGGTTGGCGGTGGCCTCACCCACCCCGGGGATGGGCACTTTGCGCCGCAGGCTGCCCCAGCTGCGGATGCCATCGCTGAAGTTGCTGGGCTCGAAGGTGGAGATGTCTGCGGTGGCTTCAGCCTTGAAGCCCAGGAGAGGAGCCTCGAGCTTGGCCAGCAGGCCGAACAGGTCGCCGATGCGGGCGTTCTGTTCGCTTGGTTCGGCGCCAATCGGTTCTCCGGGCAACACGTAGCTGCTGGTGGTGCCATCCAGGGCACGCCGCACCATGAACTGGGGTTGCAGGTTGAGCATGCCCTTCCTGCCGATACTGATCGGGTTGAGGTTGTAGCCGATGTAGGCGCCGTCGCGGTCTTCGCCGTCGCTGCCCAGCACCCAGCGGTTGACCACCTCCTCTTCTTTCTCGAAGCGCTGGTTGCGCTGCAGCGGCAGCGGTAGGCGGTCCTCCAGGATCACCTGGTTCTGCTCCGCCTGGATCACGAGATCGCCATTGGGCTCGCGCCGGGCCACCACGTTGCGGGCATCCACCCAGGCCTGGGCGGGTGTGTAGGGGTCGTTGCTCAAGGCAGCCCGATCGGCCTGCCAGCCGTCGGCCGTGAGTCGGATGGTGTTGGCCTGCAGCCGCCAGCGGCTGATGCTGCCGTTCACCAATTGGCGGTTGGCCATGGTGCGCAGCGTCTGCAGCTGCAGGGGCTTCACCTGGCCGTACACCAGGGCCTCATTGCTGGGGGTGTCAGCCGTGGTGTTGCCAAACCGTCGCCCCGCCGAGAAGCTCTGCTGGAACTGCAGGTTGCTGACCCGCTGGTCCACCGTGGCGGCAATGGCCTCGCGGCGCAGGCGCTCCTGGTTGGCCAGGCTGCCCAGGGATGGGCGCGGGGCCGCTGGTGCTGGCGCTGTGCTGTCCGGGGCCGCCTGCGTGGCTGGGCTGCCCAGGGCCACGGCATTGAGCCGCTCCTCGAGGGGTTCGCTGCGCTGGCGTTGGCCGCGATCGGGATCGGGGCAGCTGTTGGCCGGTGCCATGGCCACCAGCGGCACCTTGGGCGGCGGGGCGCTGCCGAAGCGATAGCGAACGCCGAGCAGGTAGGCGTTGCTCCCCTCCGACACGCCGCTGTAGGTGCCGTAGGCCCCGGAGCGGTGGTGGATGCGCCCCACCACAGACCACTCCGGCGACACCAGCGCCTCAAGCTCAAAGCCCAGATAGTTGAGGAACTGGGTGTACTTCTGCCGGTAGGTCTTCTCGTAGTTGCTGACGGCGGTGTTGAGGCTCACGCCTTCCACGAAGCCAATGCTCAGCCAGGGCTGCAACCAGGCCCGCAGTCCCAGGCCGACGGTGATTTCGCCAAAGGCCTGGGCGGGTGTATCGGCGTAGGCCACCGACTGGTTGTAGGGCCCGCCGGCCTGCCTGGCCGCGGCGTGTCCCATCAGGGTGGTGTCGAATTCCAGGGCTAGAGGGCCGGCATCCACGAGGCGGCGGTTGAGCCCCAAGCCGAGCAGGTACTCCGGCCGCATGCGGCCGTTGAACAGAAACGTGTCCCCGAAGTTGGCATCGATCATCTGCCCGCCCCAGAGGGTGGCGGCCCAGGGATAGGGATGCCAGTTCGGCACGGGTGGCAGGGCCGGCGGGCAGGCCATGGTCTGGGCCGCCGGAGCCAGAGCCACCGGCGGCATGGTCCAGGTTTCGGTAGGCAGCGCAGCGGGGGTGCCTTCTGCCGCTTCGATGGCTGGGAACTGGGGGGCTTGGGCGCTGGCCCCAGGGGCAGCCAGTGGCGCGCTGCTGAGGGCCTGGCCCAGGGCGGGATCCAGGTCGGCCGGGGCGATGGCCAGATCAGCGTCCTGGTTGAGATTGGGGTTGGGTGCGCCCCAGTAGCTGAGGGGCAGCAGCCCGGCCGCAGGCGGTGTGGCGGGGTCGAGGTCGAGGCTGGTGCTGTCGAGGTCGATCACCCCGTACACCTCGTTCAGCTCGCCGGTCTGCTGAATCAGGCTGTAGCGGAGCGTGCTGGCCTGCAGATATTGGTTGCCGCGCTGCAGTCGCACGCTGCCACTGGCATACACGGTGCGGGTGCTGGGCTCGTACTCGAGTCGATCCGCCAGCAGTCGACCACCATTCAGCAGGGCCTTCACCCGGCCGATGGCCACATAGCGATTGAGTTGGCCGTCGAAGCCCTGCTGATCCGCGGAGATCTCCAGATCCAGCGGCGGTTGCTGAACCGCAGTGGCAGGGCTGAGCCGCTTGGCCGGCGGAGCCCCGCTGGCTGGGGCTGTGGCGGGAGTGGTTGCAGGGGGGCCAGCTGCCGGGATCGCATCAGGTGCTGGAGGCTCTGCAGCCTTGGCGCTCCCCAGAGCGATCAGCGAAGCTGACCCCAACGCCGCGACGAGACGGCTGGCGCGTTGAGGGAGGGGCACCGAGACGTTGAAACCGGCCGTGATCCTGCCACGAGTGGCCGCTGGGAGCGGGGCAGGGGTGGGTCGGGTTGTGGCTCAGTTCGGACAACCCGAACGGGCCATCACTCCTCGAGGTCTTTGCGGCTCGGGGTCCGGCTGGGATCGCTGGCCAGGAAGCCGAACACGAAGATCCCGATAAAGAAGAAAACGACTGAGTAAACCGAGATCTTGAGGGCGAGCATGGTCTGTCCGGCGGGTGACAGGGAGTGACAGGCGCCAGGTGGGCCCTGAACGACCCTGCGGCAGCCGCATCATCCTATGGGTCGCGATCGCGTTGACCGATGCCGGAGGCCCCTGAGGCCGTGGTTCGCCCCTGGATTGAAACGTTTCAGGCACGAACCCGGTTGGATCTGCGCCCCCTCTGGCAGATCGCCCCCCCTGATGGCCCACCCCGGCCGGCCCTCGACGACCCCTGGGGGCGTCTGCACCGGCCCGATTGGGCAGCCCGCGGCCTGGTGGTGTGGCCCCGTGGGGGGCGTTGGCATCCGCTGCAGTGCCGGTTGGAGTGTCCAGCCGAGTGGCAGGAGCGCCAGCAGGGGGATCGCCAGGCGCGGCTGGTGCTGCGCTGGTGGGCCGATGCCGTGGTGCTGCGGGTGAATGGCGTTCAGGTGCATCAGGGCGACCTGTTCGATACCGCCTGTCGCTGGCTGTTGCCTGAGGCCTGGTGGCAAGGACAGCCCCTCGTGTTGGAGCTGCTGCTGCGCTCCCCGCTCCACGACGATGGGGCCTTGATGACCAGCCAGGTGGAGCTGGAGCCCCGCGATCCCGCCGATCCCACGGCCGTGCTGCAGGCCACGGCGCTTGAGCTGCAGGCCCTGCGGCAGCCCGAGGCGCTGGCCGCAGCCCTGGAACCGCTCGACCCCCGGGACCCAGCGGCCCCTGAACGCCTCGTTCCCCTGCTGGCGGAGGCCGCTGTGGCGCGTCCACCGGGGGGATTCCAGGTGCTCGGTCACGCCCACCTGGACCTGGCCTGGCTGTGGCCGGTGGCCGACACCTGGCAGGCGGCGATCCGCACCTTCGGCTCGGCCCTGGCGCTGCTGGAGCGCTATCCCCAACTGCACTTCGCCCACTCCACCCCAGCTCTCTACGCCTGGATCGAGCAGCACCAGCCCGCCCTGTTCGCCGCCATTCGCCGCGCCATGCAGGCCGGTCGCTGGGAGCCCATCAACGGCCCCTGGGTGGAGACCGACTGCGTTCTGATCAGCACGGCCTCCTTGTTGCGCCAGTTTCTGGAGGGTCAGCGCTACAGCCGTGAGCGCTTCCCGGAGTGGTGCCACGAGCTGTGCTGGCTGCCGGACAGCTTCGGCTTTGCCGCGGGGCTGCCTGCCGTGGCCCAGGCCGCCGGCGTGCGCTGGTTCTGTACCCACAAGTTGGCCTGGAACGCCACCAATCCCTTCCCCCATCGGTTGTTCCGCTGGCGCAGCCGCTGTGGCGCCGAGGTGTTGGCCCTGATGCACGCGCCGATCGGCACCGATGGCGACCCGGTGGCGATGGAGGCCTACCGGCTGCAGTGGGAGCGGGGCAGTGGTGTGGCCGAAGCCCTGTGGCTGCCGGGGGTGGGAGACCATGGCGGCGGCCCCACGGCGGAGCTGCTGGAGCAGCTCGAGCTCTGGCAGCAGCAACCGCTGGCCTGCCCCCAGCAGCACGGCACCCTGCGGGACTACCTCGGCCGGCTCGAGCCGCTGCAGGCCGGCCTGCCGGTGTGGCGCGATGAGCTCTATCTGGAGCTGCACCGCGGCTGTGCCACCAGCCGGCCCGACCAGAAACGCCACAACCGCAGCCTGGAGCGGCTGTTGCGGGAGGCGGAGCTCGCCGCCGCCCTGCTGGCTCTGGAGGGCGGCGAGGCCCCCCCTACGGATTGGCGCCCCCTGCTGTTCCAGCAGTTCCACGACATCCTTCCCGGCACCTCGATTCCCGAGGTGTTTGAGCAGGCCGAACCCCAGTGGCGCGCGGCCCGCCGGACGGCCCGGCAGCACCGCGATGGGGGTCTGCAGCGCTGGTTGGCGCCCTACGCGGCCCCGGCCCCTGCCGCCCAGCCCTGGTGGCTGGTGCAGCTACAGCCGCTGGCCGCGGCGCCGCTCTGTCTGCGGCTACCCCGGGGGCAATGGAGCCAACACGGGGAACGGTTGCCCTGCCAGTTGGCCCCGGGGGGCGGCCAGTGGGTGCAGCTCGCCGGCCCCGCCGGTGTGGGGGGCGTGGCCCTGCAGCGCCGGCGGGAGGAGCCAGAGGGGCCGGAGCTGCCAGCGCTGCCGGTGCTTCACCCGGTGCAGTTGCGCTTGGAGCCTTTGGCCGCGTCCCCGGAGCTGTGGCGTCTGAGCAATGGCCTGATCACGGCCGAGCTGGGGCGGGAGGGTGTGCGGCAGGTGTGGGGAACTGATGGCCTGCCCCAGTTGGCGGGGCCGTTGCAGTGGCGCCGCTGGCGCGACCACGGTGAGTTCTGGGATGCCTGGGATCTGGCCGGCAACTATCGCGACCATCCCCTGGAGCTGCAATGGTTGGCTGGGCCCACGCTGGTGGAGCAGGGTCCCCTCTGCAGCCGCCTGGTGTGGCGCGGCCGCGCCGGCCAGAGCGATCTCCGGCTGGATGTGCAGCTGCGGGCGGGCTGCCCCTGGTTGGAGCTCAGCCTCAGCGTCGACTGGCGGCAGCAGCACGAACTGCTGCGTCTGGAGCTGCCTCTGGCCCAGGCCAGTAGCCGCTATGCCGCCGACACCAGTGGGGGCGTGCTCGAACGGCCGGCGCAGGCCCTCACCCCCCGCGAGCAGGCCCGCTGGGAGGTGCCCGCTATCAGCTGGATCGCCTCCCAGGGGCAGGGGGGTGGTCTGGCGGTGTTGCTGGATGGGCCCCAGGGGGTGTCAGCCCAACCCGATCAGCTGGGGATTTCGCTGCTGCGGGCCCCCACCTGGCCGGATCCATCGGCCGACAACGGCCATCAGCGCCTGCGTCTCGCCCTGCTGCCCTGCCCCGGAGGGTGGCGCCAGGCTGCGGTGCCCCAGCAGGCGGTGCGCTTTCGCGAACCGCTGTGGCTCCGGCCTCAGCCGCTAGGTGATCGGCAGGTGGGGCGGGCACCGATGGCTCTGCCGTCGGCACTCCGGCTCGGCACTCCGGCGCTCCAGTTGGTGGGCCTGCGGCCCGATCCCGAGGGCGAGGCCGGCGTGGCGGTGCTCACCGTGCAGAACCTGAGTCCGTTGCGTCAGGTGTTGGAGCTGCCGGAACCCTGGTGCCTGCTGGATGGAGCGTTGGGGGGCTGGCTGAAGCCCTGGCAATTGCTCAGCCTGCGGGTAGGGCGCACCAGCCGCTAAGGCGGTGTGTCAGTCGTCGTGGTCGTCGAAGGGGTCGGTGAGGCCCTTCGATGGCGGCCCGAAGGCGGTGTAGATGCCAAAGCCTGTGAGGGCCAGCAGCACGGTGAGCACGGTGATGGCCACGGACATGGCTGGGGATGTGGATTCCATGGCGTTTCCGGTGGCGGGGGGTGGACGGTGGGAAGGGGGCGGTGGCGGCGATGCATTCCGGAGAGTTCCGTCACAACTCTCGACGGCAGCAGCCGTTGGGGCCGCCAGCACCCTTACAGTAACGAGACCGATCCCCTGGCAGAGAGGACCGCGCCTCCATGGCCCAACGCACCCGACTGGGAGACCTGCTGCGTCCCCTGAACTCTGAATACGGCAAGGTTGTTCCTGGCTGGGGCACCACGCCTGTGATGGGCGTGTTCATGGCCCTGTTCCTGGTATTCCTGCTGGTGATCCTGCAGCTGTACAACAAGTCGCTGCTGCTCGACGGTATTACCGTGAATTGGAACGGCATCGGCTGATTCCATGAACATCTTTGGGATCGGACTGCCCGAAATGGCGGTCATCGCTGCCATCGGGCTGTTGGTGTTCGGTCCCAAGCGCCTGCCTGAGCTGGGCAAAACCCTGGGCCGCACACTCAAGGGCTTCCAGTCCGCGTCCAAGGAATTCGAACAGGAATTCCGCAAGGTCGTCGACACCGTTGAGGCCGATGTGACCTCGGAGCAGCCGGTCAAGACGCTCGAGCCCGCCTCCAGCGACGACGTCACGGCGGGCTGAGCCTGTCTGCCTGCCATGACCGTGCCGCCGGCCGTACCCCTGCAGTTGCTTGTCGGCCTGGGCAACCCCGGCGATAAGTATGCCGGGACCCGCCACAACGTGGGCTTCATGGCCCTGGAGCGACTGGCTTCCCACCAGGGTGTGGCCTTCAAGGTGCAGGCCAAGCTGCATGGCCTGCTGGCCGAAGTTGGCCATGGGCCGAGCCGCCTGCGCCTGCTGATGCCGCAGACCTACATGAATGAGAGCGGTCGTTCGATCCGCGCGGCCCTCGACTGGTTCCGTCTAGAGCCCCGCCAGATGCTGATCCTGGTGGACGATATGGATCTGCCGCTCGGGCGGCTCCGGCTGCGGGCATCCGGGGGAGCCGGAGGGCACAACGGCCTGCGCAGCACCATCACCCATCTGGGCGGTCAGGAGTTCCCGCGGTTGCGCATCGGCATTGGCGCCCCGGGGCTCAATCCGGTGGAGCGCAAGCAGCGCACCGTGTCCCACGTGCTCGGCCGCTTTGCCGCGAGCGAGCAGCCAATCCTGGATGAGGTGCTCGATGAGGTGCTGGCGGGGGTCGATCTGATCGCGCGGCTGGGGATGGAGCGCGCCGGGAATCGCCTCAATGGCTTTGTGGCCCCCACAGCGGCCAAGCTCGCAGATGTGCCGGCATGAGTCGCTTGCCTGCCACCACCGCTCAGTTGCGGGTGCTCCACCAGAGCTTCAGTCAGCGGCTGTTGGAAGGTGAGGTGGTGGCCGGCGGCTTCCAGTGGACCTTCAGCTGGTTTTTCGATCGTGGCGAGTTGCAGGTGGAGCCCTCCCTGGGCCGTGCCCTGATCCAGGACGCGTTGCTGCGTTTTCTGCTCAAGGCCGACTATCAACTGGAGCCCGGTGGCGATTACGCCTTCACCGTGCGGGCCAAGTTCTGACCAGAGCGCTCAGGCCCGTGTGCGGCTCAGCTCCCGTTGGAGGTGCCGCTCGAGCAGCAGCTGCGCCACCACGTCGTCCCAGTCGCGCGGGGGCAGGCGCAGGCCCCTGGGAAGCAGCCGTTGCCAGAGACTCGGCGGCTCCAGTTGCCAGTAGCGCTGGCGAGCCTCCAGGGTGGTGCCCCGTTCCGGCACCAGGATCACCGCGGCGCCCAGTTCCGCCAGCCGTTGCTGCCAGGCCCCACTGCCCGTGCCATCTCCCAGGATCACAGCCCGCAGCGGGCTGCGCTGCTGCCACTCCTGCAGCCGCTGCCAGCAGTCCGCCGGGGGCAGCACAGCCGCCTCCACGATGCTGGTGGCCTCGGTGTTGCTGAGCACCAGGCCGCACTTGCTGCGCCCCGGGTCCAAGGCTGCCCAGGGCCCCTGGCCCGGGCGGGCAGCTCCATGGGGCAGCGGTGTGGTCAAGTCCGTCCGGGCCCTGCCGTGGCCGGGGTCTGCATGGCCCGGATGTCCACCACCACCGGATCGGCAATGTCGCTGTTGCGGCGAGAAATGGCTTCCAGCCGCACGGACTGCCCCGCTGGGCGGTTGCTCAAGGCGGTGCCGAGCTGATTGAAGCGGGTGGCATCGAACTGGAGACCATCGGCGAGGGAGCCCTGCCGCTGGGCCTTGGTGAAGGCCGCCGCCAGCAGCAGATTCAGGCGACTGCGCACCTGTTCGGCGTTCAGTTCATCGCCTTCGAGCATGGTGGTGGCGAGTTGCTCGCCGTTGCGGATCACCTGCCGGTTGGGGCGCACATCCGGAAAGGCCAGCACCTGCCGCTCACCCTTGAGCACGTTGGCGGCCGAGATCAGGCTCACCACCCAGGAGCCTTGCTTGCGCAGCACGGTTTCGAGCTTGGCGATATCGCTGCGCGGCACCAGCAGGATCTGGCGGTTTGGTTTTTCGCCGGGTAGCACCCGCTGGTAGGCCACGAGGTTCGCCTGCCGCAGCAGGGCCTGGATCACTTCCGGGGCCTGGTTGGGGTTGTCAATGCGCACCTTGCCCGTGGCCAGGGGCTGGCCGCTGGTGATCACCACGTCGCCGCGGCGCAGGGCGATCAGGTTGGTTTCCAGTTGCTCGAGTTCTTTGGCTCCGGCCGCGATCTTCTGGGTCACCTTGGCCAGCTCATCGCGGTTGCGCCGGATGTCGGCATCTTTGGCGGCGATGTCGCCATTGAGGCGATCGCGTTCCTGCTCCAGCACCTTGCGCTGTTGCACCAGGGGCTGCAGTTCATGGCGCAGTCCCTGGGCCTGGCGCTCCACCAGGGCCAGCTGGGTGCGGGCCTCCAGCCGGCCGCTGCGGGCCTGGCGCAGGTCGGCCTGGCTGCGGCTGAGTTCGGCGCGGCTTGTCTCCAGGGAGCGGCGGCTATCCCGCAGACGGCGCTCCAGTTGGTCGAGTTCAAACAGACCGGTGCGCAAGCGTTCGCTCACCAGCAGCATCAGGCCAAGCGAGATGGCGCTGATCAGGCTCCCGGTGAGCACCGTGATCAGCACGGCCGTCTTGCGCGGCCGCATGTTGAACAGGCTGAGACGCGCCTTGCCAACGCGCGTGCCCAGGCGGTCGCCCAGGGTGGAGAGGATCCCCCCGAGCACCAGCAACGCCAGGATCAGCAGCCAGCCGGACACAGCAGAGGGCAGGGGTGTATCAGTATCAACCTGGGCTGGCGGGCCTGGCGCATCCCATCGGCCAGCTGCTCAGCTGAAGCGCTTGGCCAGGGCTAGGGGATCGAACACCGTGATCTTTTTGCGATCGATCTGCACCAGGCCGGCATTGCGCAGGTCGCCCAGCAGGCGGGTGATCGTGACGCGGGTGGAGCCGATGGCCTCGGCAATGGCCTGGTGGGAGAGGCGCAGGTCGATCGTGATGCCCTCGCTGCTGGGGACGCCGAAATCCCGGCAGAGCACCAATAGGAAGCTCACCAGCCGCGAGCTCATGTCGCGGTGGGTGAGGGTTTCGATCATCGTTTCGGTCTGCAGGATGCGGGAGGAGAGGCCCTGCAGCATCAGCAGTCCCACGCTGGCGTCCTGCTCGATGGCCTTGCGCACCGAGGTCGCCGGTGCCGTCACCATCTCCACCCGGGTGAAGGCAATGGCGTGATAGAAGCGGTCGGAACGCTGGCCGGTGAGCAGTGACAGCACGCCAAACAGGCTGTTCTCCCGCAGCAGGGCCACGGTGATTTCCTCGCCGGATTCGTAGACGCGCGAGAGGCGAACAGCGCCCCGACGCAGCAGATACACCTTCTCGGCCGGATCGCCCGGGAAGAAGATCGTCTTGCCGCGTTCAACGGTCTCGGTGGTGCTGCCGTTCAGGCCGCGGATCACGTCCAGCAGCGTGGCATTGCCGGACAGCGCACTGCCAGCCGCTGGAGTGAGTCCAGTGTTGCCGGTGGTTGGACTGGCGGAGTAGCGGGTGAAGCCGCGTGTGGCGCCGACCATAACGGCGGTGCAAGGTGAGCCGGACCCTAAGGATCGTCTTGGGGCGGCCGTGTAACAGATGACACTAATTCGGGGCTTCGTCCAAGGCCAGCCGTTGGGCGGTCTGGAGCTGCTGCAAACCTGCTTCGGCCAGATCCAGCAGGGTGCCTAGCTGCTGGCGGGAAAAGGGCGCACCTTCCGCCGTGCCCTGGATCTCCAGCAGTTGTTGCTGTCCGTCCATCACCACGTTGAGGTCCACCTCGGCGCGGCTGTCCTCGCTGTAGTCGAGATCCAGCAGGCAGGCGCCATCCACCACCCCCACCGACACGGCCGCCACTTGCTCGCGTAGGGGCGAGCCGTTCAGCACGCCGCGGGCTTCCAGGCGGCGCAGGCCCAGGGCGAGGGCCACCCAGGCGCCGCTGATCGCGGCGGTGCGGGTGCCGGCATCGGCCTGCAGCACATCGCAGTCGATCTGCAGGGTGCGCTCCCCCAGGGCCTCGAGATCGAGGCAGGCCCGCAGGCTGCGGCTGATCAGCCGTTGAATCTCCTGGGTGCGGCCCGAGAGTTTCATCAGCTCCCGGGGCTGACGGCTGGGGGTCGAGGCGGGCAGCAAGCGGTAGTCGGCGCTGAGCCAGCCCTTGCCGGAGCCCTGGCGCCACTTCGGAACGCCCTCCTCCAGGCACACACTGCAGATCACGGCAGTCCGGCCGGTGTGCACGGTGACCGAGCTGAGGGCAAAACCCATCGGGTCCCACGCGAAGCGGGTCGGTCGCAGCTGTGCGGGCGAACGGCCGTCCCGCCGCGGGGTGGCATTGGTCATGGCTGGGCTGGGCAGCGGGCTGCAGCGATGGTACGGGTGTTTCCACCACCCGTAGTGGCTGATGCTTGCCGAGGGGCTCGTCACCGCTACATTCAGGTTCCACCGCGCTGTTCGGAACCCGGGATGACGGCCAGCCTGATCAAGCATCAGCCCAGGCCCAGTGCCGGCACCCTCCGGCCTGGAGTGCCCTCGCCCCACCGCAGCCTCAAGCTGGTGGCCCAGCAGGAGGGGCTGCTGCAGATCCACACCGCCCCTTTCCGTGGCAGTTTCAGCGGTGTGTTCAGCCAGGCCCTGCGCAGCGCCGGCCTCGGCAGCCGCGTGTTGATTGCCCAGTTCCTCAAGGGGGGTGTGGATCAGGGCCTGGAGCGCAGCCTCTGGCTCTGCGGCCGGTTGCAATGGCTGCGGCCCGCGGTGGCGGGCTGTCTGGCGGATCCCGCCCCTGCCGATGGTGCCGCCGCCGAGGCCGTGGCTGAGGTGTGGAGCTACAGCCGGGATCAGTTGCTGGCCGGTGAGCTCGATCAGTTGGTGCTGGATGAACTGGGCCTGGCTGTGGAGCTGGGTTATCTCCCCGCGGCCGAGGTGATGACCACCCTGGAGCAGCGCCCCTCCCACGTGGATGTGATCCTCACAGGCCCCGCCATGCCCCCATCTCTGATGGCCATGGCTGATCAGGTGACGCAGCTGCGCCGAGGTTTCTGATGCTGAAGAACGATCGCTGGATCAACGAGCAGGCCGCCCAGGGCATGTTGGAGCCCTTCCAGCCGAAGCTGGTGCGCCATCTGGATCCTGAGAACAGTGCCCAGCCGGTGCTGAGCTTTGGCTGCTCGTCCTACGGCTACGACCTGCGCCTTTCGGCCCAGGAATTTCTGATCTTCCGGCATGTGCCGGGCACCGTGATGAACCCCAAGCGGTTCAATCCGGCCAACCTGGAGCCCGCGCCCCTGCACGAGGATGAGGACGGCGCCTATTTCATCTTGCCCGCCCACTCCTATGGCCTGGGTGTTGCGCTGGAGAAGATGCGGGTGCCGGACAACATCACCGTGATCTGTCTGGGCAAGAGCACCTATGCCCGCCTGGGCATCATCGTGAACACCACCCCGGCGGAAGCCAGCTGGGAGGGCCATCTCACCCTCGAGTTCAGCAACTCGTCGGGCGCTGATTGCCGCATCTATGCGAACGAGGGCATCTGCCAGTTGCTGTTCTTTGAAGGTGATCCCTGCGAAACCACCTATCACGATCGCGCCGGCAAATACCAGCACCAGCCCGAGCGTGTGACCCTGGCCCGGGTTTAAGGCGCCCTAAGGCGCCAGCCGCGCTTTGTGCAGCCGGCTCTTCTCGTACCAGGCGGCGATCTCGGGGGCCCACGTCACCATGTGGGGCCACATCAGGTCGCAGAGCACCCGGATCTCCTCCTGGGCATCGAGCTTGGCCCGCAGGTCCATGAAGTGGAGAAAGGCCCGCAGGCTGAAGCTCACCACAAAGTGCTGGCGGTAGTCAAAGGGCAGGATGCCGCGAGCGTGTTCCTCGGCGAAGCCAGCGGCGAGCATGTCGCGGTAGCGCTCCGCCGCCAGGCGGCAGATCTCCAGGTCTTTCTGGCGTTCCTCGGCGGTGTAGGCGTATTTCTTGCCCTGGCGGTCGCTGTAGCTGCCCATGGGCCGCAGGTAGAACACCTCCTCCAGCTCCAGCTCGCCGTTGGCGGCCCTGCAGATGCGGTCGCCCGTGTAGCGCATGGATTGCACGTCGAAGCTCACGCCCACCCGGTGGGTGCGGGCCTGCTGCATCACGGAGTGGGGGAACCAGCCCACGTTGAGCACGATCTGGGCGTGCTCCAGGGGCCCGTAGTGGCCCCGCTCACCCGCCAGCAGTCGCTTCACACACACTTCACCGGCCTTGGTTTCATCGGGCCAGTCGGCGCGATCGGCGACCACGAATCCCTCGGAGTAGTCCTGGTGCATCGCGGCATAGATGCACTGCTGGGGGTTGGGGGTGGCGGCGATCAGCTCGACCCGGAAGCGATTCATGGTGGGAGAGGAGGGCAGGGCGGATCGGGGTCTGGGCGGGTTCTAGCCGTGGCTGCGGGGGCCGGCCATGGTGGCGGCCGCCGCGAGGGGCGCCGCTGGATCGAGGCTGCTCAGGCTGCCGACGCCGGCCAGTTGGGGCAGGGGCGCCTGGCTGATCAGGGCGGTGCTGAGGGCTTCCAGTTCCGGGGCGCTGCGGGCCCCGAGGGAGCGGCCGATGGCCGTGCCGCTGGCGTCGAACAGTTCCAGCTGGGGGATGCCGTTCACGTCGTAGCGATCGATTTCCGGCTGCCAGCGCGGGTTGTCCACGTTGAGGAGCACCACATCGATCTGATCGCGGTGTTGGCGTTCCATGGCGGCCATGGCCGGCGCCATGGCCCGACAGGCTTCACACCAGTCGGCATAGAACTCCACCAGGGTGGGCCGGCCATCGGCCAGAGCCACCGGTAGATCCAGCGATTGACGGGCCAGCTGTTCGAGTGGTGCCGCCGGTTGCAGGCCTCCCCGCAGGGCAAACAGCAGCACGGCCAGTACGGCCGCAAGGGCGGCCAACAACATCCGTTCGCGCCGGCCCAGCAGGCCCTCGGCAGCAGTGGTCAGAGGGGGCTCGGAGCTCAAGACCAGGTCCCGCAGGGGATGGCCGCCCACTCTGCCAGTTTTGGCAGGGTCGCTACGCTCATTCCTGGAGGACGCTCGAGCGTGAAGCGCCGCATCACCTTGCATTTCCCCCGCGAGGCGGTGCATCAGCCGATCACCTATCGGCTGGCGGTGGAGTTCGACATCGCCGCCAAGATCCTCAGGGCCCAGATCGCCCCCAACCAGAGCGGCACCATGGTGGTGGAGCTCTCCGGCGACATCGATGATCTGGCCGCCGCCGAGCAGTGGCTCGAGAGCGAGGGGCTGGGGCTGAACCGGGCACCGGGGGAGATCCAGATTGATCGCGAGCGCTGTGTGGACTGCGGCCTGTGCACCAGCGTCTGCCCCAGTGGTGCGTTGAGTAGCGCCGAACCCACTTGGCAGTTGCACTTTGACGCGCAACGCTGCCTGGTGTGCGAACAATGCATCCCGTCGTGCCCGTTTGAGGCGATTGCTCTGGTGTTGGATCAGCCCGTGCCGTTCATCTCGTGAAAGCCGTTCTCGCGCTCCTGGTGTTGCCCCTGCGGGCGCCCATGTTGCTGGTGCTGCTGCTGGTGAGCCTCTACATGGGGCTGCACTGGGCTGAACTCACCCAGGTGGTGCCGGGTTCTTCAGAAGCGGCGTCCCAGTTGCAGCTGGTGGGTCAGATGTTCTGGCCGCTGCAGTGCCTGCAGGCCTTTCTGGTGGTGCTGGTGTGCACCATGCCCGACCTGCTGCTGCGGGAGCTGTCGCAGTTGATGTCGGCCAGCAAGGCCCTCACCCTGGTGGTGACGTTGCTGGCGGTGATCACCGGTGGGCTCTACCTGTTGCATCTCAGCGTGTTCACCGAGATCCTGGTGCTGGCCGCCGCGGTGCTGCTGGCCCGGCTCGACCTCACCCGTCTGCGCATCGTGCCGCCGCCGCTGGTGATGCTGGTGTGCCTGAGCCTGGTGGTGCTGTGTGGCATCTGGCTGGGCCATGGGCTGCACAGCGGTGTGGATCACCTGATGGAGGGCCGCCTGGATCAATACCTGCGCTCGGGCGGCGGCGAATGAGGCCTCAGCAGCCCGGTTGTTGCAGGCGGCGGTAGCTCCAGAGGTTGCCCAGCACTTTTTTGGTGTAGAGCCTGGTTTCCGGGTAGGGGATGGCCTCGGTCCAGAGCTCCGGTTCAGTGTGCGGGTTGGGCTTGTCGTTGCCCAGCCAGCTCTGCACGGCCCCCGGACCGGCGTTGTAGCTGGCAATGGCTAGAAAGCTGTTGCCCTGCCACTGGTCGAGCAGTTGGCGCAGGTAGCGGGCGCCGAGCTGGGCGTTGCGTTGGGGTTCCCGCAGGGCTGCGGCGTCCAGGGGGGCTCCTGCCAGTTCGCTGGCGGTGGCCGGCATCAGTTGCAACAGGCCCACGGCGCCGGCCGGTGAAGCCACGCCCGCACTGAAGCGGGATTCCTGCTTGGCCACGCCCAGCAGCAGGGATGGATCGATCGCCGCGTCGTTGGCCGCCGCCTCGAAGGTCTCGCCGTAGCGGCGGGGGTGCAGCTGCTGGTCCCGTTGCCGCTGCACGGTGCAGCTGGCCTGGGGGAGGCGCAGGTTGGCCAGTTCCAGCTGGCCCAGGCCGGTCCAGTCGTCGCCGACTCCCGTGCGCAAACGGCCTTCCAGCAGCAGTTGCTCGGCCCCCTGCGGCGCCCGGCCACCCTGGCGATGGCGCCAGGTTTCCCAGGCCTCCAGGGACTGGCCCACGCGCCACAGCGCATCCAGTTCGGGATCGCCGCTGGCCAGCGGCTGCCAGGCCATGGCCTGGTTGCTCGCCCTGGCCGTTGCAGGGGTGCTGCGGGGATCGACGTCTGAATGCTGGCCGAGGTGCACCCCCCCCCGCCAGCCGTAGTAGCCGGTTGGCGACACCTGCTGCAGCTGCCGCCAGAACCCCTCCGCGGCGCGGCGGTTGCCGAGGGCCTGGGCGCTGTAGCCCTGCCAGAACAGCTGGCGCGCCGCCAGGGGTGCTGGCAGCTGCTGGACGTTCAGGCTGGCCAGGATGGTGGCGGCCTGGCCCCATTGCCGCTTCAGCAGGGCTTCCCGGGCCAGGTCCCACTGCAGATCCCAGCTGGCAGGGTCCGTGGGCCAGCGCTGCAGCACCCCTGGCCAGGGGCGCTTGCGCTCGAGGGCCAGGCGGGCCTGCACGGCCGCGGTGTCCTGTAGGGCTGGCGGCAACTGGCTGAGGCGTGCCAGCGCCAACGGGCCCTGCTGCTGGGCTAGCAGGGCCGTGGCCTCGAGGGCTTCCGGGCTGGCCGGCCAGCGGCGTGTGAGCTCCAGCAGGGCAGCATCGGCCGTGCTCTGGTCGTCTGCGTTGCCCTTGAGCAGGGCCTGGGCCAGCAGCAGCTGCAGCGCCGCCGTGGGCGGCGTGGAGCCGAGGCACTGGCGTGCGGCCTGGCCATCGCCGAGTTGTGCCAGGCCGCCGCTCAGGGCTTGCCGTTCTGCTGGCCGGAGGGGGGGCTTGGTCTGGAGGCAGGCCTGGCGCAGCAGCGGTTCGGCACCGGGCCAGCGCGGGCCCCAGCGAGCCAGGTGCAGGGCCGCTCTGCTGTCCACGGCGGCCGCCAGGGCGGCGGGATGGGCGGGGAAGCGGGTCAGCAGCTGCTGCCGCAGGCGAGGGGTGCTGCGGCCGAGGGCGTAGAGCGCATCGGCACTGGCGGGCTGCTGGGGGAAACGCGCCAGCAAGTGCCGCCACAGGCTGATGGCCTGGTTGGGGTGGCCTGCCGCCTCCGCCGCCAGGGCCGACTGCTTCAAGGCCACGGCGGCCAGAGGGTCTTGGCCCCAGCCCTGGCCCCGCAGCAAGCGCAGCATCTGGCCTGGTGATGGGCTGGTCTGGCTGCTCAGCAGCAGGGCCGCATCGCGCCGGCGGCTGGGGTCCACACTCCAGTGCCGGGTGCGCTCGAGGCTGGCCTTGCCGGCGGCCGGTGTGGGCGCGGGCACCAGCTGCAGCAGGGCCTGGCGGCCGGCCGCCAGGGCGATGCCGCTGCCAAGGCAGACAAGGCCGATCAGCAGGCCGCCCAGGCGCGCTGGGCTGGGCTGGGCTGGATGCGGCTGTGGCAAGGGGGCCGGGCAGGTGTTGGCATTCTGGGGAGATCTGCGCCGTGGGTCATGGGTCTGCCACCGCTGCCGCCGCTCCTCCGCACGCTGCCGGGCTGGAACCAACGGCGCCGGGCCCTGCAGGTGCTGGCGGCGGCTGGGCTGGTGCTGTTGCTGCGCCCCTGGTGGCCGGTGTCGCTCTTGCCCGGCTGGCTGGTGGGGCTGCTGCTGCTGTGGGCGGTGGGGGAGCTGCTGCGTTGGAGTTGCTGGCCGCGGCGCTGGCGCTGAGCAGGCCAGGGAACAGGCCGTAGCCTGCCCCCATCTGCAACGGTGCTGCGCCATGCCGGAGTTGGCCCGCTTTCCGCTCGGTGAGCCCCTCGCACCTGGGGCGGCGGGATTCGGCACCGACGGCATCCGCGGCCGCGTGGGACAGCTGATCACGCCGGCGTTGGCGCTGCAGCTGGGCTACTGGTGCGGGCGGGTGTTGCCCGATGGTGGCCCGATCGTGCTGGGCATGGACTCGCGCAGCAGTGGGCCGATGCTGGTGGCGGCCCTGGCGGCTGGGCTCACCGCCGCTGGCCGTGAGGTGTTGGATATTGGCCTCTGCCCCACTCCGGCCGTGCCGGGTGCCATCCGCCGGCTCGGGGCCAGTGGCGGCTTGATGGTGTCCGCCAGCCATAACCCGCCCCACGACAACGGCATCAAGGTGTTCGGGGCCTGTGGCGCCAAGCTCGGTCGGGAGCAGCAGGCGGCGATTGAGGCCGGCCTCCATGGCCAGAGCGATGCGGCCGCCGGTTTTGTGGCCAACGGCCGGCTCGTGGCCCGTCCGGATCTTCTGGAGGCCTACAGCCAGTCGCTGCTGGACAGCGTGGGCAGCGCCCGCCTCGATGGTTGCAGGATCGTGCTCGATCTGTGCTGGGGCTCGGCCACCAGCTGCGGCGAGGCGGTCTTCCGTGAGCTCGGTGCCGACCTCACCGTGTTGCACGGCAGGCCGGATGGCGGCCGTATCAATCAGGGCTGTGGCAGCACCCATCTGGAGGCCCTGCGGGCTGCCGTGCTGGAGCGGGGCGCGGTCATGGGCTTTGGCTTCGATGGCGACGCCGACCGCATGCTCGCCGTTGACGGCCAGGGCCGGGTGGTGGATGGCGATCAGATCCTCTACCTATGGGGCCAGGCCCTGATGGCCGGCGGCCAGCTGCCAGCCAACCGCATCGTGGCCACGGTGATGAGCAATCTGGGGTTTGAACGGGCCTGGCAGGCCAGGGGCGGCCTGCTGGAGCGCACCGCGGTGGGCGACCAATACGTGCACGCGGCGATGGAGGAGCTGGGGGCTGGCCTGGGGGGTGAGCAGTCGGGTCACATCCTCTCGGCGCAGCACGGCATGAGCGGCGATGGCCTGCTCACGGCCCTGCAGGTGGCCACCTTGATCCAGGCCCAGGGGGGCTCCCTGGCGGACTGGATGGACGGCAGCTTCCAGCCCTATCCCCAGAAACTGGTGAACGTGACCGTGCCGGATCGGGGTCGCCGCACCGGCTGGGAGGTGTGTGAACCGCTTAGGGCAGCGGTGACCGCGGCGGAAGCGGCCATGGCCGGTAGTGGGCGGGTTCTGGTGCGGGCCAGTGGCACCGAGCCGTTGCTGCGGGTGATGGTGGAGGCGGCGGATCAGGGCGATGTGGACCACTGGAGCGGGCACCTGGCCGCCCTGGCTGATCAACACCTCAACGCAGCCTGAGGTCGGCCGCCAGTAGCAGGGCACCGTGGGTGGCATCCCCCTGGGGTTCCACCCTGGTGGCGTCTGGCAGCACCTGGCTCAACGCGGCCGCAAAGCGGCTGCGCAGTTGCCCCAGGTGGCGGAGGGCTCCCCCCACTCCGCACACCGCGGGCTGGGCCATGGCCAGGTGCTGGGCCACCCCCTGCACCAGGGCGGCCAGGGCTATGGCGGAGTGCTGCAGCACGGCCTGGCTGTGGGGATCGCCGGCCGCCGCCAGTTGATCCAGCACCGGCGCCAGGCCGGCGAATCCCGCGGCACCGAAATCGGGCTCCACCACCCTGGCTTTCACCTGTTGGGCCGAGTGGGCGGCGAGGGCGGTCCACAGGGCGGCGCGCAGGGCTGTTTCTGGCAGACGCCCATCCGCCATCTGCACGCTCAGGGCCAGGCCATCCCGGCCGATATCCATGGCCGAGCCCGCCCCATCCAGGAGCCAGCCCCAGCCCCCACAACGGTGCTGGGCCCCCTTGGCGTTCTGACCAAGGCAGATGCAGCCGGTGCCACTGATCAGCAGGATCCCCTCACCTTGCGGGAACGCCCCGCGCAGGGCCGTGTGTTCATCGCCGGTCACGGCCACTGCGCCGGCCGGCAGCCCGAGGGCCATGGCGGTCAGTTCCAGGCCGCGGGCTTGCACAGCGCTGCCGGCCTCCATGCCACTGGCGCCCACCGCACTGCTGGCCAGGGGGGCATCGGCCCAGGCCGCCGGTGCCGCGGCCCGGGCCGCCGCCAGGCTGCTGCTGAGCGCTGCCTGAAAGCGCTCCTCACCAGCAGCGGCAGCGAGGTGGCTCACGCCACTGCCCTGGCCCTCGCCCAGCGGCTGGATGGCTCCTTGGGCATCCACCAGGGCCAGCCGGCAGGTGGTGTGGGTCTGGCCGGCATCAAAGCCTGCGATCAGCTGCATCAGGCGTCGGGCTGGGTGCTGCGGCTCACGGCCAGGGTGGCCAGGCAGAACCAGCCGGTCATTTGCACTTCCGGGCGGAAGAAGATGGTGTCGGTGGCGCCCTGCACGCAGAGCCCGGCGATGGCGGCCAGGGCGGCCAGGGCCGGCAGGGCGAAGGTCGCCTCGCCCTTGAGCTGCGCCAGGCCGCTGCGCACGCTGGCCAGCAGCAGGCCCAGGCCCGCCAGGAGCCCTGGAACCCCGCCCTCCACCAGCAGCTCCAGGGGCACCGAGTAGGCGCTCAGGGCATTGAACTTGGGCTGCTGGTAGAGCGGATAAATCAGGTTGAAGGCCGTGTTGCCGGGGCCGATGCCGATCCAGGGGCGGTCCTGAATCATCCCGAGCGCGGCCAACCACACGTTGATGCGGAAGTTGTTGGAGCTGTCCTGCCGGCCTGCCACCAGGCTCATCACGCGGATGCGCAGCGGTTCGATCTGTGTCACCGCCACCACCAGCACCGCAGCGGCGATCGCCACCAGGATTAGCGGGAACAGGCGGCGCCAGAGGGCTGGCCAGCTGCGGGTCTGGCGCAGCACCAGCAACAGCACCAGGGCTCCCAGCGCGGCCACCATGCCCAGCCAGCCGCCGCGGCTGTAGGTGAGGAACAGGGCCGTCGCGCCCAGGATCAGGGCCGCCGCGGCGAACAGTCGCTGGGGCCAGCCCTGCCAGCGCAGCAGGGCCACCAGCGCCAGGGGCAGGATCGGGATCAGGTAGCCCGCCAGCAGGTTGGGGTTCTCCAGGGGGCCATACACGCGAATCGTGCCGTCGGCCACGGAGTTGGGATCGGCCCAGCGGGCCAGCTCGCCGGTATCGCCATAGAGCTGGCGGATCGCCATCACGGCGCTGGCCAGCTCTCCCACCAGCAGGGCCGCCAGGATGCGGTCCCACCAGATCGGTGCCTCCGCCAGTAGTTGGCGCATCAGGGCGTACACCCCCAGATAGCTCACCAACTTCATCAGCCCCTTGAAGGCCGCCAC
>CANHMF010000021.1 GCA_947461705.1 Synechococcaceae cyanobacterium
CCTGCCAGGGCCGATCAGGGCCGATCAGGGCGGCCTTGAGGCTGGAGCTGCCTACGTTCAGCACCAGCACCAGGGTCGCCGCAGCCGCCATGGCCCCTGAACTCAGCCGTCCAGCTCGCAGGAGATGGTCACGGGGAACGGCTCCGCCTGCCAGATGCGCGAGGCGTACTCCTTGATCGAGCGATCGGAGGAGAAGAAGCCGGTGCGGGCTGTGTTGATCAGCGACATGCGGTTCCAGGCCGTGCGGTCGGCCCAGGCACGGCTCACGCAGTCCTGCACGCGCATGTAATCGGCGAAGTCGGGCAGCACGCAGAAGGGATCGCGGCCGGTGAGGTTCTGCAGCAGCGGACGGAATAGGTCGCCATCGCCGCCACTGAAATGGCCCTGCTCCACGAGTTTGAGCACCTCCCCCAGTTCTGGCATGGTGGGGATCAGCTCCCAGGGCCGGTAGCCCTCGGCGTGGAGGGCAGCGATCTCGCTCTCGTTCTTGCCGAACAGGAAGAAGTTCTCCGCGCCTACCTGCTCGCGGATCTCCACATTGGCGCCATCCAGGGTGCCGATGGTGAGGGCCCCATTCATGGCGAATTTCATGTTGCCGGTGCCGGAGGCTTCCAGGCCGGCGGTGGAGATCTGCTCGGAGAGATCGGATGCTGGGTACACCCGCTCCCCCAGCTTCACGTTGTAGTCCGCCAGGAACACCACCCGCAGGCGGCCGTCCATGTCGGGATCGGCATTCACCGTTTCGGCGATGCCATTGATGAAGCGGATGATCAGCTTGGCCATGTAATAGCCCGGTGCTGCCTTGCCGCCGAAGATCACCGTGCGGGGCGCTAGCCCCTGGGCCTGGCCGTTCTTGATGCGCAGGTATTGGGCCACCACCTGCAGGGCATTGAGGTGCTGGCGCTTGTATTCATGAATGCGCTTCACCTGCACGTCGAACAGGGAGGCGGGATCCACCAGCAGCCCGCTCTGGCGGTGGATGTACTGGGCCAGCTTGCGCTTGCTGGCCAGCTTGGTCTGCTGCCAGCGCTCCAGGAAACTGGCGTCGTCCTGGAATTGCTCCAGCTGCCGCAGCTGGTCGAGATCGGCCACCCAGCCGTCGCCAATGGTTTCCCGCAGCAGTTCCTTCAGCGGTGGGTTGGAGAGGGCCATCCAGCGCCGTGGGGTCACGCCGTTGGTCACGTTGGTGAATTTGTCCGGCCAGAGGGCGGCGAATTCCGGCAGCAGCTTGGTTTTCACCAGCTCGCTGTGCAGGGCGGCCACGCCATTCACGTGGTGGGCCGCCACGGTGGCGAGGTTGGCCATGCGCACGGCCTTGTTGCCCTCCTCGTCAATGATCGACACCTTGCGCAGAATCTCCTCATTGCCCGGATAGCGCAGCCGCACGGTCTGCAGGAAGCGGCGGTTGATCTCGTAGATCAGCTCCAGGTGGCGCGGCAGCAGCGAGCCGAACAGCTGTAGCCCCCACTTCTCCAGGGCCTCGGGCAGCAGGGTGTGGTTCGTGTAGGCCAGGGAGCGGCAGGTGATGTCCCAGGCCTGATCCCATTCCAGGTGCTTGTCGTCGAGCAGCAGCCGCATCAGCTCGGCCACGGCAATCGAGGGGTGGGTGTCGTTGAGTTGCACCGCCCAGTGGTCGGGGAATTCCTGCACGGGAATGCCCCTCTGCTCGAGGCTGCGCAGCATGTCCTGCAGCGAACAGCTCACGAAGAAGTGCTGTTGCTTGAGCCGCAACCGACGGCCTTCATCGGTGCCGTCGTTGGGGTAGAGCACCTTGGAGAGGGTTTCAGAGCCCACTTTTTCTTCAACGGCGCCGTAGTAATCGCCGATGTTGAAGGCGTAGAAGTCGAAGCTCTCACTGGCATCGGCCCGCCACAGCCGCAGGCGATCACAGGTGTTCACCCGATAGCCGAGCACCGGCACGTCGTGGGGAACGCCGATGGCATGTTCGTCGGGAATCCAGCGCACCCGGTAGTTGCCCCGTTCATCCCGGTAGCTCTCGGTGCGACCGCCGAAGCCCACGAAGCAGGCCTGATCCGGATGGGGAATTTCCCAGGGCCAGCCCCCCTTGAGCCATTTGTCGGTGATCTCCACCTGCCAGCCATCGCGGATCAGCTGGTCGAAGATGCCGAATTCGTAGCGGATGCCATAGCCGGTGGCGGGAATTTCCAGGGTGGCCAGGGATTCCATGAAGCAGGCGGCCAGCCGTCCGAGGCCGCCATTGCCCAGGCCGGGTTCTTCCTCCACTTCGAGGATTTCCTCGAGGTCGTTGATGCCGAAGCGCTGCAGGGCCTCCGCCGCCGCCTCCTGGATGCCAAGCATCAGCAGGTTGTTCTCCAGCTGCGGACCGATCAGGAACTCGGCGGAGAGGTAGGCCACCGCGCGGGTGGGGGTGGCCCGGATGGCCTCGATGCCCGCCAGGTAGCGGGTCATCAGCCGGTCGCGCACCGCATGGCTCAGGGCCAGGTAGAGGTCGTGGCGACTGGCGGTGGGGGCGAGCTTGCCCAGTGTGTAGAAGAGGTGTTCGGCCATGCCGTCGAACACGTCATCGGCGTTGAGGCCGCTGCGGTCGGGGTCGGCGTAACAGCCCGGGGTGGGCAGTTGCAGGCGTCGGGCTTGGTGTTCACTCATCGGGCTGCCTCCAGGTTGGCGGTGGTTGTGGCGTTCCAGCGCCAATCGGTGACGTCCGGCGCATCCATGCCGTGGTCGTGGGCGTAGGAGCGGTTGGCGAGGATGGCCTCCTTCATCCGCTCCTTCACGTGGGCGGCGCGGGAGCCTAGGCGAGGCACGCGGTCGATCACGTCGATCACGAGGTTGAAGCGGTCGATCTGGTTGTTCATCGCCAGCTCCAGGGGGGTGTTGATGTTGCCTTTTTCCTTGTAGCCGCGAACGTGGAAGTTGGAGTGGTTGGTGCGGCGGTACGTGAGGCGGTGAATCAACCACGGGTACCCGTGGAAGTTGAAGATCACTGGCTTGTCGGTGGTGAACAGTGCATCGAAATCGCGATCGCTGAGGCCGTGGGGGTGTTCGCTCGGTTGGGTGAGAGCGAACAGCTTCACCACGTTGAGCACACGGATCTTCAGGTTGGGGATCTCGCGGCGCAGGATCTCCACCGCCGCCAGGGTTTCCTTGGTGGGAATGTCGCCCGCACAGGCCATCACCACATCCGGTTCGTCGGGTTCATGGCCGATGTGATCGTTGCTGGCCCAGCTCCATAGGCCGATGCCCTTGGCCACATGGGTGCGGGCCTGTTCAAGGTTCAGGTATTGGAGGTGCTTCTGCTTGTCGGACACGATGATGTTGCACACATTCGTGTCCACCAAGGCCTGCTCCGCCACCGCCAGCAGACAGTTGGCATCGGCAGGCAGGTAAACGCGCACCACCTCGCCACTCTTGTTGCCGGCCAGGTCGATGAAGCCGGGATCCTGGTGGGTGAAGCCGTTGTGGTCTTGCCGCCACACGGTGGAGGAGATCAGGCAGTTCCAGGGGCCGATCGCAGCCCTCCAAGGGGCGTGATGGATGCAACTTTCCAGCCATTTGGCGTGCTGGTTGAACATCGAGGCGATCACATGGGCAAAGGCCTCGTAGGTGTGGAAGAAGCCATATCTCCCGGTGAGCAGGTAACCCTCCATCATCCCCACCAGGGTGTGCTCGCTCAGCATTTCCACCACCCGGCCCTCGCGGGAGAGTTCGCTGCCGTCGGCGTCTTCCGGCAGGAGATCTTCCATCCACACCTTTTTGCTGCGCTCATAGATCGCCTGCAGGCGATTGGAGGCGGTTTCGTCGGGCCCGAACACCCGCAGGGAGTTGGGGTTGCGCCCGATGGCATCGCGCAGCAGTTCCCCCAATGGCGCCGTGTTTTCGTGCTCCAGCTGGCCAGGGGCGGCCACGGCCACGGCGTAGTTGGCGCTCTGGGGCAGGCTGAGCTTGCGCCGCAGCAACCCCCCGTTGGCGTGGGGGCTGGAGCCCATGCGGCGCGGGCCCTGGGGTGAGAGGGCCTGCAGCTGCGGCAGCAGGCGCCCCTGCGCATCGAACAGCTCCTCGGGGCGATAGCTCCGCAGCCAGCTCTCCAGCTGCTGGAGTTGGGCGGGATCCTCTTTGGGGTTGGGCAGGGGCACCTGGTGGCTGCGCCAGAAGCCCTCGAGCTTGTGGCCGTTGAGCGCGGCTGGGCCCGTCCAGCCCTTGGGGGAGCGCAGCACCAGCATCGGCCAGATCGGCCGGGTGGCCTCGCCGTGGGTGCGGGCCCCATGGCGGATCGCCTGGATGCGGCCGATGGCCTGGTCCATGGCGGCGG
The DNA here is from genome assembly GCA_947461705.1 of Synechococcaceae cyanobacterium. Taxonomy (GTDB): domain Bacteria; phylum Cyanobacteriota; class Cyanobacteriia; order PCC-6307; family Cyanobiaceae; genus Vulcanococcus. The sequence goes on from CANHMF010000021.1 coordinate 4,292, forward strand.
CCATCGCCTGGTGCATGGCCATGGGCTCGCTGCCCTCCACGAACAGGGGCTCCCAGCCGTAGCCGCGCATCAGGCTGGCCAGTTCTTCCCGGGGGATCCGGGCCAGCAGGGTGGGGTTGGCGATCTTGTAGCCGTTGAGGTGCAGCACGGGCAGCACGGCGCCGTCGCCCACCGGGTTCAGAAACTTGTTGATGTGCCAGCTGGTGGCCAGGGGCCCCGTTTCCGCCTCGCCATCGCCCACGCAGGCCAGGGCGATCAGCTCGGGGTTGTCGAACACGGCCCCGCAGGCATGGGAGAGCACGTAGCCCAGCTCGCCGCCTTCGTGGATCGAGCCTGGGGTTTCCGGCGTGCAGTGACTGCCGATGTGCCCCGGGAACGAGAACTGCTTGAAGAACCGCCGCAGGCCGGCCGCGTCCTGCGATTTGTCGGGATAGATCTCGCTGTAGGAGCCATCCAGGTAGGTGGGACCCAGCACCCCAGGCGCCCCGTGACCAGGGCCGGAGAGATAGATCATGTCGAGCTGGCGCTCGCGGATCACCCGGTTGGCGTGGGCCCAGATGAAGGCCTGCCCGGGGCTCGAGCCCCAATGGCCGAGCAGGCGGTTCTTGATGTGCTCCGGCCGCAGCGGTTCCCGCAGCAGCGGGTTGTCCTGCAGGTAGATCATGCCCACCGCCAGGTAATTGGCGGCCCGCCACCAGGCATCCAGCCGATCCAGCTCAATCGTGGTGCTGGCTAGCGACGGGCCTGGGCTGACGGCCATCACAACGGCAAGGTCTTGGCTGGACCGTAGCCCTGGTCACAGGGGTTGACGCCCACCGGCGAGACTCTCGTGGTGATTTGCCCACGCCCCTGAATGCCCGAGATCGGCGCCCATCAGCTGGAGGTGGCTGAAACCCTGATCGGGGTGGGCCGTTTCCTGATCATTTTTGTGGCGGCACGCCTGCTGGCCGAACTGCTGGTGCGCCTGCAGCTGCCCACGATCCTGGGGGAGCTGGTAGCTGGGGTGCTGATTGGCGTGTCGGGTCTGCACCTGGTGGTGCCGCCGGAAACCCAGGGGGCCGTGAGCCAGGGGCTGCTGCAGCTGCTGGGGTCCCTGGCGGATCTGCCCACCGATGTGGTGCGCGATCTCTATATGGAGAGCTTCCCCAACCTGCAGGAGGTGGCCAACATCGGCCTGTTCGCGCTGCTGTTCCTCACGGGGCTGGAGAGCGAACTCGATGAGCTGGTGGCCGTGGGCACCCAGGCCACCACGGTGGCGGTGGCGGGGGTGCTGCTGCCCTTCGCCCTGGGGACCCTGGGCCTGATGACCCTGTTCCACGTGGACGTGATCCCGGCGGTGTTCGCCGGTGCCTCGATGACGGCCACCAGCATCGGCATCACGGCCAGCGTGTTCGGGGAGCTGAAGATGCTGCGCTCGCGCGAGGGCCAGATCGTGATCGGTGCCGCCGTGCTCGACGACATCCTCGGCATCGTGATCCTGGCCGTGGTGGTGAGCCTGGCGGGTGGCGGCAGCCTGGCCATTGGCCCCATCCTCAAATTGGTGGCAGCGGCCGTTGTGTTCGTGGTGGCGGCCATCGGCCTCAGCCGGTCGGCGGCCCCTGCCTTCGATTGGCTGATCGATCGCCTCAAGGCCCCCGGGGATGTGGCGGTGACCTCCTTTGTGGTGCTCACGGCCTGTTGTTTTGCCGCCACGGCCATTGGCCTGGAGGCGGCCCTGGGTGCCTTTGCCGCCGGCTTGATTCTCAGTAACTCCCGCCACACCCACGAGATCGAGCAGGCGGTGAAGCCGATCGTGGCCCTCTTCGCCACCATCTTCTTCGTGCTGATCGGCACCGGCATGGACCTCTCCGTGCTCAACCCGGTGGATCCCGCCAACCGCGCCGGCCTGGTGGTGGCCGCGTTCCTGCTGCTGGTGGCCATCGCCGGCAAGGTGGCCTCCGGCTGGAGTTTTGTGTCCAAGCAACCCACCAACCGCCTGGTGGTGGGCCTCGGCATGATGCCCCGCGGTGAGGTGGGCCTGATCTTTCTGGGCCTCGGCACCCAGGCCAAGCTGCTCACCCCGGCCCTGGAGGCCGCGATTCTGCTCATGGTGATCGGCACCACGTTCCTGGCACCGCTGCTGCTCAGACTGGTGGTGTCCGGCCAGAGCAACGGCCCCGATGTCGACCCCCTCGCTGAAATCCCCACCTGAGCCGGCAGCGGGAGCCTTCTCCGGCTGGGGCCTGAGCTGGGGTGGCTGGCTCGATAACCGCCACGGCGAGTGGTGGCTGCTGGCCCAGTTGGCCCTGATCGCCGCCCACCTGCTGCCCCCCTGGCCGGCCCCCGGCAGCTGGGGCTTTGCCTGGCCGTTGCCCCTGGCCCTCCTGGGAGCTGGGTTGTTTGTGCTCGGCCTGGTGCTGGCGGCCCAGGCTTTCGGGCGGCTGGGGCCGAGCCTTACGCCCTTGCCCGATCCCAAGGCCGGCGCGGCTCTGATCACGGTGGGGGCCTACGGCCGCTGCCGGCATCCCCTCTATCAGGCGGTGCTGCTGTGTTCCCTGGGGGTGGTGCTGGCCCTGGGCAGCCTGCTGCACCTGGCGCTGCTGCTGGGCCTCTGTGCGGTGCTGGGCGGCAAGGCCCGGCGCGAGGAACGGGCTCTGGTGCTGCTGCACCCGCAGTACGTGGCCTATCGGGCGGCCACGCCGGCGATCGTGCCTGGGCTCCCCTGGCTCGACTGGCGCGATTGAGGCTTCAGTCGTTGCTGCGGCTGGCCGCCAGGCTCCAGAACAGGCCGTAGAGCGCGGCCATCACCCCCAGGCTGGTGCCCCAGCCCGGGCCGAGGGTCCAGGCCAGCCCCAGGTTGGTGAGGGCGCCCACCGCCAGGGCCAGCGCCAGGCTGGCCACCACCAGCACGGCCTGTTGCCCCGCCTCGGAGAGTCCTCCCTCCGCCAGGGCGTCCTCCAGCCTCGAGAGCGGGGCGCTCAGCGGCACGTAAAAGGCCAGGGCCCACAGGGCTGTGCCGGGCAGCAGGGCCGTCCAGTTCAGCAAGCTCCAATCCGCCAAGGGCCGGCATCCCGCAGGGTTGAGCTCCCTAGCATCAACCACCCTGTGCTGCTTTGCCGGTGACTTGCCTGACAGCTCAACCCTGGAGCTTTCAGGGCCATGCCATCCATGCCGTGAGCCAGGCTCCCGCCACTGCCGCCCAGCAGCACGGCCCGGCGATCCTGCTGGTGCATGGCTTTGGTGCCTCCACAGACCACTGGCGTTTCAACATCCCCGTCCTGGCGCAGCACTACGAGGTGCATGCCGTGGATCTTCTCGGGTTTGGGCGCAGTGCCAAGCCAGAGGGTCCCAGCTATGGCGGAGCCCTCTGGCGCGATCAGCTGGTGGCCTACGTGCGGGAGCGGATTGGCCGGCCCACGGTGTTGGTGGGCAACTCCCTGGGGGGCTATTCCGCCCTGGCCGCTGGCGCTGCCCTGGGGGATCAGGCGGCGGGGGTGGTGCTGCTGAATGCGGCAGGCCCGTTCTCCGATGAACAGGCGGCGCCCAAGGGCTGGGGGGCCATCGCACGGCGCACGATCGGCGCGGCGCTGTTCAAGAGCCCTGTGCTGCAGCGATTGTTGTTTGAAAACCTGCGTCGCCCCGCCACCGTGCGCCGCACCCTCAACCAGGTGTACATCGACAAAACCAATGTGAACGACGCGCTGGTGGAGTCGATCCTGCGGCCCTCGCGGGACCCCGGCGCTTTCGGGGTGTTCCGCACGGTGTTCGATATCCCCAGCGGCCAACCCCTCGATGAGCTGTTCGCCCAGTTGCAGGCCCCCCTGCTGTTGGTGTGGGGCATCCGCGATCCCTGGATCAACGCGGCAGGACGTCGCGGTGCCTTTCAGCGCCATGCACCGGCCAACACCACGGAGGTGGTGTTGGAGGCCGGCCACTGCCCCCACGATGAAGTGCCCGAGCAGGTGAACCGGGCGATGTTGGAGTGGTTGGCGGGGCTCGACGCTGCCTGACGCCCCTACGGTCGGGCCATCTGCCCGCCCCTGCCATGGCCCTGCTCCAGCGCGCTGAGCCCTATCCCCACTGGGAGTTCACTGCTCCTTGGGGTGATCACCTGCGGGTGGTTCCCGAGCGGGGTGGCCTGCTCACGGGTTGGCAGAGCGGTGGGCGGGAGCTGCTCTACTTCGATGCCGAGCGCTTTGCCGATCCGGGCAAGAGCGTGCGGGGTGGGATCCCCGTGCTGTTTCCCATCTGCGGGAACCTGCCCGGTGATGCCCTGGTGCTGCCGCAGGGCACCTTTCCCATGGCCCAGCACGGCTTTGCCCGCGATCTGCCCTGGAGCCTGGAGGCTCTGGCCGATGGCCAGGGACTGCGGCTCACGCTGGAGGCTTCGCCCACCAGCCAGGCCGCGTATCCCTTCGTCTTTGGCCTGGTGTTGGAGTACCGACTGGAGCCGGGTGCCCTGGCCATCAGTGCCACGGTGCAGCATCACGCCGGCCCGCAGGGCCTGCCGGATCCCATGCCGTTTGCCCTCGGCCTGCATCCCTATTTCGCCGTGTCCGCCCTGGATGCTGCCGTGATCCAGGGGTTGCCGGAACGCTGTGTGAACCACCTCACCATGGAGCCGGCCTCCACCCTGGAGCAGCTGGAGCAACTGGCCCAGGGCGTTGATCTCCTGGCCGCGCCAGCGGCTGGCGTGCGCCTGCTGGATCAGGCCACGGGCCAGGGCGTGGAACTGCAAGCCACGGCACCCCTGGATCTGGCCGTGGTGTGGACCGATCCTCCCCGCCCCATGGTGTGCCTGGAACCCTGGACCGCGCCCCGCGGCGCCCTCGCCAGCGGTGAGCGCTGCTTGCGGCTGGAGCCTGGCGCGCAACTGCAGTTGCAGTGCCGCTATGTGCTCTGCAGCCACCCCACGAGTCAGGCCTGAGGGGCCGGGGGCCTCACCCCCGGCAAGCGGCCGCGGGCCAGCTGCTGCAGGGGATCGAACTCGCGTTTCAGTGCCTCGATCACCGGCCGGGCCGGTGCGTCCTCCCAGGCGGGCAGGGCTGAGCCGGTTGGCTGCTCCAGCACGGTGAGATAGCCCCCCAGCGCCATGCAGCGTTGGCGCAGGGCCTCCACCCGATAACCGGGCAGTTGGCCGGCCTCGGCCCAGGCCAGGCCCACGCCACTGCCGGCCGCCAGGTTGAGCGACAGGTCTGCCACCAGGGGATCGGCCAGCAGCTCGCCGGCCCAGGCCGGCAGCACGCCAAGGCGCAACAACCAGCGGCAGCGCTGCCCCATGGGCGCGCCTTGATCCGGGCCCAGGCTGATGGCCCCCAGGGCCTCCAGCCGCTCGGCATCCAGGGCCTGGGGGTTGAGGCCCGTGGCTGCCGCTAGCTCGCTCCAGGCCCGCAGTTGATCTGCGATCGCCTCAGGGCTCACGCTGGCCAGGCTGATCAGCAGGCTGGCCTCGCCTGCTGCACCGGAAGCGCGGGCCAGGGCCGGGCTCCACCAGTCGATCAGCTCCGGCATGAGGGCGGAGCCGAGGCAGTGGCGGCGCAACTGCTCCAGGGCCGGCAGAGCCCCTTGCAGCAGCAGCCCGCGGCGGCGCAGCGGCCGGGGGAAGGTGCGCAGGGTGAGCTCGGTGATCAGGCCCAGGCTGCCCCAGCTGCCCGTGAACAGGCGCATCAGGTCGTACCCGGCCACGTTCTTCACCACCTTGCCGCCGGCTTTGGCGGCGGTGCCATCGGCCCGCAGCAGCGCCAGGCCGATCAGTTGGTCGCGCACGCCCAGATAGCGCTGGCGCAGGCCCCCCGCCATGCCGCGGGCCACCAGGCCCCCTAGCGTGCCCGCCCCAGTGCCATCGGCAGCGCTGCCCCAGGGCCAGTCCAGGGCCAGCCACTGCCCCTGGGCCGCCAGTTCGGCCTGCAGCTCCTGCAGCGGCACGCCGGCCTGGGCGGTGATGGTGAAGTCGCCGATGCAGTGCTCCACGATCCGGTTGAGCCGCGAGCAGCTCAGCGTCAGCGTTTGCACCGGGGGGCCCCAGTGCAGCCTTGTGCCGTGGCCTGCCGGCAGCCAGGGGGTGGCCTGCCGGTGCAGGTCTTGCACCAGCTCCTGCAGCTCGCTGGGCTCGGGGGTCATCACGGCACGATGGTGCCATGGCAGATCGGCTCAAAGTCGTTGTTCTGGACGACGACCCCACCGGCTCGCAGACGGTGCATGGCTGTCCGCTGCTGCTGCGCTGGGATGCGCAGGCTCTGCGCCAGGGCCTGGAGCACCCCTCGCCGCTGCTGTTTGTACTGGCCAACACCAGGGCCCTGGATCCAGCGGCGGCGGCCCAGCGGGTGCGGGAGATCTGCCGCGCGCTCAAGCCGGCTCTGGAGTTGGCCCTGGCGGCTGGGGCCATCGACCACTGGCTGATCGTGAGCCGTGGGGATTCCACGCTGCGGGGCCACTTCCCCCTGGAGTGCGAGGTGATCAGCAAGGAGCTCGGCCCCTTCGACGCCACCCTGCTGGCCCCGGCCTTTCTTCCCGGTGGACGCACCACCGTGGATGGGGTGCATCGGCTGCACGGCGAGCCCGTGCACACCACCCCCTTTGCCCGCGACCGGCTGTTTGGCTACAGCACCAGCTTTCTGCCCGACTGGGTGGCGGAAAAAAGCGGGGGGTGCCTGGCCGCGGCCCAGGTGGAGAGGATCTCCCTGGCGAACCTGGAGGCGGCGCTCCTGGATGGCGGTGAGCTTCTCCGCCGGCGCCTGGCGGGGCTGCAACACCAGCGCTGTGTGGTGGTGGATGCCGAGCGGCAGGAACAGCTCGCGGCCCTGGGGGCGGCGGTGCGGCAGCTCACGGCGCCGGCCGCCGCCCAGCGCTGGGGCCGGCCGCGGCGCCTGCTGGTGCAGTCTGCGGCCAGCCTGATCAATGGTCTGGTGGAGCTCCCGCCCCAACCGCTCGATGCCGCTGGCCTGGCGGGGCTGCGCCGGCCCGGGCCCGGCCTGGTGCTGGTGGGCTCCCACGTGCCCCTGGCGGATCTGCAGCTGGAGCGGCTGCTGGCGCAGCCCGGCTGCGGCGCCGTGGAGATCAGCGTGGCCAAGCTGGCCCGGCTGCTGGAGGGGCCGCTGCCCGAACCTCTGTTGGCGTCGCTGGAGCAGAGCTGGCTGGAGCAGCTGCGGGCAGTGCTGGCGGGGGGTGGCACACCCGTGCTGTTCAGCAGCCGCGGTGAAGTGCCGTGCCGCACGGCCGCTGAGCGCCGCCGCCTGGGGCTCGCCCTGGCGGCGCTGATGGCACGGCTGGCCGCCACCCTGGCGCCGCAGCTGGGCTACCTGATCAGCAAGGGAGGCATCACCACCCACACCCTGCTGGCCGATGGCCTGCAGTTGTCAGCGGTGCAGCTGCAGGGGCAGCTGATGCCGGGCCTGTCGCTGGTGCTGACGCCGGCAGAGGCCCCGGTGCCCGGGCTGCCGGTGATCACGTTCCCGGGCAACCTCGGCGATGCCGACAGCCTCTGCCAGGCCTGGGCCCTGATGGAGAGCGCCGGCTCAGGCCGGTAGGCCCCGGCGGCAGACGAGACACACCGGATAGCCCACGGCGATCAGGCCCAGGGCCGCCAGGCCATGGGCGGTGTCACTGACCAGCGCCCCGATCAGGAAGGCCAGCGACACGGCCGCCACCACCAGCGGTGTGAGGGGGTAGCCCCAGGTGAGAAAGGGGCGCGGCAGTTGCGGTTCCCGCTGCCGCAACCACAGCAGCGCGGCGATGCCGGTGAGCGGCAGGCACACGTAGATCACCGCGGCCATGGCCAGCAGCTGCTCAAACGACCCACTCAGCACCAGTGCGACGGCCGCCAAGCTGGTGAGCAGCAGGGCCAGGGTTGGGGTGCCGCCGGCATTCACCCTGGCGCCAAAGGCGGGGAACAGGCCATCGCGGCTCAGGCCAAAGAGGATCCGTGGGGCCGCCATCACCACGGTGTTGATCAGTCCCAGCAGGGACACCAGCGCCAATCCGGTGATCAGTCGACCCCCCAGGGGGCCCGCCAGGGTCCGGGCGGCATCGGCCGCCGGCAGGGTGGAACTGGCGAGCTGGCCCAGCGGCAGCACATGCAGCAGCGCGCCGTTGATCAGCAGGTAGAGCCCCACCACGGCCAGGACGCCGCCGATCAAGGAGCGGGGTAGGTCCCGCTCCGGCGCAGAGAACTCCTCGGAGAAATAGATCGGGCTGGCCCAGCCATCGAGGGTGGTGATCACGGCCTGCAGGGCGAACACCGCCGCTGCCGCGCTTGGCATGGCCGCCGGTGGGGGGGCAGCGATGGGCGCCGGCAGGGGGATCAGGAAGCAGGCCGCCACCAGCACCAGGAACGCCGCGGCTTTCACCAGGCTCAGCAGCTCCTGGCTGGTGCTGCCACTGCGCACGCCCGGCAGCTGGATCAGCGTGAACAGAGCCAGCGCCGCCACGGCGATGCTGGCTCCACCACCGGGCAGCTGGGCCACCAGGCTGGCCGGCAGCAGCGCTGCGCTGTAGTCGCCGATGGTGATGGCCACCCAGGCCAGGCCGGCACAGTGGCCGATCCAGTCCATCCAGCCCACCACAAAACCGGCTGAGGGGCCGAAGGCCCGCTCGGCATACACGTACCAGCCGCCCGCCCTGGGCAGGCTGGCGGATAACTCGGCCACGCAGATGGCCCCGAGCAGGGCGTAGAGGCCCCCGGCCAGCCAGGCCCCCAGGATCCAGGCCGGGTTCCCCAGTTGGGCGGCCACCAGCCCGGGGGTGCGCAGGATGCCGGCGCCGATCGTGCCGCCCACGGCACCGGCCAGCCCGAAGCCCAGCCCGAGGATGCTGAGCAGCTGTCCCTGTCCTGGGGCCCCTGCTGTTTCGGCCGAGCCCTCAGGCGGGGGCATGGCTGTTGAAGCTCCGATCCAGCAGCTGCATGGGATGGGCCACCGGGATGGGTTGTGGAGTGTCCTGCATGTGCCGGCGGATCTGCAGGCTGCAGCCGATGTTGGCGCTCACGGCCAGGTCGGCACCCGTGGCGGCCAGGTCGTCAGCCTTGAGCCGGCCCAGGGCTGCGGCCTCCTCGGGCTGGACGAGGTTGTAAATGCCGGCGCTGCCGCAGCACACCCCGGCCTCTGTGGCCTCGCGCAATCGCACGTGGGGGATCTGGCGCAGCAGTGCCCTGGGCTGGTTGCTGATGCCTTGGCCGTGGAGCATGTGGCAGGCATCGTGGTAGGCCAGGGTGAGGGGGCGCTCCGCGCTGGCCGCCTGACCGTCGGCGTGGGTGAGGGGCTTCAGCGCGGCTTTGAAGCCCTCGCTCAGGCCCAGGGCCTCGAGGAACTCCTGCACGTCCTGCACCTGCGCGGCGAACGCGGAGCCGCGGGAGGCCCAGGCCGGTTCGCTGGCCAGGATGGTGTCGTAGTGCTTCATGGTGTGGCCGCAGCCCGAGGCCGCCACCAGCACCGCGTCAAGGGGCTCCGCACCCGCGGCTTTGCCCGGACCCACCACGGCAGCGAAGCTGTCGATCAGGGAGCTGGCCAGGGTGCGGGTGTGCTCGAGTTCGCCCTGGTGATGGGTTACGGCGCCGCAGCAGCCCTGGGCTGGCGGGGTCACCACCTCGATGCCGTTGGCGGCCAGCACCCGCAGCGTGGCTGCATTCACGGCCGGATCAAACAGGCGCTGCACGCAGCCCAGCACCAGACCAACCCGGGCCCGCCGGGGCCCAACCGCCGGCTGCACCAGCGGTGCAGCGTCCTGGAAGGCGTCGGCCGCCAGGGGCGGCAGCAACTGCTCCATGGCCTCCAGCTGGGGGCCGAACAGGCGGGTGAGGCCGCTGCGGCGGGCGAGCGCCTGCAGGGGTGTGCCGGCATAGGCCCGCAGCGGCAGCAGGGCGGCCCGCAGGCGCCGCGGGTAGGGCAACAGGGCAAACAGCAACCGGCGGAAGGCCCGTTGGCTGGGCGTTCGCAGTTCGGGTGCGTTGAGCTGGGGGCGGGTGGCCTCGATCAGCTGGTCGTAGCGCACTCCTGATGGGCAGGCGGTCACGCAGGCGAAACAGCCCAGGCAGCTGTCGAAATGGCTGGCCACCGTGGCGTCGAGGGTCAGTTCACCGGCGTCGATCGCCTTGAGGGTATGGATCCGCCCCCGGGGCGAATCCATCTCCGTGCCGAGCACCCGATAACTGGCGCAGGTGGGCAGGCAGAAACCGCAGTGCACGCAGGGGTCGGTGGCACTCAGGGCCGGGGCGACCGGAGCGTTGGCGGCGGCTGGGTTCATGCCGGCGAGTCTGGCGTGGGTTCCAGGCTGGTGGCTCAGCTGCCGAAGTGCTTCACAACAGCTTCCGCGAAGCCGGAGCAGCTCACGGGCTCCACCGGGGGCTCCATCAGCCGGGCGAGGTCGTAGGTCACCTCGCCATTGGCGATGGCGGCGCTCAGCCCTTGGGTGATCAGGTCGGCGGCCTCCTGCCAGCCCATGAACTCGAGCATCATCACGCCGCTGAGGATCACGGAGCCGGGGTTGATGCGATCGAGGCCGGCGTGCTTGGGAGCGGTGCCGTGGGTGGCTTCGAAGATCGCAGCGTTGTCGCCGATGTTGGCGCCGGGGGCCATGCCCAGGCCACCCACCACGGCCGCGGCGGCATCGGAGATGTAGTCGCCGTTGAGGTTGAGGGTGGCCAGCACCGAGTAGTCGGCGGGGCGGGTCTGGATCTGCTGGAAGATGCTGTCGGCGATGCGGTCGTCCACCAGCACCATCTGCTTCCACTTGCCGCCGCCGTGGCTGACGCCGATGGCGTCGAGCACGCCCTGCACCTCGGCATCCACACCGGCCTTCTTCTCGGGGGTGAGGCTGTCGTAGCCGGGCTCGATCATGCGGGCATTGGCCTCGATGCTCAGTTCGGGGTCCTTGTCGAGGTTGCCCAGGATCCAGCTCTCCCGCTCGGTGATGCACACCTCGCGGAATTCCGTGGTGGCCAGCTCGTAGCCCCAGTCGCGGAAGGCGCCCTCCGTGAATTTCATGATGTTGCCCTTGTGCACCAGGGTCACGTGGCGCTTGTCGCCCTCCAGGCGCAGGGCGTGCTGGATGGCCTTGCGGATGTGGCGCTGGCTGCCGTGCTTGCTCACGGGCTTGATGCCGATGCCGGAGCCCTCGGGGATCTGGCGCTGGCCCAGTTTGCCGTTGGCGGGGATCACCACCTCATTGAGGTGGCGGCGCAGCTCGATGCCCACCGGATCGTTGGCCTCCCACTCGATCCCCATGTAGATGTCTTCCGTGTTTTCCCGGTACACGATCACGTCCAGGTCCTGGGGCCGCTTGTGGGGGCTGGGGGTGCCGGCGTAGTAGCGGCAGGGCCGCACACAGCAGTAGAGGTCAAAGATCTGGCGCAGGGCCACGTTCAGGGAGCGGATGCCGCCACCGATCGGTGTGGTGAGTGGCCCCTTGATGGCCACGCCGTAGGTCCGGATCGCCTCGAGGGTGTCCTCCGGCAGGTACTGATAGGTGCCGTAGAGGTCACAGGCCTCGTCGCCGGCGTACACCTTGAACCACTCAATCCGGCGTTCACCGCCATAGGCCTTCGCCACGGCCGCATCCAGCACCCGCTGGGTGGCGGGCCAGATGTCCACGCCGGTGCCATCGCCGCGGATGAAGGGAATGATGGGGTCGTTGGGCACCACCGGCTGGCCGTTCTCGAAGCGGATGGCCGTGCCGCTGCTGGGGGCGGTGAGCTTCTCGAAGGGGGCGGCAGTGCTGGTGGCCATGGATGCTGCTTTGTTCGTGCGGCGAGCCTAGGTTTCAGGCATTCGCGGTTCTGCTCAGGGGAAACGGCATGAACGCCGCCGACCAGGCCCGATCGTTGGAACTAGCCCAGGCCATTGCTTCAGCAGCCGCCCTGTTTCGGGGTCACTTCCCTGATGCCCGGGCCAATCTCACCCCCTGGCGGGACGACCCCCAGACCCGCGCCTATGCCGAGTTGGAGAGCCTGGATCTCTCCTTTCACCTGCCGGGCTGGAGCCCCCGCAGTCAGTGCCGCTCCTTTCTGGTGCAGTTGCGGCTGGAGCAGGCCCCGGTCTCGGCTGGGGGCCTGCCGCGCCTGCTGGGCGTCACGATCCGGGGGCTCACCTACGACGCGGAGCGCTGGCGGCTCGCCACCGTGGGCGACTGGCAGCCGGCGGGAAGCCATCTGCCCCAGCCAGTGGTGGCGGCGGCGCTGCAGGCCTTCTGCCGCGACTTGTTCGATCTGTTTGATGGGGCGGCCGGCGAGGGTTGCGCTGCGTAACCCTTCGCAACCTTGGCGGCAGCCTCGGGAATAGCGCGCCTACCTTGATCCCTCTGCTCGAGCAGCACCTCAGGACATGTCTGTCGCCCTTGCTTCCCAACTGCGGGAAGGGACCAAGAAGTCCCACACCATGGCGGAGAACACCGGCTTCGTGAGCTGTTTCCTCAAGGGTGTGGTGGACAAGGCCAGCTACCGCAAGCTGGTGGCGGACCTGTACTTCGTGTACGGGGCCATGGAGGAGGAGATCGCCAAGCTCGCCAACAATCCGGTGTTGGCGCCGATCGCCTTCCCGCAGCTGAACCGCCGCGAAGCCCTCGAGCAGGATCTCGCCTATTACTTCGGCGCTGATTGGAGGAGCCAGATCCAGCCCTCCCCCTCGGCGGCTGCCTACGTGGCGCGTATCCACCAAGTGGCTCAGGATTCTCCCGAGCTGTTGGTGGGTCACCACTACACCCGCTATCTGGGCGACCTCTCCGGCGGCCTGATCCTCAAGAACATCGCCCAGAAGGCGATGAATCTGAGTGATAACGACGGCCTCAACTTCTACACGTTCAAGGCCATCGACGACGAGAAGGCCTTCAAGGGCACCTATCGCGCTGCCATGGACACCCTGCCCATCGATCAGGCCATGGCCGATCGCATCGTGGAGGAGGCCAATGAGGCCTTCCACCTGAACATGAACATGTTCAAGGAGCTGGAGGGCAACCTGGTGGCGGCCATCGGCAAAGTGCTGTTCGGCTTCCTCACCCGCCGCCAGCGGGCCGGCAGCACTGAAGCCGTTGCCGCCTGAGTGCGCCCTGTTCGTTTTCTGGTTCCCGGCACCACCGGCAAGTTCCGCTGTGGCGGCCTGCTGGTAGAGCTGCAGACAGCCCGCTTGGTGGGGCAGATCGCGCCGGTGCAGGTGGTCACCTACCGGCAACGGGAACCGGATCAACCCTTTCTCGACGACCTGCTGCGCACGGAGCCCCAGGACGCACCTGCCCTCTGGATCGTGAGCTGGGGCTTTGATGTGCCCAGGCTGTTGCGTCGCCTCAGGGGTAGGCCCGTGGCCTATCACGCCCATAGCAGTGGCTACGGCTTTGATCTGCCCCCCGGTACGCCGGTGCTGGCGGTGAGCCGCAACACCCTGGGCTACTGGGGGGATCGCAGCCCCCGCAGCCCCCTGTTTCTGGTGCCGAATGCCCTGGAGCTCCAGTGGATCGAGCGGGGCGCCCGCGATCGCCATGGGCCTCGCGGCGAACCCCGCCCCATCGACGTGCTGGTGCAGCAGCGCAAGAGCAGTGCCTACGTGCTCCACCAGCTGGTGCCGGCCCTGCGGGCCCGGGGCCTGCGGGTGGAGGTGCAGAGCGGCTGGGTGGACGACCTGGTGGATCTGTTCAACAGCGCCACGGTGGTGCTTTACGACTCGGCCGACTACTGGCGTGGCCGGGGGGTGAGCGAGGGCTTCGGGCTGCCGCCGATCGAGGCCCTGGCCTGCGGCTGCGTGGTGTTCAGCAGCTTCAACCATGCCCTGGCCGATCTGCTCGATCCTGGGCGGCTGGGGCACCAGATCGGCTGCGGCAGCTTGGAGGCCGATGTGGACCGCGTTGCGGCGGCCGTGGCCGATCCGGCGGCGTGGCAGGCGGAGCCCTCGGCGGTGGCTGCGCTGCTGGAGGGCAGTGCCGAGGGCGTGTTGGTGGAGCGTTGGCGCACGGCTCTCACGGCGATCGGTGCCCATTGGCAGGCCTTGGCTGGGGGCGCTGCTCCGCTGGCCAGCCCCTCGCCGTGGCGGTTGCGCTGGAGGCAGAGGCTGGATCGGGTGCGGCAACGGCTGCAGCGCTGAGGCCCATGGGGGTGGGGCAATCGGTTGGCTGGCTGGCTGGCGGGGCCTGCCGCTGGTCCGCGCTTCGCCATAGCTTGGATGGAGTGCTGGGGTTGGTTGCGCTCGCATGGCCATAGGGCAGAGCCAGACCCTGCAACAGGTGCGCCGTCTGGCGGCCTATCTGCCACGCCGGTTGCGGCGTCAGATTTTGTCGCTGATCCCCTTCTCCATCATTCCGGGCGTCCTCGATGCCGCCTCGATCGCCGTTGTGGCTCGGATGATGCAGACCCTGTTGGGGTCGAAATTCAATCAGAACCTGCCGTTCATTCCCGCCTTGGGCTCGGATCGTTTTGAGCAGACGATCTGGTTGATCTTTTTCTTCGTGCTGTTTTCCTGGCTGCGCTCCATTTCCAGGCTCGGTGTGCTGGCGATTCAAGAGCGCTTGACAGGCAAGGTTTGGCTGTATCTCACCAACACCATCTACGCGAGGATTCTCTCTAGGCCCTACGAATATCACATCAGCAAGAATGATAAAAAGCTCGCCACCCATCTGCTGGCCAACGTAACGCTGGTTTCCAAGGGTGTGGTGGGCCCGTTGATGCAGCTGCAGGCATCGCTGTTCACGGTCCTGTTTCTGATGGCTGGCCTCCTGTATGTGGGGCGCTGGTATGCCCTGGGCTTGATTGCCTGCCTGCTGTTGGCCTATGGCATGTTCTCGGTGGTGCTCACCCCCTACCTGCGTCAGGCATCGGCGCAGAAGATTCGATTGAGTTCCAGCATGAAGCAGGGATTTTTCGAGTCGATGAATGTGATCCGAGAGATTCACATGGCTTCGGCGGAGCCCTTTTTCAGGCGCGCTTTTGCAGAGGATTCAAAGCGGGCTAAGCATTTTGAGTCCCTGAATAACTTCTTGCCCAATATCCCCAAGCAAATCATCGAGCCCCTCGGGATCACGTTGATCTTTTCCTTTGGTGCGCTTCCCGCCCTGCTGGGTGGCGGCGTCTCCGACGTGAAGATGATCATTCCCTTCCTGGCCACCCTCGCCCTGGCGTCCCAGCGGATCACGCCGGCGATGCACGACTTCTTCAACGCCATCACCCGCCTGCGGGCCTCGCTGCCCAACATGGTGAGTGTTCTGGGGTTCCTGGAGCTGCCGGAACCCCAGGGCATGGCCCTCGGGCTGCCTTCCCAGGGGATCAGCCCCGAGGGCATCAACCCCAGGCGCACCGTGCGGCTGCACCAGGTGAGTTATCGCTATCCCGGTCGCGAGACCGACACCATCCACGGCCTCAACCTCACCATTCCTGTGGGCTCGCGGGTGGCGTTGGTGGGAACCACGGGCAGTGGCAAGAGCACCACGGCCCATCTCTTGTTGGGCCTGCTGCAGCCCACCGAGGGTGAGCTCCAGCTCGATGGTGTGTCGGTAGAGCCGGAGGACATGCGCGCCTGGCAGTCCTGCTGTGCCTATGTGCCCCAGATCGTGTCGTTCCTGGGGGGCAGCGTGCTCGAGAACATCGCCTTCGCTGAGTCTCCCGATGCGGTGGACAAAGACCGCGTCTGGGAAGCCCTGGAGGCGGCCCAGCTGGAAGAGGTGGTGGCCAGCCTTCCCTATGGCCTGTACACCCCGATTGGCAAGGATGGTCTGAGGCTCTCGGGTGGCCAGCGCCAGCGGCTGGCCTTGGCCAGGGCCTTCTACCGCCGGGCGGAGTTCCTGTTGCTGGATGAAGCCACCAGCGCCCTGGATAACCGCACCGAGTCTGAGGTGATTGCGGCCCTGGATCTGGTGGCCCGCCGCTGCACCACGGTGGTGATCGCCCATCGCCTCTCCACGATCGAGCGCTGTGATCGCATCTTTGAGTTCGAGGCCGGTGCTCTCAAGGCCTCCGGCAGTTTCGATCAGCTGCGCGAGCGCTCGGACTCGTTCCGTGATCTGGCCCAGCTGGAGCGTCGTCTGGCCATCACGCCCGAATGAGTGCGGCCGAGGGCTCCCGGCGGGATGTCACGTTGATTTCCACCGCAGACTGGGACCATCCCTTCTGGACCAACAAGCAGCACGTGGCCTGCAGCATGGCTGAGCTGGGCCATCGCGTGCTCTATGTGGAGTCCCTGGGCCTGCGGCCGCCTCGCCTGGAGGCCCAGGATCTGCGTCGGGTGTTCAACCGGCTGGTCCGGGGCCTAAGGCCGCCGCGTCGGGTGCGGGAGCGGGTCTGGGTTTGGTCACCGCTGCTGATTCCCGGGGCGAGCCGCCCCTGGCAGCAGCAGCTCAACCGCTGGATCCTGCAGGCGATGGTGGCGTTCTGGCAGCGCTGGCTTGGCCTGCGGGCCGATCTGCTCTGGACCTACAACCCCCTCACCCTGCGGGTGCTTCACCCTGGTGGCTATCGCCAGCTCGTGTACCACTGTGTCGACGACCTGGCAGCTCAGCCCTGCATGCCCGTGGCGTTGATCCAGCGCTGGGAGGAGCGGCTCTGCCGCGCCAGCACGGCCGTGTTTGTCACCTCGCGGGAGCTTGAGCGCAGCCGGCGGCCGTTCAATGCCAACACCGTGTATTGGTCCAACGTGGCGGACCTGGCCCATTTCCTGCCGGCGCGCGGGGGGGAGCTGCCGCTGCCTGCGGATCTGCTGGCTCTGCCTGGGCCGCGGCTTGGCTTTGTGGGTGCTGTGAGTGGGTACAAGCTCGATCTCGGCCTGCTGCGCCAACTGGCGCTGCAGCGTCCCGATCTGAGCCTGGTGCTGATCGGCAGGGTGGGAGAAGGCGATCCGGGCACGGCCCTGCAGGGGCTGGACCAGCTGCCCAACGTTCACCTGCTGGGCCCCAGGCCCTACAGCCAGCTGCCGGGTTACCTCGCGGGCTTTGATCTGGCCCTGCTGCCCTGTCCGATCAATCCCTACACGCGCTCGATGTTCCCGATGAAGTTCTTCGAGTACCTGGCGGCTGGCCTGCCGGTGGTGGCCACGAACCTGCCGGCCTTGCAGGAGTTTGGCGGTTGGGAGGGCGTGAGTCTCTGTTCCGACCCTGAGGCG
>CANHMF010000022.1 GCA_947461705.1 Synechococcaceae cyanobacterium
CTGGCCGAGCGCTTCCCGGCGGTGCCGCGGTTGGCCCTCACCGCCACGGCCGATCCGCGCACCCGCACCGAGATCATCGAACGCCTGCGGCTGGAGAGCGGCCAGGTGTTTCTGGCGAGTTTCGATCGGCCCAACATCCGCTACTTGCTGCGGGCGAAGGAGCAGCCCGGCCAGCAGCTGCTGGCCTTTCTCCAGGAGCAGCGGGGCCATAGCGGCATCGTGTATGCCCGCTCCCGCAGCCGGGTGGACAGCCTCACGAGCCAGCTCCAGGCGGCGGGATTCGAGGCGGTGGGGTACCACGCCGGCATGGAGGCGGCCCGGCGCTCGGCAGCCCTGGAGCTGTTCCGCAGCGGCGGCAGCACGGGCGCGGTGGTGGTGGTGGCCACCATCGCCTTCGGCATGGGCATCGACAAGCCCGATGTGCGCTTCGTGGCCCACGTGGATCTGCCGAAGAGCCTGGAGGCCTACTACCAGGAAACCGGGCGTGCCGGCCGCGATGGCCTGCCGGCGGTGGCCTGGATGCTGCACGGCCCCGGCGACGTACCCCAGCTGCGCCGCTTCATCGACGACTCAGCCGCTCCCGAGGAGCAGAAGCGCATTGAGCACGGCAAGCTCGATGCTCTGTTGGGGTTCACGGAGGCTCCCGGCTGCCGCCGCCAGGTGTTGCTGCGGCACTTCGGTGAGCAGCTGGGCGAGCCCTGCGGCAATTGCGATGGCTGCCTGGAGCCACAACAGCTCGCCGATCTCACCGTGCCCGCCCAGAAACTGCTCTCGGCCGTGGTGCGCACGGGCCAGCGCTTCGGCGCTGCCCACCTGGTGGATGTGCTGCTGGGGGGCAGCACCGAGAAGATCCGCCAATTCAGCCACCACGACCTCAGCGTGTATGGCATCGGCCGCGAGCTCGACCGCAGCCAATGGCGCACGCTGGTGCGCCAACTCACAGGACTGGGCTACCTGGAGCCCGTGCCCGAGGGCAAGGGTGGACTGCAACTGGGTCCGCAGGAGCGGGTGCGGCCCCTGCTCCGGGGCGAGATCAGCCTGGAGCTCCCGCTACCGCCCCCGCAGCGGGAGCGCCGGCGCGGGAGCGCAACCCGCGGCGAGGCGGAAGCGGAGGTGGAGGTAGACGGCGGGCTGGTCACGGCGCTCAAGGCCTGGCGGCTCGAGCAGGCACGGCTCCAGGGGGTGCCGCCCTATGTGGTGTTTCACGACCGCACCCTGATGGAGCTGGCGGCCCGCCGGCCCTGCGATCCAGACGAGCTGGCGACCGTTGGCGGCATCGGAGCCGCCAAGCTGGAGCGCTACGGCGAGCAGCTGCTGGGTGTGCTTCAGGGCCATGGGCCGATGAACCAATGAGGCAGACACCGCTGCGATCCGCGGGAGTGCTGAACCTGCTGGCCACGCTGATCGTTGGCCCTCAGGTGTTGGCCCAGCCCCCCACGGCTCAGGACACGGTGGATGCCGACATCAATGTCGACAGCGTGCTCTGGGGGGTGCAGCCAGGTGGACAGGCACCAAGCCTTCTCTGGCAAAACCAGGCGCAACTGGATCTCGGCGTGCGGCTGAGTCCACCTGCGGAGCCCACCCAGTGGCGGGCCCAGGCCGCCGTGCGTTGGCGCACCTCCGATCCCCAGCAAGACCCTGGCCCGTTAATCGGATCCAGCGGCCTGTTTGATCCCTCGGACTATGGCGCCGGCACCGGGGTGCGCCTGATGAATCTGGCTCTGGCAATGGATACCGAACGCGTCAGCCTTCTGGCTGGCTGGATCCAACCCCAACAGCACTTTCTCCAGCAACCCCTCTCCAAGTTGGTGCTGAACCATGCCGTTCTCAGCGCCAAGGGGGTTGGCGGCAACATCCCCTTTGTGTCGAGCTTCTCCACCTGGGGTGGACTGATCAGCTGGCGTCCGCGCAACGGGGGGCACATCAAGGCGGGGGCTTTCATGACCTATCCCGATGCCACCGCGTCGTCCAACAACGGCGTGTGGTTCGGCGGCAACCCCAACCAACCGGGAACCAACCGCATGGGCGGCTTGGTGGAAGCTGCTCGCCCCATCGCGCTGGGGCGCCAGCGGCAGCCGGGACTGGTGGCTGTCGGTGGCTACGTGTACAACGGTGCCGGCGTGCCCGCAACACCCACGGCGAATCAGGGCACCCAGGTGGGTGGGTATCTCCAATGGGATCAGCAGCTCTGGAGCGATCCCCAGGGCACTGGCCGGCGGGTGGATGTCTTTTCAGTGCTCAGCGCCGCTCCGGCTGCCAACAACACCTACCCCCTCTATGGCCATCTGGGGCTGGCGATGAGAGGGCCGCTCAGCACTCGACCGCAGGATCTACTGATCACCACCGTTGCCATGGGCGCTTACGCCAGAGCAATGCCGGATGCAGCCGCCACCAGCTCACTGATCAGCGAACTTGGCTATCAACTGGCGCTCGATCCACAGGGGCACATCGCCCTGTATCCCTTTGCGCAATGGGTGGTGCGTCCGAATGGCACCGCCAGCCAGCCCACGGCTGTGCTGGCTGGGATTTCAGCTCGCCTTCGCTTCTGACCAAGGCAGGCCCGGGCCAACCAAGCGCCCAGGTTTGTCAAGCTGCGGCTGGTTCCTCCTCCGCCATGGTCAGCCCTGCCTTTCTGCATCGCCGCTCGCCCGTGTTTGCAGGGCGCGCCATGGCCACCTCCAGCTCGCCCTTGGTAACCCGGGTGGGCCTGCGGGTGTTGGAGCAGGGCGGCAATGCGGCTGATGCTGCTGTGGCCATGGCCGGGATGCTGGCTCTGGCCGAACCAATGATGAGCGGCCTAGGCGGCGACACCATGGTGTTGGTGTGGTCCGCGAAAGACCAGCAGGTGTTCGGCCTCAATGGCAGCGGCAGGGCCCCGAGCGGCGCCAGCCTTGAGCGGGTGGGGCCGGTGCCGGTGATGCCGGAGCACGGTGCGGCATCAGTGACCATTCCAGGCGCCGTGGATGGCTGGTGCACGTTGCTGGAGCGCTTCGGCACGCAGTCGTTGCAGCAGCTGTGGGAACCGGTGATCGCCTACGCCCGAGAGGGCTATCCGGTGGGCGAATCGATCGCAGGATTCTGGGGCGTTGGCGCCGCACTGATGGGGAACAACGCATCGGCGCAACTGCGCGAGTTGTTTCTGCCCCATGGCAGCGCACCGCAGCCCGGCCAGCTGATGCGACTGCCGCAACTGGCGGCCACCCTGGAGCGCGTGGCCCGGGAGGGCCGCCAGGGCTTCTACGAGGGGCCCGTGGCCGAAGCGATCGCCCACACGATCAGCGCAGGCGGCGTGCCCACCACCGTGGCCGACGTGGCCGCCCAGCAGCACGGCACCGAATGGGTCGAGCCTCTGACCGTGGGCTACCGCGGCAGGGCGGTGCTGGGACTGCCGCCCAATAGCCAGGGGGTGGTGGCTCTGCATGCCTTGGGCATCCTCGACGGCCTGCCGCTGGCGTCGATGGATGAGGCAGAGCGCCTGCACCACCAAATTGAGGCGATCCGCCTGGGCTTTGAGCTGGCGATCGACGTGGTGGGTGAGCCCACCCCCGAGATGCTGGAGCAGGTGCGGCAGGCCCTCAGTCAGGACGGCCTGGCCGCAGCCCGCAGCCGCATCGCCAACCGGGCCCGGCCAGCCACCAGGCCGCAGGGGGCCACTTCGGGCGACACCAGCTACGTGTGCGCCGTGGATGCGGAGGGCAATGCCGTGTCGTTGATGACCAGCATCTGCGGACTGTTCGGCTCAGGACTGGTGGCGGGCGACACGGGCGTGCTGCTCAACAACCGGGCCACGCAGTTTTCCAGCCAGCCCGGCCATCCCAATGCCCTCGCGCCCGGCCACCGACCGCGCCACTCGATCCTGCCGGCGATGGTGCTGCGTGATGGGCTGCCTGAAGTCGTGATGGGCGTGATTGGCGGCAATGCCCACCCCCAGGGACTCACGCAGATCCTCGTGAACGCCCTCGATCTGGGCATGAATCCCCAGCAAGCGGTGGATGCACCCCGCTTCAAGTTGATCATGCAGAGCGGTGCGGTTCACATCGATCCCACCTTCAACCCTGAACTGGGGAATGAGCTCGTGGCCCGCGGCCATCAACTCGGCGATTCCTATGGCTTCGTGGGCTTCAAAGGGGGTGCCCAGATGGTGCGCCTCCATCGCGATGCTCAAGGCCAGTGCACCAGCCTCGAAGCTGGCGTGGATCACCGGCTCGATGGCGTGGCGCTGGGGTTCTGAGGGGCACTGGGCTGCGCATCCAGCAGGACCCGCACCTGGTGATCATTCCAGCCCTCGCCGCGCCAGCGCTCACCCAAGGCTGCCGCGATCGCTGCCACCAGCAACAGCAGCGGCAGCAGGACTGGATCACCCTGGAGGGTGAAAACGAAGGCGGCGCAGAACAGCGGCGTGCCATGGGCCGCAGCGAACAGGGCCGTGGCGCCCACCGCCGCCAGCTGGGCCAGGTCGTTGCTGGTGAGCCCAGGCAAACCCTGCAGCGGGCTGATCAACAGGGCACCAAGACTCATGCTGTCGTGCATCAGGCCACCGGGTGCCCCCAGGGCCAGGCTGAGGACACTGGCGAGCAGGCGCCACAGCCAGAGGAGCGGGGAGCCCACGGATTCACCGGAGAGGGCCGCAGCCAGGGACAGGGAACCATCGTTGAGGCTCAGGCCCTGGCTGAGGAGCGCCAGCAGCGTGAGGCTGGCGGCCAACAGCAGCGCACCCACCAGCAGCCGCTGCGACAGCAGGCGTTTCACCCAGGCCGCCGCCGGCAGCAGCAAGCGCACGAACAGGGCTCCAGCAGCGGCTCCCACCAGGGTGATCAGCACGACCCAGCCCCACACCCCCGGTGCCAGGGCCCCGAGTTCAAGACCCGGCAAGCGGGCCGGCTGGCCCATAGTGGTGGCCAGCAGGGTGCCACTGCCCGCGAGCAGCAGCGCCGGCAGCACCAGCGGCAGGCCGCTGCGCTGGCCCAGCTCTTCCAACCCGTAGGCAACAGCCAGCAGGGGAGAGCGAAACGCCGCCCCCAGCCCGGCTGCGCCGCCGATCACGGCCACCAGCTGCGGCGGCAGCGAGGCCAGCAGTTGAACACCGGGCCAGCGCCGGCGGATCGCCAGAAGCACGCTCGCCCCAAGTGCCACCGAGGGCGACTCCACCCCCACGGCCAAGCCCCCCAGGTGGGTGAGCAGCATCAAGGGCAGGCGCCGCAGCTGGGTGGTGAGGCTGAGCTCCTGCAACCAGACGGCCTCACGAGCGCTGCGCTCGCCGTGGGATGCGCGATCGAGGGCGAGCAGGGCAGCCGTGCCGCCACCGCGGCCAGCGGCCAGCGGCCCCCAGGCCAGAAGCACCAACAGGCTGGTGGCAGCAAACACCACCACGCAGCCGATCAGGGGCTGGGGCTGAACCGCCAGCCACAGCCCACGCTGCAGCCTGAAACCGAGTTCCGAGATGGCTTGGTAGGGCCACAGCACCAGCCCGAGCAGCAGACCCAGCAACAGCCAGCCGCGCAGTGCTGCCAGCAGTGGAGAACGCAGACCGCTCATGGACAACTCACGCGGCCACGCCCTGCCCGCTTCCAGAGCTGAAAACAGGCATTTTCAGGATCGAGCACCAGAGGTTTGAAGAGATCGTTGCGCTGGCCATCAATGAGCTGCTGCTGGTTGATCCAGGTGCCCGTCGCCGGCACCACCGTGCGGTAGCGGACCACATCCGCAGTGGCGGCGGCGGTGAGGGTGGGGGTGTGCACCACCGGTTCAGGGCCATAGATCCCCGAGGCCGTGGAGGCACCGAGGCGCCGCCCGCCACTCACCAGCCAGAACTGGCCGAGCTTGGCGGCCAAGTAGGGATGGAGCTCGGCTCGGCCGGTGGGCGGATCGCTCACCGCATACAGCCTGGGATCGATCTCCACCTTCAACGCCGTGGGATCACCGGAAGGCACCGCCAGCACGTCGGTGCGCAGGGTTTGGTAGAGCCCCGTGACCTCAATCACGGCCAGGTCGGCGGCCGTGGCCAAGCCAATGCGACCCAGCGGCGTGGCCACCACCAGCGGCGCATCACCAGGGGTGGCCCAGGCCTGCTCGGCAGCGCTGAGATGGGTGGCGCGGTAGCGGCCCAGGATGGTGCCGATGGGACCCGCCAACACCACTGTGTGGAACACCCGGGAGCCATCCCGCTCGGGATAGCTCCCCACCAAGTAGCCGTTGCCGGCCTTGGCACGCTGGGCCAACAGCTGCTCAAAGGCGCCGCCGCGCGGCTCCCCTCGGCGGACGATCTCAGCGGCCGTCAGACCGCGGGGCAACCCGGAGAGCTCGGGAAGCACCAGCAGCTCCTGGGCCTGCGGTTGGCTGCTGGCCAGGAGTGAGGCATCACCGGTCCACTGGGCGGCGGCCAACTGCACCGGGCGCGTCGTCGCCGTGGCCGTGGTGTCGACGGGTGCACGGCGAAGGGCCAGCAGAGGGTTGTAGAGGGAAGGACGGCGGGCGGCCAACCGCTGTTCGCGCACCGCATCGGCTTCGGCCGGGATGATCGTGGTGGCAAAGATGCCGTTCAACCCGGGAGGCAGTTCTACCGGAGGCACAACCGGTGCCTGAACGAGTTTGCGGCCCTGGGGCGACCAGATGCTCGAGCCGCCGTTGTAATAGAGCTGGCTGCGATTGATCGGATTGCGCTCAATGCCGCTGCGGGTGGCGCCGATCACCCACAGACCGTTGAGGGCACTCATGTGCTGCACGCTGGCCACGGTGGAGTGATTTGCCTTGGCCTTCGCCGGCGGCGTACCGGGCATCACCCGATCCGACACCGAATGCCAGCCGATGATCTGCGCACCGCGCAGGGCGGCCAACCGGTCGTACTGCCAGTAGGTGTCGTCGTAGCAGATGATCAGGGCGATGCGACCGATCGGTGTGTCGAATACACCGACATCGGTATCGCCCGGGCCGAACAGTTGCACATCCTGGCCATTGAGGCCGTTCTTGCGGTATTTGCCGATGATCCCCTCAGGTCCCATCAACACCGCAGTGTTGTAGAAGATGCCCGTGTTGGCGTCCTTTTCGGCGATGCCCACGCTCATGAGCATCCCTGTGCGCTTCAGCACCGGCAGCAGGGCCGCGGTGGCCCGGCCCGGGATGGTGTCCACGAAGGGTGCCAACTGGGCGGGATCGGCAAAGTCGTAGCCGCTGATCGCCGTTTCGGGAAACACGGCGTACTGCACCCCCGCGGCCGCAACGCGCTCCGCTGCCTGCACCAGACGGCGAATATTCCCATCGCGATCGCCCCACGCGGGGATGAAATCCACAGCCGCCACCTTCACGGGCCGGCTCCCCACCTGGGGGGTCCCCACCTCGCCTCTGGCGGGCAGCATCAGGCCAGGGCTCAACAGGCCGGCCAGGGCCAGACCGAGGGAACCGGCGGCAATGCGCTGGAGGAAGTGGGTCGACATGGAGCTGGGGATCGCAGACTCTGCCGGTGAGGCGACTGCTCACCCGCCCCAAAGGATGTCAGCACCTGGGGCCAGGCGCTCGGACCATGAGCCAAGAACGCAAGCCAGTGCATCCGCAATGCCGGTCGGCGTCGGGATTGGCGCGAGCTCACGCTCGTCACCACCCTCTCGCCCTGCCCAATGTGCAGTGGCACGGCGGTGCTGCTGGGCTTCCGGCGGGTACTGATTCGGTGAGCGACGCAGCTACCAGGGGGCGGAGACATCGCTGGAGCAGGCCGGCAGCGCCATCGACTGCCTGGACGATCCCCTGTGCATCGCCCTGATGGAGCGCCTGCAGCGCAAGAAACCCGAGATCTGGCGTGAGGACATCGGCCTGGCCCCGTAGCCTCAACACCTCTGGCCGTCCCACAGCCCCTCATGACTGCTGCCGCTGCGTGCTCCTCCCGCACCATCGAGGTGGCCCTGAGCGCCAACCCCTATCCGATCGTGATCGGTGACGGCGGCCTGCACCAGCTGGGGGAGCATGTACGTGGCCGCGGCTTCAAGGCGGGCACCAAGGTGTTGGTGGTGACCAACCCGGTGGTGCACCAGCACTACGGCGCCAGCGTGCTGCAGAGCTTGATCGCCAGTGGCTTCGCGGCCAGTGACCTGGTGATTGAGGCCGGCGAAGACCAGAAGACCCCCGCCACGGTGTCGCAGATTCACGACGCCGCCTTTGCCCGCAAGTTGGAGCGTGGCTCGCTGATTGTGGCCCTTGGCGGCGGCGTGGTGGGCGACATGGCGGGCTTCGCCGCCGCGACCTGGCTGCGGGGCATCGCCGTGGTGCAGGTGCCCACCACCCTGCTGGCCATGGTGGACGCCGCCATCGGCGGCAAGACCGGCGTGAACCACCCGGGCGGCAAGAACCTGATCGGCGCCTTTCACCAGCCAAGGCTGGTTTTGATCGATCCCTCCACCCTGGCCACCCTGCCGGAGCGGGAATTCCGGGCCGGCATGGCCGAAGTGATCAAGTACGGCGTGATCGGCGATGCCGAGCTGTTCAGCGATCTGCTCACCGCCGCCGAGCATGAGCCCGCAGCGGGCCTATCCAGCCTCGCCAGCGTTGGTACCGAGCGGTTGCAGAGCCTGCTGGAGCGCTCCGCCGCCGCCAAGGCCCAGGTGGTGGCGGCGGATGAACGCGAAGGCGGCCTGCGGGCGATCCTCAACTACGGCCACACCCTGGGCCACGTGGTGGAAGCCCTCTGTGGCTACGGCACCTACCTGCACGGGGAAGCCGTGGGTCTGGGCATGATCGCCGCCGGGGAGGTGTCCCTGGCCATGGGCCTCTGGAGCCAGGAGGACCAGAGCCGGCAGAAAGCGGTGATCGCCGCCGCCGGCCTGCCGCTGGCCTGGCCCGATCTGGATCCCGATGCCGTGCTGGCGTGCCTCCAGGGAGACAAAAAAGTGCGCGACGGCAAAGTTCGCTTCGTGCTGCCCACCGGCCTGGGCAGGGTGGAGATCCGCGACGACGTGAGCGCCGGCACCATCCGTGCGGTGTTGGCCGCCTTGGGCTGACCGTTGGATGGGCACGTCTGCAGGAATGGTGCACCGTGGTGCACCATTCCTGGACAGTCCCGACACAGCCATCGCTCGCGCTAAGCCAGGGACGGATCCTGGAGGAACAACGGCATCGCGCCCGCAGGGCCCCGCGAGAAGGCCAGCCAGCGGAAGTCCCCCAGGGCCATGGGGTCCACCAGCCGCAGCAGCGCTTCCCGGCGGCTGAGCAGATCGGCGAGCTGGTCCGCGAATTGGTGCTGCAGGCCATGGAGCCGCTGGGCCAGGCCCAGGGCCAGCAAGGCCTCGCCCTGGCGCCGCTGCCCCAGCAGCGACCACCCCGTGGCAACCCCTGCCGCCTCCAGGCTCTCGATGCACAGATGGGCCGTGAGATCCCAGTGGCCGGGGTGCAGCAGCGGATCATCGCTGGCCTGCTGGCCGCGGTAGGCCATCAGGGTGCCGTTGGCGCGCTGGGGCGCGTAGTAACGCCAGGCCTCATGGGCGTAATCGATCACGAGCAACCGCCCGGCACTGAGGCCAGCCGCGGCGGCCTGAAGCCAGGGCTGTAGACCCGGATGCAACTCGGTGGTCCAGCCAGGCGGACGCTGGGGGTTGGCCGGCAGGAGCCCCAGGGCTGTGAGTGGCGCCTCGGCCTCCGGACCCAGGGGTTCGCCGGGCACCAGCCGCAGCAGACCCTGGTGGAGTTGCAGCAGTTGCTGGCGCCAGAGCGCCCCGTCCCAGACAATCCGCTCCACCGCCAGGGCATCCAGCACCTCGTGGGCCAGCACCACGCCCAGCACGGGGGCGGCGGCCAGCTCCGCCAGGCTCACCCATCGGCAGGGCAGGGGGCAGGTGGCCAGGCGCTGGCGCTGGCGGGCCGCCATGCCCGGATTGGGCTCCACCAGCACCAGGGAGGTGCGTGCCGCCAACGCGGGCCAGTCCTCGGCCAGGGCCTCGGCCAACTGCAGGGCCAAGTCACCTTCTCCCGGTCCCGTCTCCACCAAGGCAAGGGGCTGAGCGGGATGCTGCTCAGCCAACTCCTGCAGCCACTGCACCAGCTGGGGGGCCAGCAGGGCGGCGAAATCGGGGCCGAGGGATGGCGAGGTGGCGAAATCGCCGCGGGGGCCCACCTGCAGCCGGCCACTGCCATAGGCACCATGCTCGGGATCGTGCAGGGCCCAGTCCATGTAGGTGGAAAACGGCACGGCGCCACCGGCCTGCTCCAGGCGCAGGGCCAACCAAGGGGGTGCGGCCGGGAGGGGAGTCACGGGGATGGGCTCAACTCAGGGAGAATGCTGGCCACTGAAGCAGTTGCCATGGGCCCGCGGGAGTTTCTTCGTCTAACTCTCCAGCGGGCCTGGACGCGAGCCACCGCCAGCCTGGTCACCACCGTGCTGGGCCTGGCTCTGCTGTTCAGCCTGGGCGTGGCCCCTGCCGCGGCCTACGACAATCCCGACCTGCTTCCCGATCACCCCACGCCGGTGATCGACCTGGCCAAGATCCTCACGGACCAGCAGCGCAGCAGCCTGGAGCAGCACCTCAACGAGGTGGAGCAGCGCAGCGGCTGGAAACTGCGGGTGCTCACCCAGTACGACCGCACCCCCGGCCTGGCGGTGAAGGAGTTCTGGGGCCTGGATGAGCGCAGCCTGCTGCTGGTGGCCGATGAGCGCGGCGGCAACCTGCTCAATTTCAACGTGGGGGATGCCCTGTTCGCCCTGATGCCGCGCACCTACTGGGTGGAGCTGCAGACGCGCTTCGGCAACCAGTACTACGTGCGCGACCACGGCCAAGATGCGGCCATCGTGGACTCCCTGGCGGCGGTGGAAACCTGCCTCGACCGGGGCGGCTGCCAGGTGGTGCCGGGGCTGCCCAATGAGCAATGGGTGCTCACCCTGGCCACCTCAGTGCTGGGGGGCCTGATCGTGGGATTTGCGGCCTATCCCCGCAAGCCGGAGCACAAGGTGGAGTGGGCCTGGGTGCTGCTGCTCTCCCCCCTGTGGGTGATTCTGTTTGGCGTGTTCGGGGTAGCCCCGATCGTGACCCGCACCCACGACTTACTTCCCCTGCTGCGCAATGCCCTGGGCTTCGTGGGGGCCATTGCCGTGGCTTACTTGATCGCCCAGAACACCGTCGGCAAGGCCAAGCTCAAGGACGGCGAGACCTGAAGCGGGTCAGATGCCGAGGGGTTTACTGCGGGGGCCCATGGCTTCAAGCGCTTCGAGTTTGCAGCGCAGGGACTCCACCGGCAGGCAACGGGGGGCCTGGGCCACGGTGGCGGGCACGCCGGCACCGGCACGCAGGTCCGAGAGGTTGCGCTCGTAGAAGCTCTTGAGCAGGGCATAGCGCTGCACGGGCTGGCCGTAGTAGCTGCGGCCGGCCAACGTGGGGAACGAGGCCCACTCGGGGGCCAGCTTGGCGGCCAGATCCGGGGTGAACTCACCCCGATCGGCCAGTTCCAAGGCACCGCGGCGCTGGATCAGAAACAGGGCTGCCTGATCTTGCACGTGGGGGCCAAAACCCTGCAGGCGCAGGCTGCGGCTGGCCAGGGCCCAGGTGAAGGGCATGAACTGGTAGGCGCCGGCAGCGGCACTGGCATAACCGCCGGAGTAGTTGACCCGATCGGGGTGGCGCTCCAGGTGAGGAGCCAGGCCCCCGCCGAACATGATCCGGTAGCCGAGATCTGCGCCCCGGGCCCAGGTGCCTTCCGCGAAGCGAATGGTGTTGAGCAGCGCCCGCCGCTCCGGCGTCATGGGATAGGTGCTGCTGGCCGTAGCGGTCTCGGCCGGCCCAGGGGCATCGCGCAGGGCCACCTGGGTGGGTCGCGGCACCAGTTCGAGGGACGGAGCGAGCGAGCGAGAAGAGTCTGTCGGCGGCACCTCCTGCTGATCAGCCGCGGCCCGAACAGGGGCCTGGGGCAGAAGCAGGGAGAGGGAGCACCCCAGCGCGATCGAAGCCGGCACGAACGGGCTGGGGAGGCGACGAAGAGCAGAACTCAGCAAACCATGCATCGCGAAGGACTGCCGTCCCGAGCCAAACCATGCATGACACCAGTGAATGGCGCCAGGCGCAAGTTGAGCCGAGAAATCGATTGAGCCAGACGGTTTCGAGGACGAAAGCGGCGGACAAAAGACTGGGTGGACGGATTAACCAGATTCAGACTCACCACAATTCCCATACCACAAAGGCAGGAGGACGAGGAGAGACGCATTAAAGAATTGGTTGCAGAGAGTTTGTCAAACAAATCCCCCAGACGAAATCTTATTAGTGACAGTCATACAGGTGTCCACCTGTAGTGAAGAATACATTTTTGCGGCTGTGTTTGACGAACGCGTCATCAGTTCACAACAGCGAGAGATCACGATTGATCGCTATTGAAATCGCGCAGATCTGCAGCAGTTCCACTCAGGCAGTGAACTGCAAGGCCAGCTGGCGCAACACCACCGCGGCCTGCTGGTGTCCCTCAGGGTCGAGGGCCGGACCCGTGGCTGGCAAGAGGGGCTGGTCGAGCTGCCAGTCGCCAACGAGCAGCTGGGAGCGTGTGAGCAACCGGTGGGGGGCGTGGCGCTGCAGGGCTGCCTCCAGCACCGGGGCTTCGGCAAATCCTTCACGGTGCACCAGATGAAGGCCCACCCCAAGGGCCATGGCCTCACAGAAGGTGCTGTAGCCCGGTTTGGTGATGATCCGGCCGCAGAGGGGCATCAGGTCGAGGGGCCGCAGCTGCGCCGGCATCAGGCGAACATTCGGGGCAGCCGAAGCCAGGGCCGGATCGCTGGCCAGAAAACGGTGCTGGGGCCAACGGGCAAACAGCTGGGGATCCAGGGCGAAACCCATGCCACCAAACCCCACCATCACCGTGCGTTCCCGCGGAGCATCGAGCTGCAGGCTGTTGGCCAAATCACTGGCCGCCTGGCGGGGCCGTCCTGCGGTGAGGCCCACGGCGTGGTGGGGCAGGCCCCAGTCCATTGCCATGGCGAAGGGACAGCGGATCACGGCCTGGCCGCGGCGGTAGAGGGCCAGAGCCCGCTCCGCCCAGACGCTGAAGGCTCCACCCATGGGGCCGTAGATGGCATCCCAGCCGAAATTGCCCATCCACACCAGAGGCGCCCCGATCGCCGCGGCCAGATCGGCGGCCGCAGGCGCCACATCCGCGAGCACCAGCACCGGTTGGCCTTGCTGCCTCAGCCACTGCGCCTCGCGCTCCAGCTGGGCCGGCAGGGCTGCCTGGAGCTGATCCAGGGCCGTGAGCGTGGCCGGACCATCAGCGCCGAGGGCGTCCGCCTGAATCACCCCCACATCCCAGCGGCAAGGGCGAAGCTCAAACGGCACCGGGCCGAAGGCCAGCTGCAGAAATGCCTCCGGCAGCGGAGTGGAGAGCACCAGACGCCAATCGGGCTGGAGCTGATGCAGGGCCGTGAGCACCGACGCGACCCGCGAGCCATGGCCAAAACCATGGCCACTGACGCAGGCCAGGATCAGCATGGCGTGAGCTGCTTGGCGGCCAGCGGCGCAGCCAGCACCTGCCGGTAGAGCAGCTCCCCTTCCGGGGAATACCAGCGGTGGCTCACCTCCCCCAGCTCACCATCGCGAAACACCGCCCAGCTGAAATGGCGTAGGGGTCGGCCGCGGTCGTCGGTGCCGTGGCGGGGCACAAAGGCCGTGTTGAGGTAGGCGGTTCCTGCCCGATCCCGGCAGAAACTCAACCGGTCGCCCTGGCCCCGCTTGAGCCGGTGGTGCATGTGCCCAAACACCACCAGGGGCACGGGCCGGCGACGGCGGATGCGCTCAATCGCCAGGGCCAGGTCCTGATCACCCCAGTCGCAGGCGGGTGGCTTCCAGTCGCGGCCGCAGGGATCCCCAGCGGCACTGCCCAGCCCCGTGGGACCGCTGTGGGCCAATAACACCAGGGGCAGGCTCGGGTCAGCAGCCAGGGCAGCCGTCACGATGCGTGACACGGACTCCTCCAGGCTCACCGGCCCGAACACCGCCTGGGCCCCTTGGTTCAGATGAAAGCCGCCTCCGGCACTGGCGGGGCGGCCGCCCACCACCGCCAGGCCCGGCGGCCGCAACTCCCGCAGCCCCCAGCCGCAGTGCCGATCGCCCAGGGCCGCCAGCTGGCGCTGCAGGGTGCGACCACTGGAGTCACGACCGGTGTCGTGATTGCCGAGCACACAGGCCAGGGGCAACTGCAGCCGCGACAAGCGGGCCGGAATCTGCTGGTGGCCGTCGCTGAGATCGCCCACCACCAGGAGTGCATCGGGAGCAATCAGCTCAAGCAGGCGCTCATCGGTGGCGTCCCACTGGCCGTGGAGATCTCCGGCGATGGCGATGCGGAGATCTGACAACCTGATGCCTAGGCTCTTGCCATCCTGCACTAGCTGAGGATTCGGTTGGTTTTCGCGGCTGCTCAGAACACAGCGTTGGGTGCCCAGGGCAGCGGCAGAAATCCTGCGGCAGGCTCCTGCCCGCCCCCCGCCGAGCTACCGGCGGCCATTGCTGCGCTCAAGCACGAGCGCAAGGCCGTGATCTTGGCGCACTACTACCAGGACCCCGCCATCCAGGACATCGCGGACTTCATTGGCGATTCCCTGGAACTGTCCCGCAAGGCCGCCGCCACCGATGCGGAGGTGATCGTGTTCTGCGGCGTGCACTTCATGGCCGAGACCGCCAAAATCCTCAGCCCAGACAAAACGGTGCTGCTGCCGGATCTCGAGGCGGGCTGCACCCTGGCGGACGCTTGCCCCGCCGATGCCTTCGCCAGCTTCCGGGAGGCCCATCCCAACCACCTGGTGGTGAGTTACATCAACTGCTCGGCGGCAGTGAAGGCCCAGAGCGACCTGATCTGCACCAGCAGCAACGCCGTGGACCTGGTGCAGCAGCTGCCGGCCGATCGGCCGATCCTGTTCGCCCCCGATCAGAACCTGGGCCGCTGGGTGCAACGCCAGAGCGGCCGGGAGCTCACCCTCTGGCCCGGCAGCTGCATCGTGCACGAAACCTTCAGCGAGCAAGCCCTGTTGCAGCTCAAGCTCGAGCATCCCGGTGCCGAGGTGCTGGCCCACCCGGAGTGCCAGCAGCACCTGCTGGACCTGGCCGATTTCATCGGCTCCACCAGCAAGCTGCTGCACCGAGCCGAGGCCAGCACCGCGGAGAGCTTCATCGTGCTCACCGAGCCGGGGATCCTGCACCAGATGCGCAAGGCGGTGCCCCACAAGCCGTTCTTTGAGGTGCCGGGCGCCGATGGCTGCAGCTGCAATGCCTGCCCCTACATGCGGCTGAACACCCTCGAGAAGCTGTGGCAGTGCCTCCACAGCATGGCTCCGGCGATCGAACTGGAGGAGGCCATGCGCCAGCGGGCGCTGCTGCCGATCCAGAAGATGCTGGAGATGAGCCGCTGACGCGGGGCCATGCCCCTCCCCGCCGACGGCCTGCTGACGCTCACCCCCCAGGGCCTCTACTGCCGCGCTGCGCAGGCCTGGATCGACCCCTGGCGTCCGGTACCCCGGGCTCTGATCACCCACGCCCACGCCGACCATGCCCGGCCTGGCTGCGGCGAGTACTGGGCCATCGCCAGCAGTGAAGGCATCCTGCGCCAGCGCCTGGGACAGGACATCCGCCTGCTGCCGGTGGACTACGGGCAGGTGCTGGCCATCGGCGACGCGCGCGTGTCGTTCCATTCGGCCGGCCATGTGCTGGGCAGCGCCCAGATCCGGCTCGAGGCCGGCGGCGAGAGCTGGCTGGTGAGCGGCGACTACAAGCGCTGCCCCGACCCCAGCTGCACCCCCTTTGAGCCCGTGACAGCCGATGTGTTCATCACGGAGGCCACCTTTGGGTTGCCGATCTACCGCTGGCAGAGCGGCACCGAGGTGGCCCGCCAGATCCAGGCCTGGTGGCAGCAGGCGCCCGATCGCCCATCGGTGCTGTTTGCCTATGCCTTCGGCAAGGCCCAGCGGCTGCTGGCGGAACTGGCCGCCATCGGCGTGGAGAACGAGGTGCTGCTGCACGGCTCCGTGCAGAACCTGATGGCTAGCTACCGAGAGGCCGGGGTCGCCATGCCGCCCACGGCGCCCCTGAGCAGCCTGCCCCGCGGGGCGTCCCTGGCGGGCCGGTTGCTGATTGCCCCCCCAGCTGCCCAGCGCGGCACGGGTATGCGCCAGCTGGCCGGCGCCCAGACGGCCTTCGTGAGTGGTTGGATGGCCGTGCGCGGCGCGCGGCGGCGCCGGGGCTACGGACGCGGCTTTGTGCTCAGCGACCATGCCGACTGGGGGGGACTGGTGCGCACGGTGCAGCAGAGCCGCGCCCAGCAGGTGTATGTGACCCACGGCCAAAGCGACGTGCTCGCCCGCTACCTGCGGGAGGTGGAAGGGATCAGCGCTGCGCCCCTGGCCGGGCACTTCGAAGCCGAACGCACGGGTCGTGACGACCAGGCGGAACCGTTGTGAGGCAGTTTGCAGCCCTGTTCGACGACCTGGACCGCACCGCGGGCACCAACGCCAAGGTGGAGCGGCTGGCGCACTATTTCCGTTCCGTACCCCCGGGCGATGCCGCCTGGGCCCTGGCCCTGCTGCTGGGCAAACGGCGCCGGCGACTGATCAGCGGCCGCCGGTTGCGCGAGATCTGCCAGGAAGCCACCGCCCTGCCCGACTGGCTGTTCGAGGCCTGCCACAGCCAGGTGGGGGATTCCGCCGAAACCGTGGCGCTGCTCTGGCCCCATCCAGCGCCGCAGGCCACGAACGAGGCCGATGCCCTCGAAACCTGGATGGCCGAACGGCTCCCCCAACTCGCAGCCTTGGAGCCCACCGCCCAGGCTGAGGCCGTGCGCCACTGCTGGGCCACCCTGACAGCCAGCGAACTGCTGCTGGTGAACAAACTGCTTACCGGTGGCTTTCGGGTGGGCGTCTCCACCGGTCTGGTGACCCGCGGCCTGGCCCGCAGCGCCGGGCTGGATGAAGCCCTGCTGGCCCACCGGCTGATGGGAGGCTTCGAACCCTCTGCCGCCGCCTTCCAGGCCCTGATCGCGCCGGCGGGGGAGGGCGAGGAGCTATCGGGGCGGCCCTATCCCTTTTTTCTGGCCAGCCCCCTCGAGCCTGGCCAGCTGGCCGGCACCGAGCCGTCCGACTGGCAACTGGAGTGGAAGTGGGACGGAATCCGCGGCCAACTGATCCAGCGGAGCGCAGGATCCAGCCTGTGGAGCCGTGGAGAAGAGTTGATCAACGAGGCCTTCCCCGAGCTGATCAACCTGGCCTCCAGCCTTCCCCAGGGCACCGTGCTGGATGGCGAAGTGGTGGTGTGGCATCCGGAGGCTGAGGCCCCTGAATCCTTCGCCAACCTGCAGCGGCGGCTGGGCCGCAAAGCACCCAGCAAGGCCCTGCAGCGGGAGTGCCCGGCCGCCTTTGTGGCCTACGACCTGCTGGAGCGCCAGGGCGTCGATGTCCGCACCTACCCCTTGAGGGAGCGACGACAGTGGCTGGACCAGCTGCATCAGCACTGGAACGGCACGGCCCCCGCCGAGCTGCAGGGCCGCTGGCGGCTCTCCCCCTGCCAAGCGCTGGGCGACTGGCAGGCGCTGGAACCCCTGCGCCTGCAGGCCCGCCACTGCAAGGCCGAAGGTCTGATGCTGAAGGCGCTGAACTCCCCCTACCTGGCGGGCCGTCGGCGGGGCCACTGGTGGAAGCACAAGCTGGAGCCCCTGAAACTGGATGCGGTGCTGCTCTACGCCCAGGCCGGGAGCGGTAAGCGAGCGAACCTCTACACCGATTACAGCTTTGGGCTCTGGAATGACGCCGGTGAGTTGGTGACCTTCGCCAAGGCCTACTCCGGCCTCGACGATGGCGAAATCCGCGAACTGGACCGCTGGATCCGCGCCCACACCCGGGAGCGGTTCGGACCCGTGCGATCGGTGGAGCCGCTGCAGGTGTTCGAGTTGGCCTTTGAGGGCCTGCAAACCTCCAAGCGCCACAAGAGCGGCATTGCCGTGCGCTTCCCCCGCATCAGCCGCTGGCGCCGCGACAAGCCAGCCGCCGAGGCCGACAGCCTCGCCTCGGCCCTGGCCTTGATGGAGCCGCGGCCTTGAGCGTGCTGGCGCCGATCGAGGCCTGGTTTCGCCTGCAGGCCTGGACGCCGATGCCGTTTCAGCGCCAGTGCTGGCACGCCTATCTCGCTGGGGAGAGCGGCCTGCTGCAGGTGCCCACGGGGTCTGGCAAAACCTATGCCGCGGTGATGGGCCCCATCGCCGAGATGCTGGCGGCTCAGGCTGGGCAGGAGCGCCAGGCCAAGGCGGCGCACGGCCTGCAGTTGCTGGTGCTCACCCCCCTGCGGGCCCTGAGCCGCGATCTAGCCCTGGCCATCGAGCAACCCATCAGCGCCATGGGTTGGCCACTGCGGGTGGCCATCCGCAACGGCGACACCAGCAGCCATGAGCGCAGCAAACAGCTCAAGAGCCCACCCCAGATCCTGATCACAACGCCGGAATCGCTCTCCCTGCTGCTGGCGAGCAAGGACGCCACCAAGCTGTTCGGCCAGTTGCAGGCGGTGGTGATCGATGAATGGCATGAGCTGATGGGCAGCAAGCGCGGCACCCAGACCGAGCTCTGCCTCAGCTGGCTGCGGCAGCAGCGGCCCCAGCTGCGCACCTGGGCCATCAGTGCCACCATCGGCAACCTGGAGGAGGCAGCCCAGGCAGCCCTGGGCCGCGGCCAGCCGCGCATCGTCCAGGCGGCCCTGCAGCGAACCACGGCGATCCGCAGCCTGCTGCCCGACTCGATCGATGGCTTCCCCTGGGGCGGCCACCTCGGACTGCGCATGTATGAACAGCTGGTGGCCGGCATGGATCCGGCAGTGAGCACCCTGCTGTTCACCAACACCCGCAACCAGGCCGAGCGCTGGCACCAGTGCCTGCGGTTCGCCTGCCCCGAGATGGAGGGGCTCCTCGCCCTGCACCACAGCGCCATCGACCGGGCCGAGCGCGAGGCGATCGAGGCCCGGGTGAAGGCCGGTGAGCTGCGCTGGGTGGTGTGCACCAGCTCCCTGGATCTGGGTGTGGATTTTCAACCCGTGGAGCGGGTGGTGCAGATCGGCTCCGCCAAGAACCTGGCCCGCCTGCTGCAGCGCGCGGGACGCAGTGCCCACACGCCGGGAGGCACCTCCCAGGTGCTGTTCATGCCCACCAATGCCCTCGAACTGCTGGAACTGAGCGCCATGCGGCGGGGATTGGCCGCAGGGCTGGTGGAGCACCGCCGGCCGCCCCAGCTGCCGCTGGATGTGCTGCTCCAGCACCTCGTCACCCTGGCCTGCGGCCCGGGTTTCCTGCCCGAGGAGGCCCTCACGGCGGTGCGGAGGAGCTGGAGTTTCCGCCAGCTCACAGACGCGCAATGGCAGTGGTGCCTCGCGTTTCTCGAACACGGCGGCCAATGCCTGGCGGCCTACCCGCGCTACCGCAAACTGGTGCGCTGCCGCCTCGAGGCCGGCGATGAGCCGGCCGCCGCTGGCGAGCCGTTCCGTTACCGCGTGCTCGACAAGGCCATCGCGAGGCTGCATCGCTTCAACATCGGCACGATCACGGCCGATCGCTCCATCACGGTGCGCTTTGTGCGGGGCGCGGTGATCGGCCATGTGGAGGAGGCGTTCATCGGCCGGCTCAAACCTGGCGACGTGTTCTTCTTCGCCGGCCGCCAACTGGAGTTCGTGCGCCTGCGCGAGATGACCGCCATGGTGAAGGCCACGGCCAAAAAGAGCGCCACGGTTCCCGCCTGGGCAGGCGGCCAAATGGCCCTCTCCGACCTGCTCAGCCAGCACCTGCGGGCCGAGGTGGATCGCTGTGCCCGGGCCTTGGCCGGCAACGCT
The DNA here is from genome assembly GCA_947461705.1 of Synechococcaceae cyanobacterium. Lineage (GTDB taxonomy): Bacteria > Cyanobacteriota > Cyanobacteriia > PCC-6307 > Cyanobiaceae > Vulcanococcus. Next base: position 19,800 of record CANHMF010000022.1, read on the forward strand.
CACCTGGACAGCCCGGAACTCCAGGCCCTCGAACCACTGCTGCGGCGGCAGGCCAACCTCTCACGCCTGCCGCTGCAGCACCAGCTGCTGATGGAAGTGTGCCGCAGCCGCGAGGGCAGCCATCTGTTCGCCTTCCCCTTGGAAGGGCGCTTCGTGCACGAGGGCCTCGGCTTCCTCTGGGCCTGGCGCCTGGCCCGTCATCGCCCCAGCACCATCACCGTGTCGGTCAACGACTACGGCTTTGAGCTGTTGGCCCCCAAGGGCTACCCCTTTGATGAACTGCTGGAGCTCCACGGCGACGATCTGTTCGACCTCAGCCAGCTCGAAGCCGACCTGGAACAGGCCGTGAACCTCTCGGAACTCTGCCGCCGGCGTTTCCGGGCCATCGCCCAGGTGAGTGGTTTGGTGACCCAGGGCATGCCAGGCCAGAACAAGACTGGCGGCCAACTGCAGATCAGCGCCGCGCTGCTGTTCGATGTGTTGACGAAACACGAGCCGCAGCATCTGCTGCTGGAGCAGGCCCGGCGCGAGGTGATGCAGGAGCAACTGGAGCTCCATCGCCTCGAGGCGGCGCTGACACGCCTGGCCGGTAGTGAACGGTTGCTGGAGCGCACGAGCAGGCCCGGCCCCCTGGCCTTCCCTCTGCTGGTGGAGCGCCTCAACAGCCGCATGAGCAACGAATCACTGCTGGAGCGGGTGCAGCGGCTGATCCGCGAGGCGGAACGGGCCGAGACCCACTGACCAGAACGGCCGTACTATCGAGGCAGATGCGCACACGCGGGCGTGGAGCAGCAGCCCCTGTTTCTGGCGGTGCGGGTGGGCGACCTGGTGGCCGTGATGGCCAGATCGGACTGGTGGATGGGCCATGTGATCCACACCGAGGGAGGCGCCCGCAGCAGCGACCCCTCGCTGTTTCAGATCGCCTGCGTGGACACTGGCGCGATCCGCACCGTGAATGCGGATGCCGTGGTAGCCATCGTGCAGCGGTC
>CANHMF010000023.1 GCA_947461705.1 Synechococcaceae cyanobacterium
CGCCCTGGGGAAAACCGGGCAAAACCCTGGGGAGTCTGAGGGCGCATCCGGGAGAACAGCCGTGATCAGCACTGCTGATCAAAGGGGCCATCTCGTGGTCAATCTCAGTGGCAGCCCCCAGGCCCTCACGGCTGCCCGTGCAACTGCTGCAGAGCAGCCATGAACGGCCGGCTGGCCGCCATCGACCAGCACCCCTCCACGGCCCGCTGGCCTGGCCCAGGCGTGAGCACCACCCGTAGGGCCCAACCGGCGCGATCGCCCTCCAGACCGATCCACCAGGGCTGCCGTTCGAGCTCGAGGCTGATGGCTTCTTCCGCCATCAACTGATCCACCAGGTCGGCGTGCTGGGCTGCCAGGAGGCTCACCCCATCCCGCAGGGCTTCGGCCTCGCTGAGGCTGAGCTCCGCGGCCCAGCCATCACCCCCGATCAACACGGAAAAGGGCTGGCGGCCGGCATCCCATGCCAACCGCCAGCCCTCGCCCTCCCGTTGCACCATGCCGACTTCGATCCCGCCGGCAGGCACTGTGGCTCAGCCCGGCAGCAGATCGGGCTGGTCCTGCTCGTCGCTGAGCTCCACGATGGCGCGCTGCACGGGCTTGATCATGGAATCCTCGAGCAGACCATCGAAGTCGTCGAAGCGGCGCTGCTTGGCCCGGAAGGCAATCCGCACGGTGGTGAGGTAGCGGTTGCTGGAGTGGCGCACCAGGCTCTCGGCTCGCTGGGCCAACTCCTTGGGGCTGATATCGACGCCTAGATACATGAAACACTCACCATTAGTTTGAGTCTAGGCCAGCAGGCTGCTGGGCAAGGGCACCGTGACCGGATAGGTGAGGGGCTCATGGCCCTGCACCACCAGCGTGATCTGACGGGCCAGCTGCAGGGCCTCCAGGGGCGGGCGCAGCAGGGTGATCAGCCCATTCACCTTCTCGCGATGGGCCAGATCGCGGCATTCGATCCGCAGCGCCCCCCAGCCGCGGGAGAGCCGGCAGGCACAGAGCGGGTCCAACTGCCGACACAGCTCCGGATCCTCCCTGTAGAAGGACAACAGCGCGTGAGAGACCCGATCCATGCTCCTCCCTTCACCCACCCGTCTCACCATGGCGCCATCAATCGCGCCGGCCTCGGGGACAGTGTTTTCCCTTCAGCTTTGAAGGCCATGGCCGGCACCCTCGCCATCGACCTGGGCAGCAGCACCACCGTGGTGGCCTTCCAGCCTGCGACGGGTGGCCCGGCCCAGCTGCTGGAGCTGCCCCCTTACAGCTGCGGGACGCCCAGCGTGATCCCCAGCCTGCTGTGGCTGCAGCAGGCTGACAGTGAGCGCCCCCTGGTCGGGCGCCAAGTGCTCGAGGCGGGCCTGGTGGAGCAAGGCGGCCCGCAACTGCAGCGCGACTTCAAGCGCTGGATCGGCGCCAGCCCACCACGGGCAGGCGAGGCCCTGCTCAGCCCGGAGCAGGCCGGCAAGCTGCTGATGGAGCGCATCTGGCAGCAGCTGCCCGCAGACCTGGCCCCCAGCCGGCTGGTGCTCACCGCGCCGATTGACAGCTACCGCGGTTATCGCCGCTGGCTCACCGAGGTGACCAGCGGCCTCGAGGTGCCGGAGGTGGCCCTGGTGGATGAACCCACCGCCGCTGCCATCGGCGCTGGACTGCCGGCCGGCAGCAAGGTGCTGGTGGTGGACCTGGGAGGCGGCACCATCGACCTCTCCCTGGTGGCCCTTGAAGGCGGAGAAGGCAAAGCCGCCCCCATTGCCCAGCTGCTCCGCTTCGGCGGCCGTGACCTCGATGGCAGCCGCCAGGCCCTGCGCACCGCCCGGGTGCTGGGCAAGGCGGGACTGGCCCTGGGGGGACGTGACATCGACCGCTGGATCGCCGCCACCCTCTGCCCCGACCAGGACGCCACGGGCCAGAGCCAGCCCGCTGGACTCCTGGCCGCCTGCGAGCAGCTCAAATGCCAGCTCAGCGAGCAGCCGGAGGCCCTGGGCCTCTGGAGCCCAGGGCCCGGCACAGCCCCGCGGGAACTGCGCCTCAGCCGCCCACAACTGGAGGCGCTGCTGCGGGAGAACGGGCTGCTGGCCCTGCTCGACACCCTGCTGGAGAGCGTGCTGGCCTCCGCCCGCGCCGCGGGCGTCCAGCTGCGCGATCTGGACGCCGTGCTGCCCGTGGGGGGCAGCAGCCGGCTGCCCCTGATTCGCCAATGGCTGCAGGAGCGCTGCGGCGGCATTCCCCTGCGGGATGAGCGGCCGATCGAGGCGGTGGCCCTGGGGGCTCTGGCGCTCACACCCGGGGTGGCCGTGAAGGACGTGCTCAGTCGGGGGGTCTCCATTCGCTGCTGGGACCAGCGCAGCGGGGAGCACCGCTGGCATCCGCTGTTTCAGGCGGGCCAGGCCTGGCCCAGTGAGCGCCCCTTGGACCTGGTGCTGGCCTGCAGCCGGGAGCACCAGGACGCCCTGGAGCTGGTGCTGGGGGAACCCAGCGACGACGAGCGCAGCGAAGTGGTGTTCGTGGATGGACTGCCGCGGCTGCGGCGCCGGCCCGCCGGCATGGCGGCGGTGTGTCCCTGGGAGCAGCAACCCGCGCCATTACGGCTGGATCCGCCTGGCCAGCAGGGGCACGACCGCCTGCGGCTGCGCTTCAGCATCAAGGCCAGCGGGGAGCTGGTGCTGGAGGGCGACGACCTGGCCACGGGCCAGGCCCTGCCGGCCCAGACCCTCGGCCCCGTGCGCTGAAGCCTGGTGGCTGGCTGCTGCCGGCCCTGGGCAGTGGACGCCACAGGCGCTGCCCCTGAACCCGTCAAGCCGGGCCCATCAATCCATAGAACAGGTCCCATCAGCACCCTCCTTCCTTGGCCATCCGCCGGCACCGGCTCCCGCGCTTCTGGCTGGTGATCACCCTCGGATTGGTGGCCGGGGGCGTGGGGACGGCCTACTGGTGGGAGAAGCAACTGCCCAGCCAGCTGGAACGGGCCGCCCAGGCCGGACGGTTGGATGACTGCTTGCGCTATAGCGAACAGCTGGCGGCCCTGCGCTGGCTGGGGGGCAAGGCACCGATGGAACAGGGCCGCTGCCGCCGCCTCAAGGCCGCCGAGCTCTGGCGCCAGGGGCAATGGGCCGAGGCCCTGCGCCTGCAGCTGCAGCTGGTGAACTCCGGGGCCAGCAGCGCCGGGGATCAACGGCTGCTGGTGGCATGGCAACAACAGCTGGAGGCCCGGGCCCTGCAGCTCTATGCCCAAGGGGATCTCAGCGGTGCGCTGCAGGTGCTGGCCAACCTCCATGCCGATCGCAACGCCGAGGGCACCGCCCTCGGCGACAACCTGCGCGAGGGCTGGAACCGCAACAAGCTCCAGAAGGAACGGGCAGTGGCGTTGATCGCACAGCAGCGCTGGTGGGAAGCCCTGGATGCGCTCAACCGCATCGATCACCCCTGGTGGAAGCGCCACACCCAGGCCCAGCGCCAGCAGGTCACCAAGGGCATTGAGGGTCTGCGCAGCGCCGATGAGCGGCAACACAATTCCCATGGGGGTGAGCTCGAGTCGAACGTGCCGGCCGATCAGCTCGATGCTTTGGTGAACCAGAAGATCGCCCAGGGCATGGATGACTGGAAGGCCTTCACCTCCGCCTGCCGCGACCTCGGCGGCAAGGTGGTGGAAGCCGGCCCGGAGAGTGCCTGCCGCCGCTGAGGGCCCGTGACAAGATGGCGCCACTTGCGCCACGACCTTCATGCAACCGGGAGATCAGGTGAGGGTTTGCCAGAGCGTGGTGGTGTTCCACCATCCCGAACACCGCGGCAAGGCCTTTGATCTCCAGGGCCAGCAGGGGGAGGTGTTCCAGGTGCTGAACGACTACAAGGGACGCAGCATCAGCCCCACCCTGCCGGTGATCGTGGCCTTCGGCCGGTTCAGGGCCCACTTCCGCTCCGATGAACTCGAGGCAGTGGCCTGAGGGCTACTCCGCCTTGAGCAGGAACACCCCCTCCTCGCCATCAATGGCCTGGAGGCAGAGGGCAATCACTTCCTGACGGCTCGTGGGCACCACCCGCCCGCAGAAATCAGGCTGAATCGGCAGCTCGCGATGGCCACGGTCCACCATCGCCAGCAGGGCCACCCGATGGGGACGCCCCCAGGCCTGCAGGGCCTCCAGGGCCGCCCGCACGGTACGGCCCGTGAAGATCACGTCATCCACCAGCACCACTTCCCGGCCGTCGACGGCGGTGGGCAGCTCGGTGGGGGCGGCCAGACGCGTGCCCACCCGGTCGAGATCGTCGCGGTGGAAGGTGGGATCCAGGCTGCCCTGATCCACCGGATGGCCGCACAGCACTTCCAGCCTGGCGGCGAGCACCTGGGCCAGGGCCAGCCCACGGGTGGGGATCCCGAGCAACAGCAGCTCACGACTGTCCGCCACACTCTCCAGCACCTGGGAGGCCAGTCGGTTGAGGGTTCGGCTCAGTTCCTGGGCCGAAAGAATCTCCACGCGATCAGCAGACATGACAGCGAGCCGGGGCGTGATGGTACTGGGGATCACCGATCAGCTCGCCGCCGGAGCGCAGACCCAGGCCGGGCTGATCCCCGTGTCGACAAAAGCTGACGCAACCAGGCTCCAGACAAGTGCCGTCTGGGGAGGGAGGTAAGTTAGGGAGAGCACGCGTTGCAGAGAAGAGCAGGAAAGAAGGGGTGACAACAATTTCGTCCTCTGATCGTGAATCCAACAGCGCCGGTCCCTCGAACGGTGCTTTCTCCACTCGCAACCCCGTCTCACCCGTCGTTCTCTGCATCCTCGACGGCTGGGGTTACCGCCACGACGATGCCCACAACGCCATCCGCTCCGCCGAGACGCCGGTGATGGATGCGCTGTGGCATGCCTACCCCCACACCCTGATCCAGGCCAGCGGTGGGGAGGTTGGCCTGCCCGACGATCAGATGGGCAACTCCGAGGTGGGCCATCTCACGATCGGTGCCGGTCGAATCATCCGCCAGGAACTGGTGCGGATCGGCCAGGCCGTGCGCGACGGCAGCATTGCCGACAACCCCGCGATCAATGCCCTCGCGGACAAACTCCTGACCAGTGGCAGAACGCTGCATCTGATCGGCCTGTGTTCCGATGGCGGCGTCCACAGCCACGTGGATCACCTGGGCGGCCTGTTGCACTGGGCCGCCGGCCGAGGCCTGAAGGATGTCTGCATCCACCTGGTCACCGATGGGCGCGACACCCCAACCCAGAGTGCGCCTCGGTTTGTGGCCACGATCGAGCAGCAAATCGCCGCGGCGGGGGTTGGTCGGATCAGCACCATCTGCGGGCGTTACTGGTCGATGGACCGGGACAACCGCTGGGAACGCACCGAAAAGGCCTACCGCCTGCTCACCGAACCGGGAGAGATCACCGCCCTCAGCCCCCAAGAAGTGCTGGAGGCTTCCTATGCCGAGGAGGTCACCGATGAGTTTCTCGAACCCACTCGGCTGGCCCCAGGCCAGATCAGCCCTGGCGATGGCCTGATCTGCTTCAACTTCCGCCCCGACCGGGTGCGTCAGCTGGTGCGCGCCCTGGTGCTGCCGGAGTTCGACAGCTTCGAGCGCACCCGCATCGAGGGGCTGCAGGTGGTCACCTTCACCCAGTACGAGGCCGGTCTGCCAGTAGCCGTGGCATTCCCGCCGGAATCCCTCGATGGCCTGCTGGGCCAGGTGGTGTCCGAGTCGGGCCTGCGTCAATTCCGCACGGCGGAAACCGAGAAATATCCGCATGTCACCTACTTCATGAACGGTGGCATCGAGCAGCCCTATCCCGGCGAAGACCGCCACCTGGTGCCATCGCCCCGCGTAGCCACCTACGACCAGGCCCCGGCCATGTCCGCCGAGCAACTCACCGAGAACTGCATCAGCGCCATCAACAAGGGGATCTATTCCCTGGTGGTGATCAACTACGCCAACCCGGACATGGTGGGGCACACCGGTCAGATGGACGCCACCATGAAGGCGATCGCCACCGTCGATCACAGCGTTGGTCGGTTGCTGGAGGCCACCAACCGCATGGGCGGCACCCTGCTGGTGACGGCTGATCACGGCAATGCTGAGGTGATGGAAGGCCCCGATGGCCGCCCCTGGACTGCCCACACCACCAATCCCGTGCCAGTGATCCTGGTGGAGGGCGAGAAACGCAAGCTGCCGGGCCATGGCAACGCTGTACAGCTCCGCGAGGGTGGCGGCCTGGCAGACATCGCCCCCACCTTGTTGGAAATCCTGGGCCTGCCCCAGCCGGCCCGGATGACCGGCCAAACCCTGATTGTTCCCGCCGGGAGTCCCGCCGTACCCAACCGCATCCCCCAGACCCTGGGGGTCTGACCCACCACGCCCACCCCCTAGGCTGCCGCCATGCTTCAAACCGTTTTCACCTGGATCTGGCTGGCCAGCGGCGTGCTGCTGGTGATCAGCGTGCTGCTGCACAGCCCCAAAGGCGACGGCATGGGCGGCCTGGCCAGCAGCGGCGGCTCGATGTTCAGCAGCGCCCGCAGTGCCGAGGCCACGCTCAACCGGATCAGCTGGACCTTGCTGGCCATTTTCCTGGGCCTGGCCACCGCCTTGAGTGCCGGCTGGCTGAAGGGCTTCTGAGATGACCCGTCGTGGCTTATTGGCAACCCTGGGGGCTCTGTTCTCTCCGGTGATCGGCAGCCGCGCGGCTGAAGCGGCCTCGAAGGCCGCAGATCCCGAGTGGCAACTCAGCGAGGCGGAGTGGAAGAAGCGCCTGAGCCCTGCCGCTTACAACGTGCTGCGCCAGGAGGGCACGGAACGCCCCTTCACCAGTGCGCTGAACAACGAGAAGCGGCCAGGCACGTTTGCCTGCGCAGGCTGCAGCTTGCCCCTGTTCAGCTCCAAGGCCAAATACGACAGCGGCACCGGCTGGCCCAGCTTCTGGCAACCCCTGCCCAAGGCCGTGGTGACCAAGCTCGATTTCAAGCTGATCGTGCCCCGCACGGAATACCACTGCCGCCGCTGCGGTGGCCACCAGGGCCACGTGTTCGACGACGGCCCCAAACCCACCGGCAAGCGCTACTGCAACAACGGTGTAGCACTAAAGTTTATACCTGATCAGGGATGACTCCCCATGAGCCATAGCAGAAGGGCTTGGCAGCTGCTCTCAGGACTAGCCATAACTTTATTCGCAGTCAGCTCCATCCCCAAAGCGTCAGCGGGAACATGGACAGACGTTGAGTCGCTCATCAAAGAAATCAACAACACGGGAACATCAGTCACAGAAGAAACTTGCTCAGATAAAAACATTCACGGCTTCTACGAGCTCGAAAAAGACAAAGTTGACCGAATTACGATTTGCGTCAACAATATCGACAAGGAAGATCCCGACCAGTACTGGGAGACCTTGGCCCACGAAGCCACGCACGTAATGCAGGCCTGCACGGGAGACCACGCTCTCAACGATAGCTATATATCAAGAGCCTATCGAGAACTTCAGTCAATAAACCCCACTAGCGTCAGCGACATTCAAGCCTATGGCTCATGGAACAAGAGGCAAGAAATTGAGGCTCGCTGGATGGAGTTCCAGGATCCATTATTTGTGATCGAAATCCTCAAGGGAAACTGCTCCAAAGACCAATAAACCCCAGAGCAGTCACCAGAGCAATCAAAGCCGTGATTAACCAGTGAATTCGCTGTTGTAGGCCTCTTCACCGTGGGCATTGATATCGAGGCCCTGCTGTTCCTGAATATCGTTCACCCGCAGCGGCATCACCAGACGAATCAGTCGAAGAATCACGTACGTGCCCACCCCAACAAACAGAATTGTGAATCCTGCAGCCTTGAGCTGAATCCAGAGCTGGCCGACCTGGCCCACGAGCAGACCGTCAGCGCCGGCGGGATTGAGGCTTTTCAACGTGAACACGCCCGTGAGCAGCGTGCCGAGCAAGCCGGCAACGCCATGCACCGGCAGCACATCCAGGCTGTCGTCGAGACGCCAGCGGTTTTTGAGTTGCAGGGCATAGCTGCACACCAGGGCTGCCGCAAAGCCAATCAGCACGGCCGCCAGAGGGCTCACATAGCCGGCCGCTGGGGTGATCGCCACCAGGCCGGCCACGGCACCGGTGGCCACGCCCACGGCGGTGGGCTTGCCGCGCTGCCAGGTTTCCAGCAGCATCCAGCCGAGGGCAGCGGCAGCAGCGGCGGTGTTGGTGGTGAGGCAGGCCAGGGAAGCCAGATTGCCGGCCACCAGGCCACTGCCACCGTTGAAGCCAAACCAGCCGAACCAGAGCAGGCCCGCCCCTAGCAGGATGAAGGGCACGTTGTGGGGTGGGGCGGCATAGCCGACGCCTCCACTGCGGCGCCGGCCCACCACCAGGGCCGCAACGGCAGCGGCCACCCCGGAGGCCAGTTCCACCACCAGGCCACCGGCGAAGTCGATGGCACCGAGGCCGGAGCTGCCCAGGAACCCACCTGGACCCCACACCATGTGAGCCAGGGGCAGATAGATAAAGGTGCTCCAGAGCAGCAGGAACACCATCCAGGCGCGGAAATGCATCCGCTCCACCACCGCACCAGAAATCAGCGCCGGCGTGATGATCGCGAAGGTGGCCTGGAACAGGGCCACAGCACCGTGGCTGAGCTGCCCATCGCCATAGGGAGCCGACCAATTGCTGAGCCCCGCCCACTGCAACCCGCCGATGAACGGAGCCAGGGGACCGCTGCCAGGAGAGAAGGCCAGGCTGTAGCCGAACAACACCCAGAGCACACTCACCAGGGCCATGGCGGTGAAGCTCATCACCATGGTGTTGAGCACGTTGCGGCTGCGCACAAAGCCCGCATAAAAGAGGGCCAGGGCTGGCGTCATCATCAGCACCAGGGCCGCACTCACCAGCACAAAACCGTTGTTGGCACTGCGAAGGGCTAGATCGGTTGCAAACAGCAGCGACACAGCTGAGCCAAAAGCAGGCGCCACCCTGAAGGCCAACGAGCCTCCAGCTGGTAGCAACCGTTACCAAAAGAGCGTTTCAGGGTGTCAACCGATACAGCCGGGATGGATGGGCCCGGTTGGGTGTGCGGACAAAAAAAGGGCAGAAGGAAAACCCTTCTGCCCTGGCTGCCCATCAAGGAGTGGGGTCTCGAAGGACCCCATCACGCGATCAGTAGTCGAAGTCGCCACCGCCCATGCCGCCGCCGGCAGGAGCTGCATCCTTCTTCTCGGGCATGTCAGCCACGATGCACTCGGTGGTGAGCACCATGCCGGCGATGGAGGCGGCATTCTGCAGACCGGAGCGGGTCACCTTGGCGGGGTCCACGATGCCGGCGGCCAGCATGTCGACGTACTCACCGGTGGCGGCGTTATAGCCCTCGTTGAAGGGCTTATTCTTCACGTGCTCGGCAACCACGGCGCCGTTCACACCGGCATTCTCGGCGATGCGCTTGAGGGGCGCGGTGAGGGCGGACGCCACGATCTGGGCACCGATCAGTTCCTCGCCGGAGAGGTTGGCCGCAGCCCACTCCTCGAGAGCGGGAGCCAGGTGGGCCAGGGTGGTGCCACCACCGGGAACGATGCCCTCTTCAACGGCCGCCTTGGTGGCGTTGATGGCGTCTTCCAGGCGCAGCTTCTTGTCCTTCATCTCGGTCTCGGTGGCAGCGCCCACCTTGACCACGGCCACACCGCCGCTCAGCTTGGCCAGACGCTCCTGCAGCTTCTCCTTGTCATAGGAGGAGTCGGTTTCGTCCATCTGCTTGCGGATCTGCTCGCAGCGGGCCTTCACAGCCACCTCGTTGCCTTCGGCCACGATGGTGGTGGTGTCCTTGTTGATGGTGATGCGGCGGGCGGTGCCCAGCATCTCCAGCTTGGCGTTCTCCAGCTTGAGGCCGGCGTCCTCGGTGATCAGCTGACCGTTGGTGAGAACGGCGATGTCCTCGAGCATGGCCTTGCGGCGATCGCCGAAACCAGGCGCCTTCACGGCAGCCACGTTCAGCACACCGCGCAGGCGGTTCACCACGAGGGTGGCGAGGGCTTCCTTCTCGATGTCCTCAGCAATGATCAGCAGGGGCTTGCCGGTGCGGGCGATCTGCTCGAGCACGGGAACCAGGTCCTGCACCAGGCCGATCTTCTTGTCGGTAAGCAGGATGTAGGGCTCTTCGAGCACCGCTTCCATGCGCTCGGTGTCGGTGGCGAAATAGGGCGAGATGTAGCCCTTGTCGAAGCGCATGCCCTCGGTGACCTCCAGCTCGGTGGTCATCGACTTGCCTTCTTCCAGGGAGATCACGCCCTCCTGGCCCACCTTGTCCATGGCGTCGGCAATCATCTGGCCGACTTCCTCGTCGTTACCGGCCGAGATGGTGCCCACCTGGGCGATAGCGCTGCTGCCGGTGATGGGCTTGGCGTGCTCCTTGATCTTGCCGACCAGGAACTCGGAGGCCTTGTCGATACCCTTCTTCAGAGTGATGGCGTTCGCGCCGGCGGCCACGTTGCGCAGACCCGCCTTCACCATGGCGTGGGCCAGCACGGTGGCGGTGGTGGTGCCGTCGCCGGCGGCGTCGTTGGTCTTGGAGGCGGCCTGACGGATCAGGGCCACACCGGTGTTCTCGATGTGGTCTTCCAGCTCAATTTCCTTGGCGATGGTGACGCCGTCGTTGATGATCTGGGGAGCGCCGAACTTCTTCTCCAGCACCACGTTACGACCCTTGGGTCCCAGGGTCACGGCAACGGCTTCAGCCAGGGTGTCGATGCCTTTCTCGAGGGCGCGACGGGCTTGCTCGTTATAAATAATGCGCTTAGCCATTAGCGTTTCTGGTGAGGGTTGATGGATTCAATGAACTGAAAACCTGGGCGCTGCGCGTCAGTTGACGACGGCCAGGATGTCCTTCTCGGAAAGCAGCACGTACTCGTCGCTGCCGAGCTTGATGTCGGTACCGGCGTACTTGCTGTACAGCACCTTGTCGCCGATGCTCACTTCAGGAGCCTGGCGGGTGCCGTCGTCGTTGCGCTTGCCAGGGCCGATCTGCACCACCTCACCCACTTGGGGCTTTTCCTTGGCGGTGTCGGGCAGCAGGATGCCGCCGGCGGTTTTTTCTTCAGACTCGGAGACCTTGATGAAGATGCGGTCGCCGAGGGGCTTGACGGTGGAAACGCTGAGGGAAACAGCAGCCATGGATGGATTGCGATGAGGGTTGCGAAACCAGGTTGCGAAACCATTGGCATGGCGCCAATGACGCCACAGTTGGCAACGAGTTAGCACTCGCGTGCCTTGAGTGCCAACCTATGGGTGCGGCCACCCACCGGGCAAGGCGCAGCCGGGGCGGTTGACCGAACTCGCGATGGCGCGGAACCGAACAGGGCTGGACAGGCCTGCGGGGCCGCCCGCCTGACGACAGGCGCAGTGGTAAGGTTGCGCCGCTTCGGGCGGGATTGGTTCCCGCTGCGCGCTCCCCGCGACTTCCTTACATATGGCTGCTGCTACTGCCACCGGCACCAAAGGCATCGTCCGGCAGGTGATTGGCCCGGTTCTCGACGTTGAATTCCCGGCCGGCAAGCTGCCCAAGATCTACAGCGCTCTCCGTATTGAGGGCAAAAACTCCGCCGGTCAGCAGGTGGCTCTGACCGCCGAGGTGCAGCAGCTGCTGGGCGACCACCGCGTGCGTGCTGTGGCCATGAGCACCACCGATGGCCTGGTGCGCGGCATGGAAGCCACCGACACCGGTGCTCCCATCTCCGTGCCCGTGGGTGAGGCCACTCTGGGTCGCATCTTCAACGTGCTCGGCGAGCCCGTGGACGAACAGGGCCCTGTGGCCACCACCACCACGGCTCCCATCCACCGCGAAGCCCCCAAGCTCACCGAGCTGGAAACCAAGCCCAAGGTGTTCGAGACCGGCATCAAGGTGATCGACCTGCTGGCTCCCTACCGCCAGGGCGGCAAGGTGGGCCTGTTCGGCGGCGCCGGCGTGGGCAAAACCGTGTTGATCCAAGAGCTGATCAACAACATCGCCAAGGAGCACGGTGGCGTGTCCGTGTTCGCCGGCGTGGGCGAGCGCACCCGTGAAGGCAACGACCTCTACGAGGAGTTCAAGGAATCCGGGGTGATCAACTCCGACGACCTCTCCAAGTCGAAGGTGGCCCTCTGCTACGGCCAGATGAACGAGCCCCCCGGCGCCCGCATGCGCGTGGGCCTGTCGGCGCTCACCATGGCGGAGCATTTCCGTGACGTGAACAAGCAGGACGTGCTGCTGTTCGTGGACAACATCTTCCGCTTCGTGCAGGCCGGTTCCGAAGTGTCTGCTCTGCTGGGCCGCATGCCCTCCGCCGTGGGCTACCAGCCCACCCTCGGCACCGACGTGGGTGCCCTGCAGGAGCGCATCACCTCCACCCTCGAAGGCTCGATCACCTCGATCCAGGCCGTCTACGTGCCCGCGGACGACCTGACCGACCCGGCTCCCGCCACCACCTTTGCCCACCTGGACGCCACCACCGTGCTCAGTCGCGGCCTGGCCTCCAAGGGCATCTACCCCGCTGTGGATCCCCTGGATTCCACCAGCACCATGCTCCAGCCCGCCGTGGTGGGTGATGAGCACTACCGCACTGCCCGTGCCGTGCAGTCGACCCTGCAGCGCTACAAGGAGCTCCAGGACATCATTGCGATTCTGGGTCTGGACGAACTGTCCGAAGACGACCGCCGCACCGTGGATCGCGCCCGCAAGATCGAGAAGTTCCTCTCCCAGCCCTTCTTTGTGGCCGAGATCTTCACCGGTCAGAAAGGTGAGTACGTGAAGCTGGAAGAAACCATCTCTGGTTTCAACCAGATTCTCGCCGGCGAACTGGATGATCTGCCCGAAGCCGCCTTCTACCTGGTGGGCAACATCGACCAGGTGAAGGCCAAGGCCGCCAAGATTCTCGCTGAAGCCAAGGGCTGATCCTGATGTCCCTGACTCTTCGTGTTCTCGCTCCTGACCAGAGCGTCTTCGACGGCAATGCCGACGAAGTGATCCTGCCCAGCACCACCGGTCAGCTCGGCATCCTGCCCGGCCACGTGTCCCTGCTCACCGCCCTGGATACAGGCGTGCTGCGGGTCCGTGACGCCAGCGGCTGGAAGGCCATTGCCCTACTCGGCGGTTTTGCCGAAGTGGAATCCGACGAGGTGACGGTGCTGGTCAACGGCGCCGAGCTTGGTTCGGCCATCAACGCCGAAGCGGCTGCCCAGGAGCTGGAAACAGCCAAGGGTGCTGCCGCCAAGTTCGAAGGCCAGGCCCCCAGCACCGAGAAGGTGAAGGCCCAGCAGGAGCTGGCCCGCGCCCGCGCTCGCCTGCAGGCCACCAAGGCCAACTGATTCCACGATCGAGCCATCGATCCACGCACTGCTTGCCCCCTGGTCTTTGGCCAGGGGGTTCTTTCTTGGAATGCTGCAGAGCCCATCGATAGATTCGCGAGCAATGGCGCACAACAGCCAGTGGTGAATGGCACCGGGCAACGGCTGGGACTCCAGCTCAAGGGCTGGAAGGAGGCAGGTGGCGCCGGGCTCGAGAGCGGCCAGGCCCTGGGTAATCGCCTGGTGGATGCCCTCGGAGCTGACGACAGCCTCAAGGGACCGATTCGGGATCTCGCCAGCCAACGCCTGCTGCTCCAGGCTCTGCACCAGGAGGGCGCCGTCCAGCGCTCTGCCCTCAGCAGCCTGGCTGAGCAGCTCGCCAGCACCTACGCCCCCGCGGTGCTGCAGGAACTGCTCGACCTGCTGGAAGCCGCCACAGGGGTGGCCATGCCGCGGCAGCCAGCCCAGACCGCCCCCATGCCCAAACCCACGCGGGCAACCCGGCGCTGGGAAGGCATCGTCCAGGAGCTGAGGCCCTTCGCCCCAGGCCTGGCCCTGGCGGCAGGGGGAGCCCTGGTGCTCAGCTGGGCCAGCCGCGAGCTGGATCGCGAACTGTTTGAAGGCCTGGGCTGGAGCGGCGGCGTGGTGCTCGTGGTGGTGCTGGGGCTGCTGCAGGCCCTGGCCCTCGGCCCGCTGAAACGGTGGCGCCGCCACTGGATTCTCAGCGAGCAATCCGCCGGTGAGCCCCGGCAGGCCTGGCGCTGGCTGGCAGCTCCATGGGTGCACGCCAACAGTGCCGAGGCAGCCGTGAACCTGGTGGCCCTGCTGATCCTGCTGGGCGCTTCAGCCCTGCAGCTGGGCGATGTGGTGCTGCGCTACAGCCTCACAGCCCTGGCCACCCTGACGCTCTCCACCGTCATGGCCCAGCGCTTCGCCGTGGTGAGAACCTGGTCGGGCGCCTCTGGATCCATCAGCGCGCTCATCGCCCTCGGCGCGAGCCTGAGCGTGCTGCACTGGCGGCAGCTCACCTTCAACGCGGGGCCGGTCGCCATTCCCGCCTGGGTGCTGCTCCTGGTGTACGGGGCCCTGCAACTGGGCTGGCAGCTTCCGCGTCAGGACAAGGCCGATGCCAGTCGTCCCCTGGAGCGCCTGCTCAGCTGCCAGTGGTGGTGGGGCCTGGTGCTGGGCGTGTTGTGGGGCCTCATCAGCTGGGGACAGAGCTGGCTGAAGGCGTCAGCCGGCTGACCCCGCAGCCACGGCCTGCATGTAGCGCCCCCACAACTCCGCCACCAGGGCACCACTGGCCGCCTCAGCCGGGCGATTGTCGTCATTGCCCATCCAGATCGCCGTGAGGATCTTCAGAGCCGGCGAATAGCCGATGAACAGCACATCCACCCCGTTGTTGGTGGTGCCAGTCTTGCCGCGGGCATCCGCCACCACCGCCGCGGGCTTGCCGGTGCCCCGTTGCACCACGTCCGCCAGGAGTCCATCAAGACTCGCTGCCACCTCGGGGCTGATCAGTTGGCGCGGAGTTTCGCCGATGGGGGTGGTGATGCCGCGCTCCGGGCAAGTGCTGAGGCTGAGAATTGACTGACAGATGCCCAGGTCGTAGATCTTGTCAACGCCGTGCATGGGCACGGAGCGGCCGCCATTGGCCACCACCGCATAGGCCCGCGCCATCTCGTAGAGGTAGGTTTCCCGGCCGCCGAGCACGGCACTGGCATCTGCGCCTAGGGGGGTGCTGATCCCCAGCTGGCGGGCCTTGCGCACCACCTGGTTGAAGCCGGCCTTCTCCGCCAGCCGCAGGGCTACCACGTTTTCCGAGAGGGCAAAACCATCGGCCACGCTGACGCTGCCGGCCCCATGGCGACAGCCAGCCACGTAGCTGAAGGGGGCGCAGGAGATCGGATCACTCGGCTTCACCCCAGCCTCGAGGGCCGCCAGGAAGGGAAACAACTTGAAGGTGGAGCCCGGCTGGCGCAGGGCCTGCACCCGATCGAAGCTGGAGCGCGAATAGTCGCCGCCACCCACGTAGGCGAGGATGTCGCCGCTCTCGATCTGGAGCGAGATCAGGGCCCCCTGGGTGAGCCCCACGGAGGCCGCCGGCCCCTCCAGAAAACGCTGCAGTTGCTGCTGCGCCAACTGCTGCATCCGGGGATCGATCGTGCTCACCACCATGTAGTTCCCCCCGGCCTCCTGCTCGGAGAGGTTGAGGCCGAAGCGGGTGCCCTCCAACTCGCCGCGCACGTAGTCGCTGAAGAACGGATAGCTGGAGAAACTGGTGTCCCGGCAAGCCGAGGCATCGATGTTGAGCGGCCGGCGCCGGGCATCGATCAGGGCCTGATCACTCAGATAGCCCTGCTCATGCATCAGCTTGAGCACCAAATTGCGACGGTCACGGCCAGCCTCGGGATCCTCCCGGTTGCAGGGGCTGTAGCCATTGGGACTGGGCAGCAGACCCACCAGGAAAGCCGCCTGGGCCACATCCAGATCAGCGGCAGACTTGCGGAAATAGAGGCGTGAGGCCTGCTCAAAGCCCTCGGTGCCAAGCCCCAGATAGGCCCGATCCAGATACATCTTGAGGATCTGGTTCTTGCTGAAGCCCACCTCCAACTGCAGCGCCACCCAGAGCTCCCGCACCTTGCGGGTGAGGCTCACATCGCGGCCCACATCCGGGTAATAGAGGCGCGCCACCTGCTGGGTGAGGCCACTGCCGCCGCCACTGCCCAGCAGGGCCGAGCGCAGGGTGCCGAACAGATCGAGCCCGCTGTTCCAGCCGAACCGTGCCTCCTCTGAGGCCAGCAGGGCCTGGCGCAGGTGCAGCGGATAGGCCTGCAGGGTGGGCAGGGCCGTGGCCGAACCCTCCTTGGCATCGATCTGCTGCCCGTTGGCCGCGTAGATCTTCACCGGACCGGCGATGGCACGGATCTTGGAACCGCCGCCGATGCTGGCGGCCAGCAGCATGCCACTCACCAGCAGGCCCGAGCCCACCAGCGCCGCCAGACCGAGCAGATGGGCAGCCTGCTCCAGGGCGCTGCGAGGGTGGATGTAGCGCAGCACAGGCGCTTCACCCTTCAGCGGCGAGCCAAACTGAATGGCATCGCCATCGCGCAGCTGGATGGCGCGAATGCGCCGGTCACGATGAAACAGACCATTGGCGGAATTGAAATCCTCCAGGGTGAAGTCGCGATCGGCATCGCGTGGCTTCTCGAGGATGGCGTGCACCCGGCTCAGCCCCAGTGCCTCCACGGGCAGCTCACAGGCGGGATCACGGCCGATGCGGTAGCGCCGATTTTCGAGGGTGAGGTCGTGCAGCTTCTGGCCTGCGGCCCACAGTTCCAGCCGAGCCTCCCGATGGCGCAGCGGCATCCAAGCGGCCCGGATGGCGGCTGGGCGACCGCGCCAGGGCCCCTGCAGGCACGCCGCAGCGAACTGGCGCCAAGCCTGGCGGACGTCCGAGCTGGCCAGCGTGGAGGTGAGGCGGTGCAGCGGCATCTCCAGCGGCCCGGCCATAGGCTAAAGCCAGCAACCCCCTTCCCCTTCGGTGCAGCGCCAGCGGGACCCCTGGGAACCTTTCCGGCTGTGGCTGGCGCTCACCATTGGCGTGTACGCCATCCGCGCCTTCTTCGCCGCCACCTGGGTGGGAGCCATCCCGGGCTGGGTGCTGCTGGCGATGGTGCTGATCGCCCTGGCCTTGGCCAGTAAGGCCCTGCTGTTCCCTGGCCGGGTGGTGGCGTTTCGGGAGGGCGATGGCGGCTGGTGGGCCGATCTGCGCGATGACTGGCGCCTGTGGTGGCGGCGGCGCAAGGGGGATCCATGAGCCCGATCCAGGCGCAGCTGGTGCTGCGCAGCGACACCGCCAAGGTGGCGCCCCTCGATGCCGCCACACCCCTCACCATCGGCAAGGCCAAGGGCAACCGGCTGTGCCTGGCGAGCAGCACGGGCGTCTCGGAGCACCATGCTGTGGTGCGCCATTCCCGCAGCCACGGCTGGGTGGTGTGCGACTGGCAAAGCCAGGACGGCACTTACCTGGAGGGTCAGCAGATTCACCAGTGCCGGCCCGTGGCCGATGGCGATGAAATCCAGCTGGGGCGCCAGGGGCCGGTGCTCGTGTTCCAGTTGGCGGCCCCCAAGCCAGCCACGCTTCAGGCCCCCTCGCCAACGGCCGGATCGATCGACTTTGAAGGCCGCAAGCTCGTGGTGGATCAGATCCGCTCCGCCGTGGTGCGCAGCCAGCCCCTCTATCCCCACATCTTCAGCTGGTGGCTGCTGCTCTGCTTGGGCGGGCTGCTGCTGCTGCCGTTTCCGCTGCTGTTCTGGCCCCTGGAAATCGCAGCCCTGCTGGGCTGGATTGTGCTGGGCTCGCGCAAGCAGCACACCCTGGTGGTGGTGCTGCGGGATGGCCAGGCCATGCGCCACAGCTTCGCCAATCGACTCACCGCCCTGTCCCACCGCAATGGCATCCGCAAGGCCATCGAGCGGGCGGGTCGCCCCCAGCCGTGACCTGGATCCTGCCGGAGGGTGCCAGGCTTCGCTTCGAAGGCATCAAAGAGCCGATTCAGATCCAGCGGGGCCTCGGGGGCGGCACCCAGGGCCAGGTGTACGCGGTGGCGATCGGAGACGAACAGCTGGCTCTGAAGTGGTATTTCCCGGCCTGCCTCGCCCGCGACCCACACCTGGAGCACCGGCTGGGGGAGAGCATTCGCCTGGGGGCTCCCAATGGCGACTTCCTTTGGCCGATTGCCCTGCTGCGCCCCAGCCCTGAAGCCCGCCAGCAGATCCAGCTGGCCGAGGCTGGCTTCGGGTATCTGATGGCCCTGCACCCACCTGGGTTCATCGGGGCCCATGTTCATGCAGCCGGCAACCTGGAGATCAGCCTGCGCAACGTGCTGCGGGCCAGCTTCTTCCTGGCCACCGGCTTCCACGAACTGCACCTCAAAGGGCTCTGTTACAAGGACATCTCCCTGGGGAACGTGTTCCTGGAGCCCGCCAGCGGCCGGGTACTGATCTGCGACAACGACAACGTGGACGTGGACGGTCGCGATCTCGGCAGCGTGCTGGGAACCCCCGGATTCATGGCCCCCGAGATCCTGCTGGGCCAGGCCAGGCCGGGAGCCAGCAGCGACCTCTTCTCCCTGGCCGTGCTGATCTTCCGGCTGCTGACCCGCCACGATCCACTCAAGGGGCAACTGGAGCTGGCGATCCGCTGCCTGGATGAACCCGCCCGCCGCCGCCTCTACGGCGAAGACCCGGTGTTCATCTTCGATCCCCGGGATCCCCGCAATCGCCCCGACCCGATCGAACACGCTGCCGCACTGATCACCTGGCCCATCTACCCGGAACGGCTGAAGGCCCTGTTTGAGCAAACCTTTTGCGGTGGCCTGCACCAGCCCAACCGCCGAGCCCTCACAGGCCAATGGATGCAAGCCATCGCCCAGTGCCTCGACCAGCGGGTGCTGTGCCCCCACTGCCAGCAGGAAAACTTCCCGGAACTGGGCCCCCCTGCCAGCTGCTGGGCCTGCGGCAGTGCCCTGCCCGCGGCCGTGCTGCTGCAGACGCCCCTGGCCCGGGTGGCCGCCGCGGCCGACAACAGCCTGCAGCCGCACCACTTCGATCCCCTGCTTAGCCACGACCTGCACCATCCCCTGGCCCAGGTGGTGGCACACCCCACGGATCCCGCCATCCTGGGCCTCACCAACCTCAGCGGTGCCCCCTGGAGCGCCGAACTCAGCGACGGCCAGAGGGTGACCGTGCCCCCTGGCAAAACCTGTAACCTCTCGGCCCTGCTACGTCTCCGCACCGCTGCCGGCCCGGTGGAGGTGATCCGCTAACCCACCATGCCCTTCCCCAACGTTCGGCTCAGCAACCGGCCCCTGCATTTCATCTATCTCTGTGATTGCTCCGGCTCCATGGCGGCCCAGGGCAAGATGCAGGCCCTCAACCAGGCGATCCGTCAGTCGCTGCCAGGCATGGCCGAGGTGGCGCGCCAGAACCCCGAGGCCCGGGTGCTGGTGCGGGCGGTGAGCTTCGCCGACCGGGCCACCTGGCACCTGGCCGAGCCCACGCCGGTGGACCAACTGGAGTGGCGCGACCTCCAGGCCGGCGGCATCACCGCCATGGGCGAAGCCCTGGAGCTGGTGGCGGGCCAGATGCAATCGCCACCGATGGAGGAGCGGGCCCTGCCACCCGTGCTGGTGCTGATCTCCGACGGCCAGCCCACCGACGACTTCGCGGCAGGCCTGGGGGCCCTGATGCGCCAACCCTGGGCCCAGAAGTCCGTGCGCCTGGCGATCGCCATGGGGCATGACGCCGATCTGGAGGTGCTGCAACAGTTCATCGGCCCCGATCCCCTGGCCAACCTGCCGGCAGGAGAGGTGCCAGGTGCCAGTGGTCAGATGCCACGGGGCATGGCGAAATCGCCGCGGCGGCCCCTGCAGGCCAGCAATGCCACAGCCCTGGCGCAGTACATCCAGTGGGCCTCCACCGCCGTGGTGGGTGCCGCCTCCATGCCCGCCAGCCGGATGGCCGGCTCCAGCCGAGAAGGCAACATCCCCCTGCCGGATCTGCCGCCCACGCTGATGGATCCCACCGACGACGTCGGCCCACTGGTGTGGTGACCGGGGCGCTCACGGGCAGCTGGCAGACACCCCAGTGCTGCACGGTGATCGGAGCTGCCCACCGGCGCCTGGGCAAGCCCTGCCAGGACGCCTCGGTGGCCCGCTCCCTGATGGGCCCGGGCGGCACGACGGTGCAGCTGATGGCCGTGGCCGATGGCCATGGCGGCGAGCGCTACTGGCTCAGCGACGTGGGCAGCCAACTGGCCTGCGACCAGGCAGTTCTGGCGGTGGAGCGGGCCCTGCAGCAGCACCCCCTCACAGACCAGCGCCACTGGCTGGAGCTGCTGGCGGGCGCACTGCCAGCAACGATTCAGGCCGCATGGCTGGAGGCGACCGCGGGCCACTGGCGCCAGCGGCCCGAGAGCGGCGATCAGCCGTTCTCGCCGCTCACCTACGGCTGCACCCTGGGGGTGGTGCTGCTGGCACCGGAGTGGTGGGGCCACACGGGCCTGGGCGACTGGGACCTGGTGCGCAGAACCGCTGACGGCAACCTGGACCTGATCAGCGAGGAACAGGACGTCTGCGCCAGCGGTGAAGCCACCGCCAGCCTCTGCATGGCCGGCAGCGCATCCCTATGCGCCCAGCGGGCAGCGCTGTATGCCCTCTCGCCAAGCAGCGCCCCCTTCGCCCTCGTACTCAGCACCGATGGCATCCGCAAGTCGTGCGCCACGGATGGCGACTTTCTCGCCCTGAGCCATCACCTTGGTGAACTGCGCGAACGGGAGGAGCTGGACACAGCACTCGCGCAGATCACCAGCCAGGGGAGCGGTGACGATGTGTCGGTGGCGATCGGCCACTGGGGAGCACTCGCCAACCCTCCCCCGCTTCCCATGCCGCCGCAGCGCCTGCCGGTGGCCCTAGCGGTACTCCTGGGCATCGGGGCCGCGGCCCTGGGAGCCG
>CANHMF010000024.1 GCA_947461705.1 Synechococcaceae cyanobacterium
CCCAGCTAACCGCAGCAGTGGTTACCCACCCGCAGGTCGCCGAGGGCATGGCGCACCTGCTGGGGGGTGCCGTCGGCCAGCAGGCAGCGATCGAGCACCAGCACCCGGTCGTAGGCATCGAGGTCGCGGCCCCAGTCGTGGCTGCTCACCAGCAGGGTGAGGCCGGCATCGCGCAGCTGCCCCATCACCTTCAGCAGCTCCGTGCGGGATGGGGGGTCGATGGCAGCACAGGGTTCATCCAGCAGCAGCACCCGCGCCGGCTGCACCAGGGTGCGCGCCAGCAGGGCCCGCTGCTGCTGGCCGCCAGACAATTGATCCAGGCGCCGACCGGCCAAACCCGCCAGCCCCACCCGCTGCAGGGCGGCCTCCACATCGCAACAGCCGGGGCGCTTGGCGGCCAGGCGCCCCAGGGCCACCAGCTCGCGCACGCTGATGGGAAAGTGCCAGGCAATCTCGCCCCGCTGGGGCATCAGGGCGAGCTGCTGCCGCACCAAGGCGGGGGTGAGGGACACCCCATCCAGGCGAATCTTGCCGTCCTCGATGGGGAGATGGCCCTCGATGGCCTGGAGCAGGGTGCTCTTGCCGGCACCGTTCGGACCCACCAGGGCCGTGAGCGTGCCGGGCGCCAGCGCAAAGCTCACCCCATCGAGGGCCAGGTCGGCACCGCGGCGGACCCGCAACTGGCTCACCTCGAGGGACACGCAAGACCGCCAGGGGCAGGCCAACGCTAATGACCACCCCAGGAACAAGTCCACCTTGAGAACCATTATCGTTCCTTGAGCAGTGGCGGTGTTCGCCGCCGATCGTTGCCATGGCCGCCCCTCAGCCCCGTGCCTCCAGCCTGCGCATCGCCGCCGCGGCCAGCCTCGGCATGGCCCTGGCCCTGGCGGGCTGCCGCGCCCCCCAGCTCCCCGAGGTGATCGCCGCCGATGGGGTGCTGTGCGACATCACCCAGCGCCTGGCCGCCGACGACCTGCGGGTGAGCTGCCTGCTGCAGCCCGGCGAAGACCCCCACCAGTTCCGCTTAACCCCCCAGCAGAGCCGGGAGCTCAGCCAGGCCCCGCTGGTGCTGATCAACGGCTACGGCCTCACCCCCGCCCTGGCCAGCCACAGCGGCGCCCTGGCCGTGGCAGAACAGGCCGTGCCAGGCAGCCCCCAGCTCACGGGCCCGCCACCAGAGCCCCACCCTCCGCACGACGACCACCACGCCAGCGAGCCGAACGAAGCGCACAACCACGGCGACCGGGATCCCCACGTGTGGCACGACCCCAGCCAGGCCAGCGCCATGGTGGAACTGGTGGCCCGACAGCTCGAACAGCTGAAGCCAGCGGCCAAGGACCGCATCGCCGCCCGGGCCCAACAGATGACGGCGGTGCTCGGGCAGCTCGACCGCTGGAACCGCCAGCAGCTGGCCAGCATCCCCACGGCCCAACCCCTCGCCAGCGGGCACCGCGCCTTCGCCAGCCTGGCCCGGGCCTATGGGCTTGAAGAACTCCCCCTGGTGGATGGCATGAGCAGCAGCGACAGCCTCCGCCCCCAGGCCTTCCAGGCGGTGCTGGCCGACTTGCAGCAGAAGAAGGTGTCCATGCTGTTTGCCGAGCAGCAGCCAGCCAGCAAGGCCCTGCAGCGCATCAGCAGCCTGAGCGGCGTGCCCCTGGCCCCCGCCCCCCTGGTGGCCGATGGCCTCGCCAAAGCCAAGGCGGGCAGCGGCGCCAGCACCTTGGTGGCCACCCTCACGGCCAACACCTGCCTGATCGTGGATGGCCTGGGCGGCCGCTGCAACCAGGCCAGCGGCAAGAGCCTGGCGCAGCGCTGGCAGGCCATTCGCTGACAGCCGGGGTGTTGCTACTGAGAGTCGCTTGCAAGAAGACGGGCATTCCGTCTAGGTTGCGAGCAATTCTCAACAAGGCCGGTACTGGGGCGATGGGCTTCCGCTTTCTCGATGGCCATTCCGAGGGGTCCATCCGCCTGCCAACGGGGCACTCAGCCCTGATCAATCCCTGCCGGGACTCCAGCGGCAGCGCCATGGAGGTGATCGATGGCATCGCCCGGGTGTTCTGCCCCTGCGAGGAAACCGAGGGGATGACCATTGCCTTCCTGCAGGCGGGTGAATCGCTCCGCACCGACCGGCTCTGCAGTGAAGGGGTGTGCGTGGAAGCCATCACACCGTTGCTGTTCCGCAGCCTCAGCAACGGGCAGCCCGGTCAGGGCGTGGATCCCGTGAACGAGTGGACCCTCCAGCTGCTGCGCATTCGCCATCTCGGCAGTGCCGAGCAACGGCTGCATGCCCTGCTGGGGCTCCTGGTGAACCGGATGGGCAAACGCTGTGGTGACTGGTGCGTGCTGCCCTTTCGCCTCAAGCACGAGCGCATCGCCGAGCTGATCGGCACCACCCGCGTCACGGCAACCAAGCTGCTGTCCAGTCTGCGGGTGAGCGAGCAACTG
This sequence comes from Synechococcaceae cyanobacterium, assembly GCA_947461705.1. GTDB lineage: Bacteria > Cyanobacteriota > Cyanobacteriia > PCC-6307 > Cyanobiaceae > Vulcanococcus. Next base: position 2,446 of record CANHMF010000024.1, read on the forward strand.
CACACCCCCACCCAAGCGCCCGGGCTCTGGCTGGCACCAGAGCTGATCGCCGCTGCCCCCCTGGCCGCCTGAACGCCCCACCCGCCATGACCCAGACCACCGGCCACCCAGAGCTGCATCAGGCCAAGACCAAAGGCTGCAAGACGAAAAAATGCTCCAACTGGAAGGGTGGCCCATGCCGCTGTGGCCGCGAGTAACCACGGGCCACGAGGGATCAGACTCGGATCCAACGCTCCCTAGCCCTCCAGCGCGTGATTGCCAACGTCACCACCTCCGAGCCCAACGCCGTGATCCAGCCGGATCCCACCGCCACCGGCCTGCCGGTGACGATCCTCACCGGCTTCCTGGGAGCTGGCAAAACCACCCTGCTGAACCACATCCTCAGCAACCAGCAGGGCGTGAAAACAGCCGTTCTGGTGAACGAATTCGGTGAGATCGGCATCGATAACGACCTGATCATCGCCACCGGCGAGGACATGGTGGAGCTGAGCAACGGCTGCATCTGTTGCTCCATCAACGGCGAGCTGCTGGAGGCGGTGTACCGCATCCTCGAGCGTCCTGAGCCGGTGGACTATTTGGTGGTGGAAACCACGGGTCTGGCGGACCCCCTGCCGGTGGCCATGACCTTCCTGGGCAGCGATCTACGCGACCAGACCCGGCTGGACTCGATCATCACGCTGATCGATGCCGAGAACTTCAGCGACGAGATCCTCGACGGCGAGGTGGCCCGCGCCCAGGTGGTGTATGGCGACATCCTGCTGCTCAACAAGTGCGACCTGGTGAGCCCGGAGCGCCTGGCGGAGGTGGAGGGGCGCCTGCGGGAGATCAAGACCGACGCCCGGATCCTGCACTCGGTGAAGGGCGAGGTGAGCCTGCCCCTGCTGTTGAGCGTTGGCTTGTTTGAAAGCGACAAGGTGGCCGCCCAACAAGATCACGAGGACTGCGACCACGACCACGGGCACTGCGTGCATGAGCACGATCACCAGCATCAGCACACCCACCAACACGACCACAGCGCCTGTGATCACGATCACGGCCACTGTGAGCACGACCACAGCGACGACCACCACCACCACGATCACAGCGCCACCGATCACTCAGCCGCTGATCACCTCGCCACTGATCACCTCGCCATTGAGGGCTTCACCTCGCTCTCCTTCAGCAGCGAGGGGCCCTTCGCCCTGCGCAAGTTTCAGAACTTCCTCGACAACCAACTACCCGCTGGGGTGTTCCGGGCCAAGGGCATCCTCTGGTTCAACGAAAGTGCCAAGCGCCATGTGTTCCATCTGGCGGGCAAGCGCTTCTCCATCGACGACAGCGAATGGAGCAGCCCCGAGGCCCGCAAGAACCAACTGGTGGTGATCGGCAAAAACCTCGACCACGCCAAGCTGCGCAAGCAACTCCAGGCCTGTGTGGCCAAGGACGCCGGCAAGGGCTTCGCCTGAAGCGATACTGAGAATCTGCACGGTTCCCCACCCACCCCTGCACCGGCGCGGACCGGACCAGCCATGCCTTCCCTTCCCACCCGTTCCCTGGCCCTCACCGGCGCTGCCGGCTTCGGCCTCAGCCTGCTCTCCGCCCTGCCTGCCGGTGCCCACGGCAGCGCCGATGCGGGAGCCATGGCTGGAGCCCTGCACCCGCTGCTGGGACTCGACCACCTGCTGCTGCTGGTGGGGGTGGGCCTGGCGGCCGCGCGTTTCGGCAACGCTGTGCTGGCCTGGGCCCTGGGCGGTGCCCTGGTAGGCAGCCTGGTCGGCAGTGCCGGCGGCCACCTGCCCGGAGCCGAGCTGCTGGCGGCCCTGGCTGTCACCGCCCTGGGGCTGGCCCTGCTGCTGCCCCAACGCCTGAGCCTGCGGCTCCCTGCGGCGGCGGTGGCTGGCAGCGTGGCCATCCACGCCATGCTCCACGGCCAGGAGTCCAATGGCACGGCCCTGTGGTGGCTGGGTGCACTGGGAGCCTCGATGGCTGTGGTGGCCGTCAGCCTGCAGGTGGGCCGCCAGCTGAACCCCCGCTGGAGCCTGATCGCCGCCGGTGGCCTGGCCCTGGCCGGCGGCGCCCTGGCGCTCGCGCCGCTCTGATCCAAAGCGCAGCGATCGTCACACCACTCCTGGTGAAGCCGGCTACGCTGGGCCGAACCCGCGGCAATCTTGATGGCCGATGTTGTGCTTTTCGCCGCAGTGCTTGCACTCTTCGGCCTGGCCTATTGGCTCACGGCTGGATCGGACGATGACAACGGTGGTGGTGGCTTGATGCAGCCGGTGCTCATTCCCGTGCGCAGCCAACGCCAGACCCGCTGATCCCTGGCCAGCATGCCCCCGACCCCGGGGGCTTTGTTGTATGGGCTTCAGGTAGCTTCCGCCGCAGCGCAGCTGCGGCACAGGGCCCGAACGTTCAACACACACTCCAACAGGCGAAAGCCATGGTGCTGGGCGGCCTGTTCGCCGGCCTGCAGCACCGCCTGGCTCTCGAATTCCTCGGTGAGCCCGCAGCGCACGCACACCAGGTGGTGATGGTCGCGATGGTGGTCCCCAGCGGCGAGCTCAAAGCGGCGCCCACCCTCGGGCAGCTCCAGCTCCCGCAGCAGATCCATGGAGCTCAGCAGGCGCAGGGTGCGATACACCGTGGCCAGCGACACCCGCTCCTCAGCCCGCAGCAGCCGCTGATGCACCTCTTCGGCGCTGAGATGGGTGCCCTCGCCGGTGCGCTCAAACAGGGCCAACACCCGCTGGCGCTGGGGAGTGAGTCGCTGTCCCCGGCCATGCAGCGAACTGCGCAGAGCCTCGGGCTGCAACTCAGGCGCCGGAGCGGAGGGCATGGCCGGCTCAAGGGGTTGTTCTCAACAGTAGCCCCTGTTGCGAACCGCCGCCAAGCGGATCAGCCCCGCGGCTGATCCAACCGGGCCACACCAGCCCCCAGCAGATCCGCCAGGGTGGTGATCAGCCGGTAGCTGATGGCCACCGCCAGCAGCGGCGCCTCCGGCACCGCCACCGCCAGCCGCAACAGCAGCACGGCTTCAAACACCCCCAGTCCCCCGGGGGCGCCGGGTACCACCAGGCCGGCGGTCCAGGCCAGGGCAAAGCCCGCCAGCCACCCGCCCCAACCCAGGGCAACAGAGAGATCAAAGGCCTGCACGCAACAGGCAAAACCAGCGAAGCGCAAGAGCACAAACGCCAGTTCGGCCAGCAGTGGCGGCCAGGGGTAACCGGGCAGCTGCAGGCTGCCGGCGGCCAGCTCCAGCGGGGCCCCAGGCGCCTCCTCCAGCAGTCCGCGGCCAGCCAACTGGCGGGCGCGCTGGCGCTCGAGGCGCTCCAGCAGCGGATTCAGCCAGCGGGGCAGCAGCACGAGCAGCGGCAGCAGGCACAGGAGGCTCAAACCGGCCTGCCAGCCACCGAAGGGCACCAGCGCCAAGGCCGCCACGGCCATCAACAGCGGATCCAGCAGCACCGCCATCAGGGCCTGGGGAATGGCCAGCGGCGCGGCCACCGGGGCAGGGGCCGCGCCATCGGCCCTGTGCAGCGCCCGGACCCGCGCCACCAGATGCCAGACCCCGCCCGGCAGGTATTTGCGCAGATTCGAGCTGAGAAACAACAGCACCAGGACTGCCCAGCGGGGCTGCAGGCCCAGCCACTGCAGCCCCACTCCCCAGGCCAGTCCATTCACCACCAGGCTCACCAGGCTGACGCCCACCCCCAGCAGCAACCAGCACCAGCCCTGGCCATCGAGGCTGAGGTCCAGCAGCTGGCGGCCATGGGCCAGGAGCGCCGCCAGCAGAAAACCGAAGCTGGCCAGGCTCACCCAGAGGCGCGCGCCACCCGGCAAGGGCGGCAGACGCTGCAGCAGGGGAGCAAGGGCAGGCAGGCGCTTCAACATCAGGGCGAGGTCTCCGGGTTCTCCAGCAGGGCCAGCACCCACCGGCGCACCTCGGCCAGGGGCAGGCCATGGCGACGGGCAATGGCCGCCAGATCCTCATATTCGGGCTTGGCGGCCAGCCCGCCATCGGGCCGCTGGGCCCGCTTGATCCGCACAGGCCCCCAGGGGGTCTCGAGGCTGTGGCCGCTGCGGGGCAAGGCCCAGCGCTGCTGCAGCTGCTCCCGCACCCCCAGGCTGCTGCCATGGCGCCACCACACCTGGCGCAGGGCAGGCCCCAGCTCTGGGGCCGCCAGGGCCGTGAGCAGAACGCCGCAGCGGCCCTTCTTCATCTGCACCGGCTGGCTGAACACCTCCACCGCCCCGGCCTCCCGCAGCTGCTCCGCCAGAAAGGCCAGGTCTTCAGCGGTGGCGTCATCGATCTGGGCCTGCTGCTGCAGCAGGGGCTCCAGCCGGGCGGGATCGCTGGCAGGCCCTGCCAGCGAGGCCTGCAGGGGTTCGGCCAGCAGCACCCGCAACAGATTGGGGCGATCCAGCTGGCGACTGCCCAGGCCGATGCCCACGGCCCGGGGCACCAGGGCGGGCGGCTGGGCAAAGCGATCGGCCCAGGCCGCCATCAGCACCAGGCCGGTGGGAGTGGTGAGTTCAGCGGCGGGGAAGCCCTCGCTGGAGGCCAGGGGCACGCCGCGGCGGCGGGCCAGTTCCAGCACCGCCGGAGCGGGCAGGGGCAGGAGCCCATGGGCCGTGGCCACCGCCCCATGGCCCGCCGGCGGCGGCGTGCACACCACCTGGTTCACGCCGAAGTGCAGCAAGCCGGCGCACACCCCCACCACATCCACCAGGGCATCGAGCGCCCCCACCTCGTGGAAGTGCACCTGGTCGGGGGTGTGGCCGTGCACGGCCCCCTCGGCCTCGGCCAGCAGGGTGAACACCTGCAACACCCGGTCCTGCAACGGCGGCGGCAGCGGCGCCGCCACAATCCGCTCGCGCAGCTCCAGCCAATGGCGATGGGGAGGATCGGCCTCGAGCGACTCCACCGCCAGGTGCAAGCCGCGCAGGCCGCCGCTGCGGCGCGGCTCCAGCTGCAGGCGGTAGCTGCCCGCCAGGCCCAGGGCCGCCAGGGGCTCCGCCACCACCGCCTCGGGCAAGCCCAGATCGAACAGAGCCGCCAGCAGCATGTTGCCCGCCAGCCCCGTGGGGCAGTCCACCACCGCCAGGGACACGGGCCCCGTCATGGGAGCAGCCGCGGGGCCTGCTGCACCAGCAGCTCAGCCTGTTGCTCCAGCTGGAGGCGCCGATCCCGCAGCCACTGCTCCACCTCCCGGCGGGCACGGCGCTGCTCCCGCTGGGAGGTGTCCACATCAAATCCCGAGAGGCCCCAGAGCCGGCCCAGCAGGGCCCGATCGTCCACCCCACCGCGGGAGGAGCCGTAGATCAACACTTCCGCCGCCATGCCGGCCTGCAGCACGCGGCTCCAACGCCGCAGGTCTTCAGCGGGCAGCTTGGCGTGGGCCGGGGGCTCGAACTCCGTGCTGCCGTTGGCGGCCAACCCCTGCCGCAGACAGGCCAGGCTGCCCACGAGCACCTGCTTCACCGGCAGATCGTTATCGGCTGCCACCAACAGGTGACCAGCCTCATGGATGGCGATGCGCCGCAGCCGGGCCGTTCCCAGGCCGGCGGGCAAGGTCTCCGCCAACAGGTGACCGCCCAGGCCGCCGAAGCGGGCCGCGTCCAGGGTGAGGGCGGCAAAGCTGCCGCCAAACGCCACGGCAATCAGCCAGGGGGAGACCCCCACCAGCGGACCCACCACCGCAGCCGCCGTGACACCCGCCACAGCCACCCCTGCCGAGAGGGCCTCGGTGGAGCCGGCGGACCCCTCCGGCCGGCGCATGCTCAGCGGCCCCGCTTGCCGCCGCGGCCCTTGCCAGCGCGCTGGGGCACCGGGCCGATCACCTCATGCTGTTCAAGGTGGAGCAGCTGGCCCTGGCGGCGCAGGTCGAGCGCCACGAAATGGCGCAGGTTGTCCATCGGCAACTCCCCCTTGAGCTGCAGCTTGAAGGGGGTGGGGCGACTGCCATCGGCGCGGGGCTGCTGGCGGATCTTCACCACGATGTCGCCGTCCTCCGGCCGGGTGTAGATCAGCTCACCGCGCACGGAGAAGTAGTCGTCACCCTCGGGCAGCTCATCACTGGGCGGTGCCGGGGCATCGCCGGTGCCAGCTTCCTGGGTGGCGATCTCGGTGGCCGCCAAGGTGCTGGGCTCCCACACGCCCACCAGCTGCAGGTGCAGCTGTTCGGCCTCGCGGTAGCGGGGGTAGGCCACCCACAGGTGGGATTTGGCCAAATCGAGATGACGCCGCATCAGCGTCAGCACGCGACCCAGCACCACCGCTTCGATCTCGGTGCCGTCGTCAGTACGGATCACACCCCGGGTGAGCTGCTCGGGATCGGCGGGGATGTAGGTCCCCCGCACCACACCGATGGCCCGGTACTGCATCGGTTCGGTGACCGGGGAAATGGGATGGTGACGCATCGTGGCTGGAACCCTCTGGGCGCTCGTGATGACCTGGGCCCGGCCGCCAATGTAACCAGCCCCTGCGGAGGCTCCAGACTTGGCGCCACCCATTGGCTCCACCATGCCGCCTCGCGTGAGCGCCACCCCCCGCCCAGCCCTGCTGATGGCCCTGGGAGCCACAGCCCTGGTGGCGGTGTCCCTGGCGGGGGGCTGGTGGCTGGGCCAGAGGAGTGGTGCCAGCAGCAACGACCGCTCCCGCAGCGCCCTGGAACGCCAGGCCAATCTGCTGCAGGACCGCCTCGCTGCAGGCTCCGCCGGCGATGCGGAGCGCCAGCAGCTGGTGCAGGTGCTGCTGGCCCTCGGCGACCAGAAGCGGGCCACGGTGCTGCTGGAACAAATGGCCGATCAGCAGCCGGAGCAATGGCAACTGAGGCTCCTGCTGGCGGAACTGCGGCGCAACGGCAACGACCGGGCCGGCGCTGAGCGGGAAGTGCGCCAGCTGCTCAACCTCAAACCCGACCGCATCGAGGCTCTGCAGCTGATGGCGCTGCTGCAGTTGGAACAAGGGCGCGGCCAACAGGCCACCGCCCAGCTCAAGGCCCAGCTGGAGAAAGCCAGCAAACCCGTCGCGCAACCCAGCGCCATCCCCCTGGGGCTGCTGCTGGGGGATCTGTTGCAACGCCAGGGTCAGAAGGGGGAAGCCGAGGCCCTCTACGCCAAATTGGCGAGCGACCAACCACGGGATCCACGGCCCCTCCTGGCCCTGGCCCTGCTGCAACAGGAACGGGGCGACACCAAAGCCGCCCAGCAATCGCTGGCCCTGGCCCGCAGCCGCCAGCCCGACAAAAACGATCCGCGCCTCGATCAAGTGGCCACCAGCTGGGGCCTCAGCAGCCTCAGGGCGCCTTCACCGCAGCCGCCGGAGTCGACGACTGAACGTCCAGCGCCTTGAGGGCTGCATCGATCGCGTCGGTGGGGTTGGTGGCGTCGTCCATGGCGGTGCCCTTACGGATCTTGTTCATCAGATCCATGGGATTGGCGGAATCGAGGATCGTGCCGCCCTTGGGGCTGCCGTTGGTGCCACTGGGTCCGTAGTCATAGAACTTCTGTTCCTGGATGGACATGCCAGCGGCGTAATCGGCCCGAGCCGGCCCCTGGCCCAGCAGTTCGGCAGCCCCCACCGTCACGAGAACAGCGGCGGCGAACTGGGCGAGGCGGCGATCCATGGCCTGCGCAAGTGTTGGACGTGGGGACATGCTAGGTGCCCCATCTGGCGCCTCTGGAAATGGTGCACCATGGGGCACCATTTGCCCACACTGCTGCGCTGCGTCCAGCCGGCCTTGATCCACCCCCCTTGATCCCTGCGATGCGTATTGCCAGCTGGAACGTGAACTCGGTGCGCACCCGCCTGGATCAGGTGCTGGCCTGGCTGCAGGAGGAGCAGCCCGAGGTGCTGTGCCTGCAGGAAACCAAGGTGACCGATGAGCTGTTTCCGCGGGCGGCCTTTGAGCAGCTGGGCTATGCCACGGCCATCAGCGGCCAGAAGGCCTACAACGGCGTCGCCATCCTCAGCAGGCTCCCCCTGGAGGACGTGCAGATCGGCTTTGACGCCCTCTTGCCCGACGACCCTGAAGCTCCTGGACTGAGTGAGCAGAAGCGGGTGATCAGTGCGCTGATCGACGGTGTGCGAGTGCTGAACCTCTACGTGCCCAATGGCAGCGCACTCAAGAGTGAGAAATACCCCTACAAGTTGGAATGGCTGGCCTGCCTGCGGCGTTACCTGGCGGCCCAGGAGCAGCAGGGGGAGCCCCTCTGCATGCTGGGCGACTTCAACATCGGCCCCGAAGCCCGCGACCTGCCCGATCCCGACCGCCAGACCGGCGGGATCATGGCCAGCGAAGCTGAACGCACCGCGCTTCAGGCCGCCCTCAACGAACGCCTCACCGATGTGTTCCGCGTGTTCGAAGCCAACAGCGGCCACTGGAGCTGGTGGGACTACCGCAGCGGCGCCTGGGACCGCGACAAGGGCTGGCGCATCGACCACATCTATCTCTCTGAAGAGTTGATGGACTGCGCCACGGGCTGTGTGATCCACAAGCGCACCCGCGGCAACGAGCAGCCGAGCGACCATGCGCCCGTGGTGGTGAACCTGGCCTGGCCCCTGCAGGACAGCGACGCGGACAACGACGACTGGGTCTGAAAGACGGGCTTTCCCCTCAGAAGACCAGAGCGTCCTCGGGCAGCTCCACACCTTTGACCTTCAACTCCACCAGGCGCCCCAGGGATTCCCCGCAGCTTTTGGGTGTCGGGAAGATTTTGCCGGGATTGGCCAGCCCGTCGGGATCGAAGGCGCGGCGCACCAACTGCATGCTGGCCAGATCGTCGGGACTGAACATCCAATCCATGTAGCAGCGCTTGTCGCTGCCCACCCCGTGCTCGCCGCTGATGCTGCCGCCGGCCTCCAGGCAGAGGCGCAGGATTTCCCCGCCGAGGGCCTTCACCCGCTCGTTCACCCCGGGATCTCCGGCGCGGTAGAGGATCAGGGGGTGCAGGTTGCCATCCCCGGCGTGGAACACGTTGGCCACGGGCATTCCGTGCTCACCACTGAGCTGCTCGATGGCCGCCAGCACCCCCGGCAGGGCGGTGCGGGGCACAACGCCGTCCTGCAGGTAGTAGCTGGGGTACTGGCGCCCGAGGGCCGTGATGGCGGATTTGCGACCTTTCCAGAGGCGGGTGCGGGCCTCCTCGGTCCAGGCCTGGCGCACCCCACCGGCGCCCGCCTCCAGGCAGAGGCGGCTGGCCAGCTCCACCGAATCCTTCACCTCCAGGGCGTGGCCATCCAGCTCGATCAACAGCACCGCGGCGGCCTCGCGGGGGTACTCGTCCACCCCGAAGTAGTCGTCCACCGCCTGGATGCAGAGGCTGTCCATCATTTCCATGCCGGCGGGCAGCACCCCAGCCCCGGTAACCCGCCGCACCGCCTCGCCGGCCGCCTCCATCGAGGGGAAGTCGGCGAGCAGCACGGCCACGGTTTCAGGGGTGCGCAGCAACCGCAGGGTGATGGCCGTGGCAATGCCCAGGGTGCCCTCACTGCCGATGAACACCCCGCGCAGATCGAGGCCTGGCATCTCCGGCAGGCCGCCCCCGAGGGTGGTGACGGTGCCATCGGGCAGCACCACCTCCAGCTCCAGCACGTGGTTGCTGGTGACGCCGTATTTGAGGCAGTGCACGCCACCGGAGTTCTCGGCCACGTTGCCGCCGATGCTGCAGGCCACCTGGCTGGAGGGATCGGGGGCGTAGTAGAAGCCATCGCCGGCCACGGCGCGGGTGACCCAGCTGTTGATCACCCCGGGCTGCACGGTGACCCGCTGATTCTCCAGATCCAGGTTCAGCACCCGGCGCATGCGGCTGGTGGCGATCACCACGGCGTCCTGCTCGGCCAGGGCACCGCCGGACAGGCCGGTGCCGCTACCCCGGGCAATGAAGGGAACGTTCAGCTCGGCGCAGCAGCGCACCACCGCCGCCACCTGCTCGGTGGTTTCTGGGAGCACCACCAAACGGGGCTGATGGCGAGCCAGGGTGAGGCCGTCACAGTCGTAGGCCAGCAACTCCTGACGGGCCGCCACCACACCACGGGGGGGCACCAGGCTGCGCAGCTGGCGCTCAATCAAGCCCCAATCGGGGGTCACGGCCACTCTTCAGGCGGTGCCAAGACCTTAACGAGCTCCACGCCACTGGACCGCAAGGGCCTCAATTGCGTAAAGATGGGCCACGCTTGCGCCCCTGAGGGGCTTCAGGCACCCTTCACCGTCTGCGGATCCCGCCTTGACCTCGGCCCCTGTTTCGGCTCCTGTGCACAACACCACCCGGTCCCAGGAACTCTTCAGTGCCGCCCAGACCCTGATGCCTGGTGGCGTCAGCTCGCCAGTGCGGGCCTTCCGCTCGGTCGGCGGGCAGCCGATCGTGTTTGACCGGGTCAAGGGTGCCTACGCCTGGGACGTGGACGGCAACCGCTACATCGATTACATCGGCAGCTGGGGCCCGGCCATCTGCGGCCACGCCCACCCCGAGGTGATTGCCGCCCTGCACGAGGCCCTGGACAAGGGCACCAGCTTCGGCGCGCCCTGCGCCCTGGAGAACACCCTCGCCGAGATGGTGATCGAGGCGGTGCCCTCGGTGGAGATGGTGCGCTTCGTGAACAGCGGCACCGAGGCCTGCATGTCGGTGCTGCGGCTGATGCGCGCCTTCACCGGCCGCGAAAAGATCATCAAGTTCGAGGGCTGCTACCACGGCCACGCCGACATGTTCCTGGTGAAGGCCGGCTCCGGCGTGGCCACCCTCGGCCTACCGGATTCGCCCGGCGTGCCGCGCACCACCGCCGCCAGCACCCTCACGGCCCCCTACAACGACCTGGAGGCCGTAAAGCAGCTGTTCGCCGAGAACCCCGGTGAGATCGCCGGTGTGATCCTCGAGCCTGTGGTGGGCAACGCCGGCTTCATCACCCCGGAGCCGGGCTTCCTGGAGGGCATCCGCGAACTCACCAAGGAGAACGATGCCCTGCTGGTGTTCGACGAGGTGATGACCGGCTTCCGCATCAGCTACGGCGGTGCCCAGGCCAAATTCGGCATCACCCCGGACCTCACCACCATGGGCAAAGTGATCGGTGGCGGTCTGCCCGTGGGCGCCTACGGCGGCCGGGCCGACATCATGGCCATGGTGGCCCCCGCCGGCCCCATGTATCAGGCCGGCACCCTGAGCGGCAATCCCCTGGCCATGACCGCCGGCATCAAGACGCTCGAGCTGCTCAAGCAGCCCGGCACCTATGAGCGTCTGGAGGCGGTCACCAAGCGCCTGATCGACGGAATCCTGGAGGGCGCCCGCAGCGCCGGCCTGCCAATCACCGGCGGATCGATCAGCGCCATGTTCGGCTTCTTCCTGTGCGAGGGGCCGGTGCGCAACTTCGAAGAGGCCAAGGCGGCGGACACCGCGCGCTTCGGCAAGCTGCACCGCGCCATGCTCGAGCGCGGCGTGTACCTCGCCCCCAGCGCCTTCGAGGCCGGCTTCACCTCCCTGGCCCACTCCGACGAGGACATCGACGCCACCATCGCCGCCTTCCGGGAGTGCTTCGCCCTGGTGGCCTGAGATGCAGCGCCGCCAGCGCGGGGTCCTGAGGCTGGCGGCGCTGTTGGCGGCTGGCATCGGCGCCCTGGCCTGGCTGGGCCGCAGCGCTGATCCGGCCGCCAAGCCACTCCCGGCCGGCCCGCTCACGCTTGGGGCCGCGATCGCCTTCACCGGCAACGCCAATCTCTACGGCCAGGACCAGCGCATGGGCCTGACCCTGGCGGAGCGCTGGGCCCAGGAGGCTGGAAGCCCAGCCCGGCCGGTGCGCCTGCAACTGGAAGACGGCGCCTCCGATGAGCCCAGCGCCATCGCCGCCTTCAACCTGCTGATCCGCCAGGGGGTGATCGCCCTGATGGGCCCCACCCTCTCCCAGCAGGCCTTCGCAGCCGATCCGATTGCCCAGCGCCAGGGGGTGCCGGTGGTGGCCCCCTCCAACACCGCCCAGGGGATCCCCGAGATCGGGCACTTCATCAGCCGCGTGTCGGCCCAGAGCTCAGTGATTGCGCCGCTCTCGCTGGACGAGGCCCTGCGCCGCGATCCCTCGATCCGCCGTGTGGCCGTGTTCTACGCCCAGGACGACGCCTACAGCACCGCCGAGGTGGCCATCTTCCAGAAGGCCCTCGCCGCCCGCAGGCTCACCCCGATCACGGTGCAGCGCACCCAGCTGGCCGACAACGACTTTCAGACGCCGATCACCGCCGCCCTGCAGCTGCAGCCCCAGCTGGTGGTGCTCTCCGTGCAGGCCGTGGCTGGCGGCAACCTGATCCGCCAGTTGCGGGAGCTGGGCTACCGCGGCCAGATCGTGGTGGGCAATGGCCTCAACACACCGAACATCTACCCGATCTGCCAGCGCTGGTGCGACGGCATCCTGATCGCCCAGGCCTACAGCCCCGAACTCAACACGCCGGTCAACCGCCGCTTCCAGCAGCTGTTCCGCCAGGCCCACGGCGATCGTCCGCCGCCGCAGATCACCGCCCAGGCCTTCACGGCCTACCAGGTGCTGTTTGAAGCCATCCAGCGGCTGCAGCGCAAGGGGGGCCTCACGGACGTGACCCTCGGCCAGGCCCGCGCCAACCTGATGAGCGAACTGCTCAGCGGCACCTACGCCACCCCCCTGGGCCCGATCGGCTTCAGCCCCGAGGGCGAGGTGCTGCAGGATCGCTTCTATGTGGCCGAGGTGCGCATGGCCCCCGGCGGCCGTGATGGGCGCTTTGCCCTGGTGCGCGAGCTGCAACTGCAGGAGAGCAAGCCGTGATCGAAGCCCTGCTGCAACTGCTGCTCAACGGCGCCGCCAGCGGCGGCGTGTATGCCCTGGTGGCCCTGGGCTACACGCTGGTGTTCTCGGTGCTTGGGGTGATCAACTTCGCCCAGGGCGCGCTCTTTTCCGTGGGGGGCTACCTCACCTTTCTGTTGATGGGCGGCAAGATCGGCGTCAACGGCGCCCTGCCGGGCTGGGGGCTGCCGGGCGGGCTGCCCTTCTGGCTGGCGCTGCTGCTGGCGGCGGTCGGCTCCGGCCTGGTGGGGTTGCTGGTGGAGCGGGTGGCCTTCGCGCCGCTGCGACGCCGCAACGCCGAGCCGCTGCTGGCCCTGATCACCAGCCTCGGCGCCGGTGTGGTGCTGGTGAACCTGCTGCAACTGCTGATGGGCGCCGAGGGCTACGCCTTCCCCCATGGCGCCGATGCCCTGGGAGGCCTGCCCGATGCCCTGGTGATCGCCGGCGCCCGCATCCGCACGATCCAGCTGTTGCTGCTGCTGATCTCCGCCGCCGCCGTGCTCGCCCTCAGCCTCTGGCTGGAGCGCAGCAAAGGTGGCCGGGCCCTGCGGGCCGTGGCGGAAGACGCCACCACCGCCCAGCTGCTCGGCATCAACAGCGAGGCCATGGTGCGGCTGGCGTTCGTTCTGAGCGGGGCCCTGGCGGGACTGGGCGGCGGCCTGATCGGCGTGAGCGTGAGCCTGCCGGGCCCCTACTTCGGCATCGGCTACGGCCTCAAGGGGCTGGCGGTGCTGGTGCTGGGCGGCCTGGGCAGCGTGCCGGGCGCCATCGCCGGCGGGCTGCTGATGGGCCTGGCGGAAGCCCTGGTGCCCAGCGCGGCCTCCGGTTGGCGCGATGCACTGGCCTTCGCGATCCTGTTTGCCGTGCTGTTGCTGCGCCCCAGGGGCCTGCTGGGCCGGCGCACGGTGGAGAAGGTGTGAGGCCATGAGCATCCCCTTCGGCGAGGTGGCTCCGTGATCGACGACGGCCTGCTGGTGCAGATGCTGCTGGGCGCCCTGCTGGGCCTGTCGGTGTATCTGCCGCTGGCGGCCGGGCAGCTGTCGCTCGCCACGCCGGCCTTCTACGCGGTGGGCGGCACCCTGGCGGCCCTGCTCTCCACCCGCTGGAGTGCCCTCGGGGCCACCGCCGCCGGCACCCTGCCGCTGGGCTCGTTGGTGCTGGAGCTGGTGCTGGGGGGTCTGCTGGCCGGGCTGCTGGCCCTGCTGGTGGGGCGACTGGTGTTGCGGCTGCAGGGGATCTACCTGGCCATTGCCACCATCGCCCTGGTGGAGATCGTGCGGGTGGCGATCCTCAACCTGCCCTTCACCGGTGGAGCGGTGGGGATCTTCGCGATCCCGCAGCCCTTTGCCACCGCCGCCGGCTATCTGCTGCCGGCCCTGGCCCTGCTGGCCCTGGCGGGCTGGGTCTGCCAACGGCTGGAGCTGATGCCCCTGGGCCGCGCCATGGCCGCCATCCGCGACGACGAACTGGCTGCCCGCTGCATGGGCATCGACACCACCCAGGTGAAGCTCACCGCCTTTGTGCTCAGCGCCGTGCTGGCCGGCAGCACCGGCGCCCTGGCCGCCCACTTCCTGAACACCTGGAATGCCCGTCAGGGCTCCTTCGACGCCAGCATCACCACCCTGGCCTTTGTGATCCTGGGCGGCTCGCGCACCTGGCTGGGGCCGGTGGTGGGCGGCCTCCTGCTCACAGCCCTGCCGGAGCTGCTGCGGCCGGTGGGCGACGTGCGCCTGGTGCTGTTCGGCCTGGTGATCCTGCTGGGACCGGTGCTGGCGCCCCAGGGGCTGATCACCCCGGCCCTGCTGGAGCGCCTGGGGGGCTGGAGTCTTAACAGGAGTGCCAGCCGCACAACCGAGGAGGCCCAGCCATGAGCCAGCCCCTGCTGGAGGTACGGGATCTCAGCCGGCGCTTCGGCGGGCTGCTGGCCGTGGATCGGGTGAACTTCGCCGTGCAGCCGGGCGAGATCTTCGGCCTGATCGGCCCCAACGGCGCCGGCAAAACCACCCTGTTCAACCTGATCTCCGGCGTCACGCCCCCCACCGGCGGCTCGGTGTTCTGGCGCGGCGCGCCGATCACCGGCCAACCACCGCACCGGCTCAACCGCCTGGGCCTGGCCCGCACCTTCCAGAACCTGCGCCTGTTCGATGGCCTCTCGGTGCTGGAGAACCTGCTGGTGGCCCTGCAGCGCCGCCCTCGCAGCAGTGTTGCGGGCGGCCTGCTCAACAGCGCCGGGCACCAGCGCGCCGAGCGCCAGCGGCTGGAGGCGGCCTGGCAGCTGCTGGGGGAGCTGGGGCTCACCGCCCTGGCCGAACGGCAGGCAGGCACCCTGGCCTACGGCGATCGGCGCCGACTGGAGATGGCCCGGGCCCTGGCCACCGGCCCATCGCTGCTGCTGCTGGATGAGCCCGCCGCCGGCCTCAACCCGGCCGAAAAAGACCAGCTCTGCCAGCTGATCGGCGCGTTGCGCCAGCGCCACCAACTCACGGTGATGATCATTGAGCACCACGTGCCCCTGCTGATGCGCCTGTGCGACCGCATGGCCGTGCTGGATTTCGGCGTGCGCATCGCCCTGGGCACGCCGGAGGAGGTGCGCCGCGACCCCCTGGTGATCGAGGCCTACCTCGGCAGCGGCACCGGAGGCAGCGCCTGATGACCACCCCCCTGCTGGAGCTCCAGGGGCTGAGCGTGCACTACGGCAGCGTGCGGGCGCTGGGCGGCATCGATCTGGTGGTGCACCCCGGCGAACTGGTGACGCTGCTCGGCTCCAACGGTGCCGGCAAGAGCACCACCCTGCGGGCCATCTCGGCCCTGGTGCCGGCCCGCGGCCAGATCCTCTGGCGCGGCGGCAGCCTGGCGGGGTTGCCGGCCCATCGACTGCTGAAACTGGGCATCGGCCACTGCCCCGAGGGCCGGCGGGTGCTCAGCCGCCAGAGCGTGGAGGACAACCTGATGCTGGGTGCCTACCTGCGCCGCGACACCGCCGCCATCCACACCGACCTGGCGCGCTGCTACGGGCTGTTCCCCCGCCTGGCGGAACGGCGCAGCCAACTGGCCGGAGCCCTCTCGGGCGGCGAGCAGCAGATGCTGGCCATCGCCCGGGCCCTGATGGGCCGGCCGGAGCTGCTGTTGCTGGATGAGCCCAGCCTGGGCCTGGCCCCCAAGCTGGTGGGCGAGGTGATGGCGGCCCTGGCCCAACTGCACCGCGACGGCCTCACCCTGCTGCTGGTGGAGCAGAACGCCCAGGCCGCCCTCGAGATCGCCGATCGCGGCTACGTGCTGGAAGCCGGCCAGCTCACCCTGCAGGGCCCCGCCCAGGAGCTGCTGGCCAACCCCAGCCTGCGGGCCGCCTACCTGGGGGGGTAGAAGCGAGGGATCAGGGCCGCTCCGCCACCGCCGCGGCATCACGGCGGCGGGGATCCGCCACGCCCAGGCTGCCGCGGGGGCCGGGGCCCGAACTGGCGTCGTAGCGCACCTCCACGGAATTGGCGGAGCCCATGGCGAAGGTGAGGGCGAGCTTGTGGCCCATGGCCTCCAGGAGCCGCTGGGTGTCAGGGCTGAGGCCCTGCTCCATGGCGATCTGATCGGGCCAGAGCTGGCTGTGGATCCGGGGGGCGGCCACGGCGGCGGCCAGGTTGAGGCCATGCACCAAGCGGTTCAGCAACACCTGCAGCACGGTGGTGATGATGCGGCTGCCGCCGGGCGAACCGGTGGCCAGCAGGGGCTCCCCGGCAGGGGTGAACACCAGGGTGGGGGTCATGGAACTGAGGGGCCGCTTGCCGGGCGCGATGGCGTTCTGCTCCCCCTGGCGCAGGCCATAGGCATTGGCGGCCCCGGGCTTGGCGGTGAAGTCGTCCATCTCGTTGTTGAGCAGGAAGCCGGCCCCCGGCACGCTGATGCCGTTGCCATAGGCCGTGTTGAGCGTGGTGGTGGTGGCCACCAAGCCGCCGTCGCGGTCCACCACCGAGATGTGGGTGGTGTTGGTGCCACCCCCCAACGGCGAGGCTTCAGCCTCCAGCTCGGCGGCGGGCCGGTGGCGATCGGCGCGCAACCGTTGCCGTTGTTGATCGGCATAGCGAGCACTGAGGAGACGATCCAGGGGCATCGCCACCTGATCGGGATCACCCAGCAGGCGGTTGCGGTCGCGGTAGGCCAGGTTCATGGCCTCCACCATCGGGTGCAAGCTGGCGGCGCTGTTCAGGCCCGTGGAACCCAGATCCAGCGGGGCCAACACGTTGAGCAGCTGCAACAGGGTGGCGCCACCGCCGCTGGGGGGCGGCATGGTGACCACCCGGTAACCGCGGAACTGGCCCTGCAGGGGGGAGAGCCACTGGGCCCGGTAGCGATCGAGATCCGCCTGGGTGATCAGCCCGCCCCGCTGGCGCATCAGGGCCGTGAGGGCGGCAGCTACCGGACCGCGGTAAAAGCCGGCTTCCCCCGCGCTGGCAATCCGCCGCAGGGAGCCCGCCAACAGGGGCTGGCGCAGGATCTCCCCGGGGCGATAGGCCGTGCCATCGGCCTTGAAAAACTGGCGGGCCGAACTGGGGTCGGCCTTGAGCAGGGGCGCCGCCGCCTGCAGCGACTCGCTCAGCTCCACCCCCACGGGAAACCCCTCGGCGGCCAGGGTCACGGCGGGCTGCACCACCACGCGCAGGGGCAGGCGGCCATAGCGGCGCTGCACCAGGGTGAGCCCCGCCACCGTGCCCGGCACAGCCGTGCTGAGCAGGCTGCGGGTGGCCCGTTCCCGGTCCACCGAGCCATCGGGCCGCAGGAACAGATCCGGGCGGGCCGCCAGGGGGGCCGTTTCGCGGAAATTCACGGCCACCGCCACGCCCCGGCCGATGGCACGGGCCTGGGGCAACGGATCTGCTGCTGCAGTGGCGCTGGCCGTGGCAGCCGCGGAACCCTGGGGCAGCCACAGCACCAAAAAGCCTCCGCCACCCAGGTTGCCGGCCTGGGGCAGGGTCACCGCCAGGGCAAAGGAGGTGGCCACCGCCGCATCCACCGCATTGCCCCCCTGGCGCAGGATCTGGGCCCCCACCGCCGCGGCCCGGGCCTCCTGAGCCGCCACCATGCCGCCGCTGGACACCAACGGCTGGAAGCGCTGGCTGGCCTCCTGCAGCAGGTTGGTCTGGGCCATCGCCGGGGCGACAAACACCAGGGCCCCCAGCCAGAGGCCAGGGCGCAGCCCACGAGCTCTTGGCATCAGCTCACCTCCTCAGCGGCGCCGTAGCCCCCACCCCCGGGGGTGCACACCCGCACCGCATCCCCGGGTTGCAGCTGACACTCGGCCACACCGGCCAGGGAGTCCACCCGGCCATCGCCATGCAACAGCTGGTTCTGGCCGCAGGCGGCCGCCCCGCCGCCGGCCAGGCCAAACGGCGCCACCTGGCGCGCACCCGTGAGGAGCGACACGGTGACCGGCTCCAGAAAGCGCAACTGGCGC
>CANHMF010000025.1 GCA_947461705.1 Synechococcaceae cyanobacterium
AGCAGGGCCGCTGCCAACCAGAGCAGCACCGACCGCCAGGCCTTGAAACCGGAGGCGGATGTCTCGGGGGCTTCGCCCATCGGCTGCACACCGTTCAGCATGATCGCCTCATCCTGATCGCCTGCCTGTTTCGGTGTCTGCCCCCGCCGTCCCCTGCAGCGCCGAGGCCAACCTGCGGGCTGCCCTCACGCTGTTGCAGGCCTTGCGTGCCCTGGGGCTGCGGCGCCTGGTGCTCTGCCCTGGCAGTCGCTCGGGGCCGCTGGCGGTGGCTGCCGGTTTGTTGGTCCCCGGGGGACTGCAGCTGCTCACGGCGGTGGATGAGCGTTCCGCGGCCTTCCTGGCCCTTGGCCTGGGCCGCGCCGATGGGGTTCCTGCGGCGCTGATCACCACCTCCGGTACGGCCGTGGCCAACCTGCTGCCCGCGGTGGTGGAAGCGGATATGGGGGCCGTGCCCCTGCTGCTGCTCACGGCGGATCGGCCCGCCCGCCTCAAGGGCTGCGGTGCCAACCAAACGGTGAACCAGGAGGACTTCCTCAAGGCCAGCTGTCGCCTGGTTGAATCCGCTGATCCCGAGGGTTTGGCGACGATGCCGGCCCCGGCCATCGCGGCCCTGGCCCGTCGGGCCTGGGACGCTTGTGGGGGGGCTCCGCTGGGGCCGGTGCACCTGAACCTGCCCCTGGAGGAGCCCCTCCATGCCGATGCCGCTGTTCTTGCGCGGTTGCAGCGGCTGGCCGCAGAGCCTGTGCCTCTGCGCCGCGCTTCCGGCGCCACCTCCTGTTCCGTCATCCGCCAGCTCGGTCCGGATCCCTGGACTGTGCTGGATCCGGACGGGGCCGGCGTGGTGGTGGCGGGCCCCTGGCGCGGTACCGCCGACCAGCTGCCCCCCTTTGCGGCTGCGCTGCTGCGTTGGCAGCAGCGCACGGGCTGGCCGGTGCTGGCCGATGCCCTCTCGGGGCTGCGCGGCTGGCCAGGCCTGGAGCTCGTGCACGCCTACGACCTGCTGCTCGCCGAGCCCCCTGCCGGGCTGGCCGCCCCACAGCTGCTGCGGCTGGGCCCCATGCCGGCCAGCCGCCGCCTGCAGCAGTGGATCGCACAGAGCACCGGCCCGCAGCTGCTGATCGCGGAACAGGACCCCCGCAACCTCGATGCCAGCCGCACGGCCACGCTCCGCTGGGCTGGCGGGTTGGCGGCCTGGCTGGAGGCCTGGCCCAACGGGGCCCTCCCCGCTGATGCGAGCCCGGCTGCGCGGGGGCTGGCCGGCCGCTGGTTGGCGGCGGATCAGCGGGCCCAGAATGCCCTTGATGGCGCTTTGCCCGTTGCGGGCCCTGCCAATGAGCCCGCCCTCGCGCGCAGCCTGAGCCGCCTGCTGCCCCCTGGCTTGCCCCTGATGCTGGCCAGCAGCAGCCCCGTACGGGATTGGGAGAGTTTCAGTGGCGCTGATGCCGCCTACCGGCCGGTGTTCGGCTTTCGCGGGGCCTCCGGCATCGACGGCACCCTGTCCATCGCCTGTGGTTTGGCCCTGGCGCTGGGCAGCCTGGTGTTGCTCAGCGGAGATCTGGCCCTGCTGCACGACAGCAATGGCTGGCTCTGGGCCCAGCAGTTGCGGGCCCAGGGCGTCCGCCTCACGGTGATCGTGGTGGAGAACGGTGGCGGCGGCATCTTTGAGCAGTTGCCCATCCGTCCGGAGCCGGGGGCTCCCCTGGATTTCGAGCGGCTGTTTGCCATGCCTCAGGCCGTGAGCCATCCCGCCCTGGCGGCAGTCCATGGGGTGCCCAGTTCCAGCCTGGATGTTGGCGATCACCTGGCCGCTGCCCTCCGCTGGGCCCTGGAGGAGCCCCTGGCGCTGCTGGAAGTGCGGACGAACCGTCAGCAGGATGCGGTGCTGCGCCAGCAACTGCGCCGCAGAATGGCCTGATTGCCACCGTTTGCTGCGCGTTGATCCCGTCGTCTTCCTCCCAGGCCAGCCCCCAGTGGATCCCCCAGGGGAGCTACGAGGACATCCTGTTTGACCTGAGTGACGAGGGCCTGGCCCGCATCACCATCAACCGGCCCCACAAGCGCAATGCCTTTCGGCCCAAGACGGTGATCGAACTGTTTGATGCGTTTTCGCGGGTGCGCGATAACCCGGCCATCGGAGTGGTGCTGTTCACCGGGGCGGGCCCCGCCGCTGACGGCGGCTATGCCTTCTGCGCGGGTGGCGATCAGAGCGTGCGCGGCGATGGTGGCTACGTGGGCGACGACGGCCTGCCTCGTCTCAACGTGCTCGATCTGCAGCGGTTGATCCGCAGCCTGCCCAAGGTGGTGATTGCCCTGGTGGCGGGCTATGCCATCGGCGGCGGCCAGGTGCTGCACCTGCTCTGTGATCTCAGCCTGGCGGCGGAGAACGCAGTGTTCGGCCAGACCGGCCCGCGGGTGGGCAGCTTTGACGGTGGCTTTGGGGCCAGTTACCTGGCGCGTCTGGTGGGGCAGCGCAAGGCCCGGGAGATCTGGTTCCTGTGCCGCCAGTACAACGCCCAGCAGGCCCTGAGCATGGGCCTTGTGAATGCTGTGGTGCCCCTGGAGCAGCTGGAACAGGAGGGGGTGGCCTGGGGCCGGGAAGTGCTGGCCCACAGCCCCACGGCGATCCGCTGCCTCAAGGCGGCCTTCAATGCCGAAACCGATGGCATGGCAGGCCTCCAGGAGCTGGCTGGCCAGGCCACCCATCTCTTCTATCGAACGGAAGAGGGCCAGGAAGGACGCAACGCGTTTCTGCAGAAACGGGACCCTGATTTTTCGTCCTCCCCCTGGCTTCCCTAGCTAGGAGTGGCACAGCTCTGCTGTTCCGCCGTCGTGGTGCGGTTGCCATTCCCTGTTTGCCGGACCCTGCTGCTGGCAGGGCTTGTGCTGCTGCTTCCCAGCCCCCTGCGGGCTCGCCAGGCCGATCCCATCCCCCCACCGGCTCCGGAGATCAGCGATGCGGTGGCCCTGCGCAGCGTGCCCCCCACCCTGCTGCTCCAGTCCGGCCGCCAGCTGGTGCTCGACCGGCAGAAACGGCAATTGATGCTGCTGGAGAACGGGATGCTCAAGCGCCGCTATCCCGCAGCCGTTGGCACGGTGGGCTGGGAAACCCCAGCCGGCAGTTTCCAGGTGCTGGATAAGCAGATCAACCCGGTGTGGGAACACCCGGTCACGGGGGCCGCTATCCCTCCAGGCATGCAGAACCCCCTGGGCACCCGTTGGATCGGCTTTCACCGCGACTGTTCCGGGCGCCAGGGCTGGGATGGCGAGCGCTACCTCGATGTGCAGGGCTGCACCGTGGCGGGATTTCACGGCACGCCCCATCGCTGGACGGTGGGGCGGGCTGTGTCCCATGGCTGTGTGCGGCTCTACGAAGAGCACGTGCAGGAGGTGTTCGAGCTGGTGCAGGTGGGCACACCGGTGACCGTGCTGCCCTGAGGGATGGTCCCGGAGGCCGCCCCTAGTATTGGCGCCACTTGAGCCGGGTTCTGCCATGCGCGTGCTGTTCGCTGCAGCTGAATGCGCCCCGATGGTGAAGGTGGGTGGCATGGGCGATGTGGTGGGCTCGCTGCCCCCCTCCCTTCAGGCCCTGGGTCACGATGTGCGGCTGATGATGCCGGGCTATGGCCGCTTGTGGGCCAAGCTCGACATCCCGGCAGAACCGGTGTGGCGGGGCCACACCATGGGCACGGACTTCGCCGTCTACGAGACGCGCCACCCGAGCAATGGTCTGCCCCTGTACCTGGTGGGGCATCCGGTGTTCGATCCGGAGCGGATCTACGGCGGTGAAGACGAGGACTGGCGTTTCACCTTCTTCGCCAGTGCCACGGCTGAATTCGCCTGGAATCACTGGAAGCCGGAGGTGCTCCATTGCCACGATTGGCATACCGGCATGATCCCGGTGTGGATGCATCAGGACCCCGAGATCAGCACGGTCTTCACCATCCACAACCTCAAGTACCAGGGCCCTTGGCGTTGGAAGCTTGAGCGGATGACCTGGGTGCCCTGGTACATGCAGGGCGATCACACCATGGCAGCGGCGCTGCTCTATGCCGATCGGGTGAATGCGGTGTCGCCCACCTACGCCCAGGAGATCCGCACGCCGGAATACGGCGAACAGCTCGATGGCCTGCTCAATTACGTGAGCGGCAAGCTGCGCGGCATCCTCAACGGCATCGATCAGGACGACTGGAACCCCGCCACGGACGCCACCCTTCCTGCCACCTACTCCCCCGACAACCTGGCCGGCAAGGCCGTTTGCAAGCAGGTGCTGCAGGAGCGCATGGGCCTGGCGGTGAATCCCGAGACCTTCCTGATGGGCATGGTGACCCGACTGGTGGACCAGAAGGGTGTGGACCTGCTGCTGCAGGTGGCCGATCGCGTCTTGGCCTATTCCGACAGCCAGATCGTGGTGCTGGGTACGGGGGATCGCAACCTCGAATCCGGCTTGTGGCAGATGGCGGCGCGTCATCCCGGCCGCTTCGCCGTGTTCCTCACCTACGACGACGCCCTGTCGCGGTTGATTTATGCCGGTAGCGATGCGTTCCTGATGCCCAGCCGGTTTGAACCCTGTGGGATCAGCCAGTTGCTGGCGATGCGCTACGGCTCCATTCCCGTGGTGCGTCGCGTGGGTGGCCTGGTGGATACCGTGCCCCCCCATGATCCACGCCACCACAGCGGCACGGGGTTCTGCTTCGACCGCTACGACCCGCTCGACTTTTACACCTCGATCGTGCGCTCCTGGGAGGCCTTCCGCCATGCCGACAGCTGGCGCGAACTGCAGCAGCGCGCCATGACCGCCAACTTCAGCTGGGAGCGCTCGGCCCTCGAGTACGACCGCCTCTACCGGGAAGTGCGGGGGGTGAAGGAGCCCAGTCCGGATGCGGAGGCCGTGGGGCAGTTCTCCCTCGGCCAGGATGCCGATCCCAGCCGCCAAGGGTCAGACCAGCAGGGTGATGCCCCGGCGCCGGTCGGGGCTGGCTTCCGCAACCCGCTGGCGTTGCTGCGACGCCGCAACCTTGGCTGAGGGCGCCCCTGTTTATGGGTCGTGAGCCCCGGGCGAACCAGCCGCCGCGCTCCGATCTGCCGGCCCCCTATCGCAACCCCTGGATAGCCCTGGGCGACGACCTACAAGCCGTCCGCGCTGATCTGGGCCTTCGGGTTCAGGAGCTCTGGCGGCGCAATGGCGAGGGTTCCCTGCCGCGGCCTCGCTGGTGGCCCACTGAGCTCGGCCCCCTGTTCTGGCCGCTGCTGCTCGCGGCGGTGGCGGCCCTGGTGATTGCTGCGGGGCTCGCCGCGCAGCGCTGGCAGGAGTCGCGCGCATTACCTCCCAGCCCAATGGCGGTTGCTGAGTCCGCACCAGCCCGGGAGGCCGAGCGGCCTCGCGCACCAGCTCTTGAACCACAACCTGAACCAGAACCGGAACGACCCCTCGAGGATGACGGACTGGCCCCGGTCGAGCCCAGCACGGGTCTGGACGCCCAAGCGCCCCCAGAGCCCGCACCTCCCCCTGCCGCCGATCCCCTGACCTCCCTGCTGCAGCGCCCGGAGGCCAATGGCCTGATCCTGGCGGCCACCGCTGAACCGGCCTCGGCCACCCTCACCCTGCAGGTGCGCAGCACCTTCCTGGGACTATCGGCCCCTGAGCAGCAGCGGCGGGCCGATCAATGGCAGCAGTGGGCCCAGGACCTGGGCTACGACCATCTGCTGTTGCGCGATTCAGGCTCTGGCCTGCTGGCCCGGGATGCCCTGGTGGGGACCGGCATGATCGTGCTCACCTCGCCCCGTCCGTCCTGAAGCCGATGCAGCTGAGCCAGTTGATCCAGCACTGGGGCCAGCCCCTGGGCGCGCCCGTGGATGGCACGCAGATTCTGGGTCCGATCTGCACCGACAGCCGCGGTCTGGAGCGGGGCCAGCTGTTTGTGCCGCTGGTGGGCGAGCGCTTCGATGGCCATGGCTTCCTGCCGCAAGCGGCAGCGCTGGGGGCCCAGGCGGCCCTGGTGCAGCGCAACCGCAAGGGGGAGGTGCCGCCCGGCTTGCTCCACTGGCTGGTAGATGACACCCTTGCGGCCTACCAGCAGCTCGCCCTCTGGCACCGCCAGGCGTTGGCGTTGCCCGTGGTGGCGGTCACGGGTTCTGCCGGCAAGACCACCACGCGTGAGTTGATTCGCGCGGTATTGCAGCCCCTTGGCCCGGTGTTGGCCAGTGTGGGCAACGAAAACAACGATATCGGTGTGCCCCTCACCCTCCTCAAGAGCGGTGAGAAGCACCGGGCGCTCGTTGTGGAGATGGGCATGCGCGGGCTGGGCGAGATTGAGCGCCTCAGCGTCTGTGCTGAGCCGGATCTAGCGGTGATCACCAACATCGGCACGGCCCACATCGGCCGGCTCGGCAGCCGGGAGGCCATCGCCACCGCCAAGTGTGAGATCACCACGGCCCTCAAGCCCGGGGGCTGCGTGGTGATTCCCGCCGGCGATCCCGTGCTGGAAGTCGCCCTGGCTGCGGTGTGGAACGGACGGGTGCTGCGGGTGGCTCTGGAGGGGGAGGGTTATGAATCCCAGGCCGATTGGGTGGGGCGGCTGGATGCCAGCGGCCAGACCCTGGAGGTGGCCGGAACGGTGCTGCCGCTGCCGCTAGAGGGTCAACACAATGCCCGCAACCTGATGCTGGCCCTCGCTGTGGCGAGTGAACTGGGGCTCAACGTCGCTGCACTGGAGCCCTTGCAGGTGGATCTACCGGGAGGCCGGAGCCGTCGCCTCAGCATCGGCGGAGTTTCGGTGCTCGATGAGACCTACAACGCCTCCCCGGAGGCCGTGCAGGCGGCCCTGGCCCTGTTGCAGCGTCAGCCCGGCCGACGCTTTGCGGTGCTTGGCACCATGCTGGAACTTGGCGATCAGAGTGTGGCGTTGCATTGCCGAGTGGCGCAGCAGGCCCGCGAGCTCGGCCTCGATGGGCTGGTGATCGTGGATGCAGGCCCCGAGGGCCAAGCCATGCTGGAGACAGCCGCCGGCCTGCCGCGGCTGGCGCTGGTGTCGAGCCCGGCGCAGGCGGTTGAGCTGCTCACCGCCTGGGTCCAGCCTGGCGATCAGCTGTTGCTCAAGGCGAGCCGGGGCGTGGCCCTGGAACAGATGCTGCCGCTGCTGGCCACCCGCTGGGCTGATCCGCTGCCCAGGGGCTGAGCCCTCAGAGCTGCACCATCCCGCAGCGCATGCCCTTGAGCACGGCCTGCACCCGGTTGTTCACGTCCAGGGTTTTCAGAAGACGCTTGGTGTAGGTGCGAGCAGTTTCCTCACTCACCACCAGCTGCTTGGCGATCTCCTTGTCCGTCAGGCCACTGGCCAACAGATCGAGCACCTCATATTCCCGGGGCGTGAGGCGCGGGCAGCTCAGGTAGGGCAGCTTGCCGGTGCGCAGGGAGGGGCTGCGATAGGAGTGGTGGCCCATCACGGCAATCACCGCCGCCTGCAGCGGTTTCTGGTCCTCGATGAAATCGGCCTCGGCTACCACCGCTTCGAGCCACTCCGCATCGCTGTACTCCTGGGGGATGGCATCACCCAAGGCCAGCACCACCACCTTTAGGGAGGGCTGGCTTTGGCGGGCTTTGCGGGCGAGCTCAAAGCCATTACCACTCTCCAGAAAATCCGTGCAGATCAGCAACTCGTAGGGCTCCTGGGCCAGGTAGTGCAGGCAGGAGGCCTCGTCGGTGACGGCGCAGCCGATCAGATTCGGTGCACTAAAGCTCTCGCATAGGCAGCGCAGGAAGAAGCGCCCCTTCATGGCCAGAGCCACTTTGCCCCTCACGGCTACAGACAGCAGCACCTCGTCGAGGTTGCTGCCCTGAAGGCTGTCGAGGTAGGGGGTGAGGTCCATCAATCAAGGACGAACGATGTCAGGCAGCTCGCTCAGGTGGGCGTCGAGGCGGTGTCGTCCAGATCCCGTCGCAACTGAGCGTAGAGATAATCCGGTGACTTGTACCGGCGAGGCAGGCAGTGGTGCAGGGTATCCAGCCGGCTCCAGCAGACCGTGCGCTGAATCTTCTTGAGGCTTCGTTTCTCGGCGATCAGTATCTTCATCGCTTTGCAATAGAGCTGATAGTTGGCCTCAAGTTCGCCAATGGTGATGCTCGGGGTCTGGCTCATAACTCATGGGTGCGATGGTCGGCGGTGCTGGCTGATCAGTCGTCGTAGACCCGGCACTCTGGTGCTGCAGGGTTGAGATCGCAATAGAGTTCCAGGGGACTGGGGTCCTTCTGCTCGTCAGGATGGTGGGCTTTGTACTCCTCTAAGTCCTTGATTTCGGCCTCGAGGTGACCAGCCTTGGCCTGATCGCCGCTGCGTCGCGCCTGTTCCAGCTCAGCCCGATCCTTGGCGAGATGGGAATCGATGTTCTCCATGGTGAAGGTGCTGAGATTGGCCTCGCCAAATCCTATGGCGTGATGGTGTCTCGCTGTGCTTCACGATGCACTAACGGATC
The DNA here is from genome assembly GCA_947461705.1 of Synechococcaceae cyanobacterium. Lineage (GTDB taxonomy): Bacteria > Cyanobacteriota > Cyanobacteriia > PCC-6307 > Cyanobiaceae > Vulcanococcus. The sequence continues at coordinate 8,470 of CANHMF010000025.1, forward strand.
CACTCATACACAAACTGAGATCATTGGCCTGTTCTGATTTTGGTACTAGGTATTTCTGCTTTTGGTCGTGGCTGAATATCTGTCATGGGCTCGATTCGTGCTCTCCGGTGTTCAGCATGCGGAGTCAAAGGGCACTACCCCCATATGGGGGCAATCCTGATGATCTCGGCCTCCGCAATCGCAGGCAGCGATCTACATCGCGAGTCACTTAGGGTTGGGAGCTGCTCACCCCGGTCCGCATGACCCTCGACTCCTTCCAGGCATTTGCTTCCCTCGTGGGCTCGGATGCCGCGGTGCGCGGCCAACTGAAGGCCGCTGCCAATGCCGACGAAGTGGTGGGTGTGGCCGCCAGCCATGGCCATCACTTCAGCAAAACCGTGTTGCTGCGCCAGCATGCCGAAGCCCTGAGCCAGGCGCACGATCATGAGCTCGAGGGCATCAGCAGCTGGGGCGATGCCCTGATGCACTGCTTCGGTGTCAGCGACAAGGACTGAGCTCAGTCCCCCCCAGCGGCTCAGCCAGCGCTGGGGGGCTGCCAATGCTCCTTCACCAGTTGCTTGGCGCGGCCTAGGGCCAGGGCTCCGGCGGGCACGTCCTTGGTGAGGGTGGAGCCCGCGCCCACGGTCACGTTGGCGCCCAGGCTGATCGGTGCCACCAGCACGCTGTTGGCACCGGTTTTGCTGCCGGCGCCGATCACGGTGCGGTGCTTGTTCACGCCGTCGTAGTTGGCGGTGATGGTGCCGGCACCCACGTTCACCCCAGCCCCCAGGTCGGCATCGCCGATGTAGCTGAGGTGATTCACCTTGGAGCCGGCGCCGATCTGGCTCTGTTTGATCTCCACGAAGTTGCCCACCCGGCAGTCCTCGCCCAGCTCGGCGCCAGGCCGCAGCTGGGCGAAGGGGCCGATGCTGCAGTGGTCGCCCACGCTGGCCTCCCGCACCACGGAGTAGAGCACCTGCACGCCAGTCCCCACCTGTGCGTTTTCCAGCAGGGACCCGGGGCCGATGTGGCAGCCATCGCCAACGTTGGTGTTGCCGCGGAAATGGCACTGGGGCTCCACCACCACATCGCGGCCAAAGCGGGTGCCATCGCTGAGGGTGCAACTGGAGGGATCCACGAAGGTCACCCCCTCGGCCATCCAGTGCTTGCGCAGTCGGTCCTGCAGCACGGCCTCGCACTGGGCCAGCTGAATCCGGTCATTGATGCCGCTGATCTCCTCGGCATCGGCCACCTCCAGGTGCATGGCCGGGCTGAGCATTGCCACGGTGTCGGTGAGGTAGAGCTCCCCCTGGTCGTTGTCGGTGGTGAGCTTGGGCAGCACCGCCGCCAGCTTCGGCCAGTTGAAGCAGTAGATGCCGGCGTTGGTGAGGGTGTTGCGCCGCTGCTCGTCATTGCAATCGCGGTGCTCCACGATGGCGGACACGGTGCCGGCCGCATCGGCGAACACCCGCCCGTAGCCGCTCGGATCGGCCAGGCGCGCCGTGAGCAGTGTCACGGCGGCGCCGCTGGCGCGGTGCTGGGCCAGTAACTGGTGGATGGTCTGCTCGCGCAGCAGCGGCACATCGCCGTTGAGTACGAGCAGATCGCCCTGGAAACCGGCGAGCGGCTCGAGCAGCTGCTGCACGGCATGGCCGGTGCCGTTCTGCGGCTGTTGCAGCACGTATTCCAGGCCCGGATGGCTGGCCAGGGAGGCCTCCACGCGCTCAGCCTGGTGCCCCACGATCAGCAGCTGACGTTCGGGCTTCAGGGGGCGGCAACTGGCCAACACCCGCTCCACCAGGGTGGCGCCTGCCAGCGGTTGGAGCACCTTGGGCAGCACGCTTTTCATGCGGGTGCCCTTCCCTGCGGCCAGAACGGCAACGGCGAGCATCGGCGGGCAGCGGTAACTGGGCGGGAATCTAGGCGCCGCCCATAGCTCAGGCCTGTAGGCGCTGCAGGTCGTCCCAGAAGTTGGGGTAGGACACGGCCGCTGCCTCTGCCCGCTCCAGGCTGGTGGCGCCCCGGGCGATCTGGGCGGCGACCGCCAGGCTCATGGCCACGCGGTGGTCGGTCTCGCTGTCCACGGCGGCGCCGTGGAGCTCCACGCCACCCTGGATGGTCATGCCATCGGCGAACTCCTCGATGCGCGCGCCCATGGCCCCCAGCTGCCGGGCCATCACCGCCAGCCGGTCGGTTTCCTTCACCCGCAATTCCTCCGCCCCGGTGACCCGGCTGATGCCCTCGGCACAACAGGCGGCTACGGCGAGCACCGGGATTTCATCTACCAGGCGCGGGATCAGCTCCGCGCCGATGCTGAAGGCCTGCAGGGGGCCGTGGGTCACCCGCAGGTCGCCCACGGGTTCACCCGCCACATCGCGGGCATTGAGCAATTCGATCTGGGCCCCCATCTGCTCCAGCACGTCGAGGATGCCGGTGCGGCTGGGGTTGAGACCCACGTTCTCCACCGTGAGGTCGGCGCCGGGGGTGATGGCAGCGGCCACCAGCCAGAAGGCGGCGGAACTGATGTCGCCGGGCACGATCACCTCCTGCCCCCGCAGGCTGGCGCCCGGGGTGATGGTCACCTCCGTGTTGCCGGCCCCGCCCACGCTGAGTTGGGCGCCAAAGGCCCGCAGCATCCGTTCGCTGTGGTCACGGCTCTGCACCGGTTCGATCACGGTCGTGCAGCCCTCCGCCGTGAGGGCCGCCAGGATGATGGCGCTCTTCACCTGGGCTGAGGCCACCGGGGTGTGGATCGTGGTGCCGCGCAGGGGGACCCCCTCAATGGCCAGGGGAGCCAGGTTGCCGCCGCTGCGGCCGGAGATGCGGGCCCCCATCGCACTGAGGGGTCCGCCCACGCGCTGCATCGGCCGGCGCCGCAGCGAGGCATCGCCGTTCAGCACAAAGTGCCGGCCGCTGCGCCCCGCCAGCAGGCCCAGCATCAGCCGCATGGTGGTGCCGGAGTTGCCGCAATCGAGCACATCCTCCGGCTCCTGGAAACCGTCGAGGCCCACCCCTTCCACCAGCACCGGCTGGCCCGCCTCGATGGGCGATACGGCCACTCCCATCGCCCGCAGGCAGGCGGCGGTGCTGAGCGGATCCTCGGCGGGCAGCAGGCCTTCAATCCGGGTGGTGCCTTCGGCAATGGCCCCGAACAGCAGGGCCCGGTGCGATATCGACTTGTCGCCCGGCACCCGCACCGTGCCCCTCAGGCTGCGGCCAGCGGTGGTTCCCAGGGCGAGCGGCATCGGGGCAAGGCGTCTGCGGCGAGCGTAGGCAGTGGCCGTTGACCCCAGTTACCGCTAACACGTCTTCAGCACTCCCTCTGGCCCGTGGCCGAACACCTCGACGCTGTCTTTGCTTTCCTCGGACAGATCCAGGCCGATGCCCTGTTGCGGGCCAGCCTCAACGAGGTGTGTACCGCCGACGAGGTGGCCGCCATCGCCGCGCAGCGGGGCTTCAGCTTCACTCCAGCCACCCTGCTGGAGCTGTTTCAGCGTTGCAATGAGGCCCCGGTGGCGCGCTCCGGCCTGATGGATGAGAAGTTGATCCGGGTGTATCTGCAGCGCGCGGCCCTCAGCTGAGCGCCAACCTCAGCCCAGCATCAGGCCGCCGTCATTGCTGAGGCTCTCCTGCCAGCTGCGCAGGTCGTAGATCAGTTCTTCCAGGGTGAGGGCCGCCAGTTCTCTTTCCATGGCTTGCTGCAGGCGGCGGCTGAGGCTGAGCATCACCCGTTTCTCGGCGCGGTCGGGCTGCGGCGAAGGGTCTGGCTGGCTGAGCATGGGCTGGGCTCCCACCGCCTGGAGCACGGCGCCAACGGCGATCTCGCGGGGATGGCGCTGGAGCCGGTAGCCCCCCAGGCGCCCCCGCCGGGCCTCCACCAATTGGGCCCGCCGCAATTGCAGCAGCAGTTGCTCGAGCATCGGTGCCGGCAGATCCTGCGCTGCGGCGATCTCATTCACGGAACGCCACTGTTGTGGAGTTGCGGCCAGTTCGAGCAGGGCCCGCAGGGCCTGCACTCCCGCCTTGCGCAGCATCAGCGGGCCTGGCTGGGTCCCATCCCGGCGAGGCGCTCCAGCACGTGCTCGAGGGTGTAGCCGAACAGGGCGGGATCGGGACTGGTCTGGCCCAGGTCGTCGAGCCCCAATTCGCTCCAGCGCCGATCGATGCGAGCCTCCAGCTCGGCTGGCCGACTGAGGGGTTCTCCCCAGGGGTGCCGCCGTTCGGGGCCCACCTTCGTGGTGGCATCGATGGCCAGGCGCCCCCCCAGCCCCAGCTGCTCGCTGGCGAAGTCCAGGGTGTCAAACGGGGTGTTTTCCAGCACGAACAGATCCCGCTGGGGATCCACCAGGGCGCTGATGGCCCAGATCACCTGGCGGGGATCGCGGATGTTGATGGCTTTGTCCACCACCACCACGAATTTGGTGTAGGTGAACTGGGGCAGGGCGCTCCAGAAGGCCATGGCCGCCCGCTTGGCCTGGCCGGGATAGGCCTTGTCGATGGCGATCACCGCCAGCTTGTAGCTGAGGCCCTCCATCGGCAGGAAGAAATCCACGATCTCCGGGATCTGCTGGCGCAGGATCGGCGTGTAGATGCGGTTGAGGGCAATGGCGAGCATGGCGTCCTCCTTGGGGGGGCGGCCGCTGAAGGTGGTCAGGAACATCGGCTGGCGCCGCTGAGTCACGCACTGGAAGCGGATCAGCGGGGAGGGCTCCATCCCGCCGTAGAAGCCCATGTGGTCCCCGAAGGGGCCATCGGCCAGCTCCTCGCCCGGGGTGATGGTGCCCTCGAGCACCACTTCGCTGTGGGAGGGCACCTCCAGGTTCACGGTTTTGCACTTGGCCAGCCGCACGCCCTCGCCGGCATAGAGGCCCGCGAACAGCCACTCACTGAGCTGCACGGGGATCGGTGTGGCCGCCGCCATCACCAACAAGGGGTGCACGCCGATGGCAATGGCGATCTCCAGCTTCTTGCCCATGGCCGCCGCCTTGCGCAGGTGCCTGGCCCCGCCCCGCACGCTCAGCCAGTGCACGGTCATCGTGTTCACCGACTGGCGCTGCAGCCGGTAGACCCCCACGTTGGGAACGCCGGTTTCCGGATCCTTGGTGATCACCAGGCCGAGGGTGATGATCCCGCCGGCATCGCCGGGCCAGGGCCGCAGTAGCGGCAGGGCATCGAGGTTCACCGCATCAGCCTTGAACACCTGCTGGTGACAGGGAGGGGTGAGATCGAGATCGGGGCGGGCTTTCACCAGATCCCAGAGCACCCCACCGAAACGGGTGAGCTCCTTGAGGCCCTTGGGGGGGCGGGGCTGCTGCAGCAGGGCGAGCCGTTCCCCCAGGGCCTCGAGTTCCTCGGGCTGCTCCATACCCATGCTCCACAGCACCCGCTCCTGGGTGCCGAGCAGGTTCACGGCTACCGGCATGGAGGAGCCGATCACGTTCTCGAACAGCAGGGCCGGGCCACCACAACTCAGCACCCGGTCGGCGATGGCGGCCAGCTCCAAGTCGGGGTCCACCGGAGCGGTGATGCGTCGCAGCTGGCCGCGCTGCTCGAGCACCCCGAGAAAGCCGCGCAGGTCGCGTTTGGCCGAACCCATGGCCGCTAACTCCCGATTGCCTGCCTCGTGGTGCCTACTGTGACGCACCCACCCCGTTGGCGGCGGCCGTGCTGATCTCCTACTTCCATACCTCCGAGTGCGTCCCGGCGCTGAAGCCCCCGGCCGAGGGCGGCCCCGATGCGGCGGTGGTGATCGACGTGCTGCGGGCCACCACCACGATTGCCTGGTCACTGCAGAACGGCGCGGAGGCGATCGAGGCCTTCGCTGATCTCGGCGACCTGGATGCCGCCGCTGCCGCCTGGCCCGCTGATCTCCGCCTGCGGGCCGGGGAGCGCGGTGGCAAGCGGGTGGAGGGCTACGACCTCGGCAATTCGCCCCTGGCGGTGACCAACGACCTGGTGGGAGGGAAGCGCATCTTCATGAGCACCACCAACGGCACCCGCTCCCTCGACAAGGTGCGGCCTGTGCCCCTGCTGGTGACGGCCTGCCTGCCCAACCGCACCGCCGTGGCCAAGCGGTTGATGGCCGCCGGAGCCACCAACGTGTGGATCGTGGGCAGCGGCTGGGAGGGGGATTACTCCCTGGAGGACAGCCTGGCCGCCGGTGCCGTGGTGTCCGCGGCCATGGAGCTGGCGGTGGCGCCCCACGTGGGGGTGGGCTGCGGCAACGATGAGGCCCTGGCGGCCCTGGCCCTCTGGCAGCAGTGGCGTCATGAGCCCGAAACCTGTCTGCGGGCCGCCAGCCACGGCCAGCGCCTGATCGGCATCGGCAACCACGACGCCGACTTTGCCTGCTGTGCTGCCGTGGACACCCTCACGATCGTGCCCACCCAGACCAGTCCCGGTGTGATCCAGGCCGGCTGAGGCCGCGCCCTCTACAGTGCCGACGACGGCGAGAATCCAGCGGTGACAAGCTTTCTGGCGGCAGCGATTCAGCTCACCAGCACGCCGGATCCAGAGTTCAATTTTGCGGCTGCCGAGGAGCAGATCGAGCTGGCCACCCGGCGCGGCGCTGAGTTAGTGGGCTTGCCCGAGAACTTCGCCTTCATGGGCGATGACGAGCGTCGCCTCGAGCTGGCGCCCACCCTGGCTGAACGGGCCCAGCGTTTTCTGGTCACCATGGCCCGCCGTTATCAGGTGACCCTGCTGGGCGGGGGCTATCCCGTGCCCGCCGGCGAGCGGCTCACCTACAACCGTGCCGAGCTGGTGGGCAACGACGGCCAGATCCTGGCCACCTACGACAAGATCCACCTCTTCGACGTGGATCTGCCCGACGGCAACACCTACCGGGAATCCGCCACGGTGCAGCCTGGTGAGGCTCTACCGCCGGTGGTGGAGGTGCCAGGCCTGTGCCGGGTTGGGCTGTCCATCTGTTACGACGTGCGCTTTCCTGAGCTCTACCGTCACCTGGCTGAAGAGGGCGCCGACGTGCTGTTCATCCCTGCCGCCTTCACGGCGTTCACCGGCAAGGATCACTGGCAGGTGCTGCTGCAGGCCCGATCGATCGAGAACACCGCCTACGTAGTGGCACCGGCCCAGACGGGCAGCCACGGCGGCCGCCGCCAGACCCATGGCCACGCCCTGGTGATCGACCCCTGGGGCACGGTGCTGGCTGATGCCGGCGTTGGGCCGGGCCAGGCCGTGGCCCCGATCGATGTGGGTCACCGCCAGCGCATCCAGGCCCAGATGCCGAGCCTGCGGCATCGTCGTCCAGCTCTGTTCTGAGCCGGTGATGCGGGCCTCAGGATCTCGGCGGTTGCAGCTGTCTCGTCTGCTGGTGGCGGCCCTGGTGCCCTTGGGCACCCTGGCCATGGCTTTGCCCGCTTGGGCTGGCAGTGCCCTCTCGGCCTGGCGGATCAACCGCGAAGGCGCCCTGGAGTTGCGCACTTCTCCCGACAGTTCGGCCCAGGCTTTCTTCGAAGAGGGGCGGGGCGGTGTGGGGCCACGGGTGTGGGTGGATCTCCCCGGCGCTCCGCAGCGCACCCGCACCATCCCCGGCTCCGGTGTGGTGCGCCAGGTGCGGGTGGGTAGGCCCAATGCCAGCACCACCCGGCTGGTGGTGGAGTTCCAACCCGGCACCCGCCTCGACCCCCGTGGGCTGAAGTTGCTGGGCACGTCCCGCGATCGCTGGCGCATGGACTTCGGCGCCGTGGCCGCCGGCCTGGTTCCCCTGGGGGAAGGGGATCTCGAGGCCCCGTCGGCCCCCAGCTGGCGGGCGGCGGTCCCCGAGCGCGCCGTGCTGCCCAGCGGCCCGGTGCCCTCGGCGGCCTCCCTGCCGGATGTGCCCCGCGGCCGGTACAAGGTTGTGATTGACCCGGGCCATGGCGGCCCGGATCCCGGCGCGGTGGGCATCGCTGGTCTGCGCGAAACCGATGTGGTTCTGGATGTGAGCCTGCAGGTGGCCCAGCTCCTCCAGGCCAAGGGCGTTCAGGTGCTGCTCACCCGCACCTCCGAGGTGGATGTGGACCTGCCGCCCCGCGTGGCCTTGGCCAACAACAGCCGCTCCGATGCCTTCCTGAGCATCCACGCCAATGCCCTGAGCATGGCGCGTCCGGACGTGAACGGCATCGAGACCTTCTATTTCGAGAGTGCCCGCTCCCGCAACCTGGCCCAGGCGGTGCAGGAGCAGATGCTGGCGATCTCCCCGGGGAGTCCGGATCGGGGGGCTCGGCCCGGTCGGTTCTTCGTGATCCGCCGCACCGTGATGCCAGCAGCCCTCGCGGAGATGGGCTTTGTGACGGGGCAGCTCGATTCCGGGCGCCTCGCTGATCCAGCCTTCCGGCGCCGGATGGCGGTGGCCATCGCCACGGGAATCCTGAATTACTTCCTTCAGAACCCATGAGAGAAGCGCCGATCGGCATCTTTGATTCCGGGGTCGGCGGCTTGAGTGTGTGGCGCCAGATCGTGGAGCAGCTGCCTGGCGAATCCACGCTCTACCTCGCTGACCGCGCCCATGTGCCCTATGGCAATCGCACGGCCGCGGAGATCCAGCTCTTCTGCGAGCGGATCACCGAGCACTTGGTGGATCGCGGCTGCAAGGCCGTGGTGGTGGCCTGCAACACCGCCTCCGCCGTGGCCCTGCGCGGGCTGCGGCAACGCTTCCCCCAGCTGCCGATCCTGGGCCTCGAGCCGGCGGTGAAACCGGCTGTGGCCCTCACCCGCTCCGGTGTGGTGGGGGTGATGGCCACCCCCGCCACCTTTCAAGGTGAGCTCTACCGCGCCACGGTGGGTCAGCACGCCTGCGACGTACGCGTGGTGGAGCAGGTGTGCATCGGCCTGGCGGATCTGGTGGAGCAGGGGGAGCTGGATGGTCCTGCCTGCGAGGCCCAGCTGCGCTTGTTCCTGCAGCCGATGCTGACGGCAGGTGCCGACACGATCGTGCTGGGCTGCACCCACTATCCGTTTGTGATCGACACGATCCGCCGGCTGGTGGGTTCCGGGCTGGCGGTGGTCGATCCGGCGCCGGCGGTGGCGCGCCACCTCGGTGAGGTGTTGGCCCGTCGTGGCCTGCGCCAGCAGCACCTGGAGCCCTGCTATCGCTTTGTCACCACGGGGGATCCCCACGGCTTCGATCAGGCCGCCCAGCGGCTGGTGGGGGTCACGGCCGCCAGCCAGGCGCTGAGCTGGACGTGTGAGGGATCGGCCGGCCTTGCGCTTCAGCCCCTCTGAGCCTGCGGCCAGCGGCTTGAGCCTTCTAGGATCACCGCACCGCAGGGGGTCATGGCAACGGTCGCAGAGCTGCTCCAGCCCGTCGAGGCCGACCTCGAGGTTCTGCTCAGCGATCTGCGCAGCCTGATCGGTGCTGGGCATCCGATCCTCCAGGCTGCAGCAGAACACCTGTTCAGTGCCGGCGGCAAGCGCATCCGCCCCGGCATCGTGCTGCTGATTTCCCGGGCCCTCTCCAGTGATGGGGAGCTCAGCCCACGCCACCGGCGGCTGGCGGAGATCACCGAGATGATCCACACCGCCTCGCTCGTCCACGACGACGTGGTGGATGAGGCCTCCACCCGCCGGGGTGTGGATACGGTGCACAGCCGCTTCAACCACCGCGTGGCAGTGTTGGCCGGCGATTTCCTGTTCGCCCAAGCCAGCTGGCACCTTGCCAACCTCGACGACCTCGAGGTCGTGAAGCTGCTCAGCCGCGTGATCATGGATCTCGCCGACGGCGAGGTGAAGCAGGGCCTGTTCCGCTATGACACGGGCCAGAGCTTCGAGACCTACCTCGAGAAGAGCTACTGCAAAACCGCCTCGCTGATTGCCAACAGCGCCCGGGCTGCCGGCGTGCTCAGCGGCCTGCCGGAGCCCCAGCTCGATGCCCTCTATCGCTTCGGGCGCCAGTTGGGTCTGGCCTTCCAGGTGGTGGACGACATTCTCGATTTCACCGGCAGCGATCTGCAGCTGGGCAAACCCGCCGCCAGTGATCTGGCCAGTGGTTATCTCACCGCTCCGGCCCTCTATGCCCTGGAGGAGCGTCCTGCTCTGGCGGGGTTGATTGAGCGCGAGTTCAGCCAGGAGGGCGATCTGGAGCAGGCTCTGGAGCTGGTGCGGGGCAGTGATGCCATCCCCCGGTCCCGGGCCCTGGCTGAGGGATTCGCCAATGAAGCCCGCGAAGCGCTCACCTGGCTGCCGGCGTCCGATAGCCGCAGCGCCCTGTTGGCCCTGCCGGAGTTCGTGCTCAGCCGGCTCTACTAGGCCGCAAGTTCACGCCAGTCCGTCCAGCGGCACCTCCCGCAACGACGTCAGACAGCGGGCCTGCGGCGGGTAGTCCTGGGGGGTGAGGCCGCTCGCCAGCACCACCATCACCTGGCAGCCAGCCGCCACGGCTGAACGGGCCCCGGCCAGGGAGTCTTCAAAGGCCCAGCACTGGTTTGGCGCCACTCCCAACCGTTGCGCCGCCAGCAGAAACACATCCGGGGCTGGCTTGCCAGCTTTGAGCTCGGGGTCGTCGCCATGCACACGCGTGTGGATCTGCTCCAGCCAGGGGTGTGAGGCTGCCTTGAGGGCCACCGCCTGCTGGGCGCTGCTGGTGGCCATGGCCATGGGGATCGCCAGCTCGGCGCAGCGGGCCACCAGCTCGGGTGCACCGGGCATCGGTGGCGCCTGCACCAGGAGGCCCTCCGCGATGGGTTGGCGCACGGCCAGCAGCTCATCACCGCTGAGCCTGGGTCCGCCATCGGCGGCGATCCACTCCAGCACCTGTGCGGCGCAATCCAGCCGCCGCCGCCCCCGCAGGGCCAGCAACTCGGCCGGGGCCAGGCTCCTGCCGAAATGGGCAGCTGCTTCACTCCAGGCACGGGCATGCAGTGGCTCGGTATCGAGCAGCAGACCGTCGAGGTCGAACAGGCAGGCGGCGGGTCGAACCATCCATCCATTCTCAACGACCACAGGCGCGGCCTGTTACAGCAGGGCCTTTGCTGCCTGTTCCTCGCTTGAATAGGCCGCATCGGCTGCTCCCTTGCTTCCCACCGCCATGACAGAGGCCCAGTCCGCTGCCACATCCACGGGGCCCACGATCGAATCGGTGTTGCAGGAGCAGCGGGTGTTTGAGCCCCCGGCGGCCCTGGCCGCTTCAGCGCGGATTGGCTCGCTGGAGGCCTACCGGGCTCTGGCGGCCAGGGCTGAGGCCGATCCCGATGCGTTCTGGGGGGAGCAGGCCAGGGAGCACCTGCACTGGTTTGAACCCTTTCACACGGTGTTGGACTGGAGCAACCCCCCCTTCGCCCGCTGGTTTGAGGGTGGCCGCACCAACCTGAGCTTCAACTGCCTGGATCGGCACCTCGATGGCCCCCGGGCCGACAAGACGGCGCTGATCTGGGAGGGGGAACCGGGCGATGGGCGCCGTTTCACTTACCGCCAGCTGCATGCCGAGGTGTGCAAGGCCGCCAATGCCCTCAAGGCCCTCGGCATCGGCAAGGGGGATCTGGTGGCGCTCTACATGCCGATGGTGCCCGAGGCGGCCATTGCCATGCTGGCCTGCGCCCGCATCGGCGCCCCCCATTCAGTGGTGTTCGGTGGTTTTTCGGCCGATGCTCTCCGCGATCGCCTGATTGATGGCGAGGTGAAGGCCGTGATCACGGCCGATGGCGGCTTCCGCAAGGACAAGCCCGTGCCTTTGAAACCGGCCGTGGATGAGGCCCTGGGAGCCAATGGCGGTGCGCCGAGTGTGCAGGCGGTCCTGGTGGTGCAGAGGCTGGCCGGCGCTGGAGGCGACTGCGCCATGCAGGCCGGCCGTGACCACTGGTGGCATGACCTTGTCGATGGTCAGAGCGCCGACTGCGCGGCCGAGCCGATGGACAGTGAAGACCGCCTGTTCGTGCTCTACACCTCCGGGTCCACCGGCAAGCCCAAGGGGGTGGTACACACCACCGCCGGCTACAACCTCTGGGCCCACCTCACCTTCCAGTGGATCTTCGACATCCGCGAAGACG
>CANHMF010000026.1 GCA_947461705.1 Synechococcaceae cyanobacterium
AGTGACCGACGAGCTCAAGCGCCTGATGAAGGAGTTCGAGAAGGAACTCGCCGTGCTGAAGGGCCGCGTGGATGGCCTCGAGGCCAAAGTGGCCGAGCTGGAAGCCACCCAGTTCTCCACCACCACCAAACTGCGCGCTGACACCCGTTGGGTACTGGGCGGCCAGACCTTCGGTGGTGACGCGGTGTCGGATAACAATCGCTACACCGATGCGGCCGGTAAGGAGTTCGTTCTCCGCAACGGCATGAGCTTTAACTACGACGTTCGCCTGAACTTCGACACCAGCTTCACCGGTAAGGACCTGCTGCGCACCCAGCTGCGCGCCGGTAACTTCAATGACTCGGCCTTCGGTGCTGATCCCACCCGGATGGGCAACCTGGATGCCGGCTTCGAAGAGAGCTGCGGCACTGGAGTCGATTGTGGCGACGTGGTGGCCATCAACCGCCTCTACTACAAGTTCCCTGTTGGCAGCAACTTCACCGTGGTCGCGGGCCCTCGCTTGCGTCAGGATGAAATGCTCGCCGTTTGGCCTTCGGTCTATTCCGGCGACAAGATCCTGAAGCTGTTCCAGTTCGCTGGTGCTCCCGGTGCTAACAGCCAGGTGCTGGGTGCCGGTGCCGGTGCCTACTGGAAAGAGAAGAAGAAAGGTGGTTGGAGCTTCTCGCTGGGCTACGTGGCCGGTGAAGGTGACAGAGGCACTCCCAGTGCCGGTGGTATTGGTAACGGTAACTCCAAGGCTGCAGGTTCAGCTCAGCTGGCCTACACCGGTACGAACTGGAACATCAGCGGCCTGTACACCTACAACAACCGTGGTGTGAGCCTGCGCGGAACTCCCGCCGCCTCCTCGGCCTTCTCCTCCGGCTTCGATGGCACCAACGCCTTCGGCCTGGCCGGCTATTGGCAGCCTCTGCAGAGCGGCTGGATGCCCTCGATCAGCGCCGGCTGGGGCATCAACGTGTCCAACGACATCGGTGGTACCAAGTTTGATAACACCGACATCAGCCTCACCACCCAGTCCTGGATGGTGGGTCTGAACTGGAAGGATGCCTTCGTCAAGGGCAACGTGCTGGGCATGGCCGTTGGTCAGGCTCCCTTCGTGACCAATAACTCCACCGACGTCAACACCTACGACGGCAACTACGCCTGGGAGTGGTACTACAAGTTCCAGGTCAGCGACAACATCGCTGTCACCCCGGCGATCTTCTACCTGTCCCGTCCTCAGGGTCAGGCCACTGGCAACAGCAGCAGCTTCGACAGCTTCGGCTACCTGATTCAGACCACCTTCAAGTTCTGATCCGCTCGCGGTTCAGGCACTCCTCACGCGCTCCTCGCGCTCACTCACACACCACAAGCTCCAGGCCTCCCGGAAACGGGGGGCTTTTTTCATGGCTGTGGCGGGCGGGTGCGTCTTGGATGATGGAACGGTTTCCGTTGTTGCTAACGCCTCGCGATGCCCCAGCAGCCCGCTGATCCCTATCAGGTGCTGGGGGTGCCCAGCACGGCCAAGGCTGCTGAGATCAAGGCGGCCTATCGGGCGCTGGTGAAGCAGCACCACCCGGATGCCGGCGGTGATGAGCACCGGATCCTCGAGCTCAATGCCGCCTGGGAGGTGTTGGGGGATGCACAGCGCCGGGCGGAGCACGATCGCCGCCATCCCACGAACGTTGCTGCTGGGCCTGGGCATGCCGTGGATGTGGGTCGGGCAGCGCGGCGGGCCACGGCGCAGGCTTCCGCCGTGGATGCCCAGCTACTCACCTGGCTCCAGCAGGTGTATGGGCCGATCGATCGGCTGCTGGGCCAGGTGATCAATCCCTTCGCCGGGCAGCTCAGGGATCTCTCGGCCGATCCCTACGACGACCAGCTGATGGAGACGTTCTGCCAGTTTCTGGAACAGAGCCAGACCAAGTTGCTCAAGGTGGAGACGCTCTACCGCTCCATGGCGGCGCCCCGATCAGCCCAGGGTTTCAGCCTCAGCCTGTACCACTGCCTCAGCCAGGTGCAGGACGCCCTCACGGAACTTGAGCGCTACACCATGGGCTATGTGGACAGTTACCTGCGGGATGGTCGCGAGATGCTGCGGGAGGCCAAGCAGCGCCGATCACGGCTGCATGAGGAGCGGCGCCGCCTGGAGATCTGATGCGGAGCCCTGAAGCTCAGAACGCCTCCAGTTGATCCAGGCGTAACCACACATCCGGCACCGGGCGGCGGTAGCGCAGCTGGGCATAGTCGCCCTTCACGGCTAGCACCTCGGCCGGCCCCTCGAACAGATAGCCGGGGGCGGCCGGATCGCTGGCGCGGGCTTCAAGGCTGGCGCTGTAGGCGCTGCGGTTCACCTTCACCAGGCTGCCTTTTTTGATCGGGGCCACCGGCGCAGCGGTCGTCGGTGTGTCAGCCATGGCGAGTGCGAGCAGCAGGACCAGGCTAAAACGTCCTCAGTTCAGTTTTGGCGCGTGTCCCAAAGCCTGGCCCTGCTGCTGGTGATGTTCGGAGGGCTGCTGCTGCTGGCCATGTTCCTCGATGATCTGGCCGCCGAGATCAAAGTGCCGGGCATCCTGCTGGTGCTCGTGCTCGGTCTGTTGATCGACAATGACCTGAGCCCCGGCGCTTCTGCTTCCGCTCCCCTGCTGAGTTTTGCGGCGGCCGATCAACTGGCCCAGTTATCCCTGGCGTTGGTGCTGTTCTTCGGTGGCCTCACGGCGAACTGGAAGCAGATGAAACCGGTGTTGGGCCCCTCCCTTCGCCTGGCGCTGCTGGGTTCTTTGCTCACGGCGGGCTGCCTCAGCCTCGTGGTGATGGGCTTTCAGAGCCTGCCCGCCACGGCTGTGGATGTGAATGTGCCGGTGGCCCTGTTTGTGGGGGCGATGTTCTGCAGCACCGATGCCTCGGCCGTGCTCAGCCTGTTGCGTCCCCTGCAGGGGCGCCTGCCCAAGCGGTTGCTCGACCTGCTCGAGTGTGAGTCGGGCCTCAACGACCCCATCGCCGTGGTGTTGGCGGGGTTGGCCCTGGCCATTGCCGGCGGCGGTGAAGCCCAGGTGGAGGTCGTGTTGGTGGCGGTGTTGCGGGAGTTTCTGTTGGGAGCGTTCCTGGGTTGGCTGGGTGGCAAGGCTGCCGCTGTGCTGCTCAGCCGCCGCACAGCGTCCAGCTACGGAAGCTTGGTGATCGTGCTGAGCATGGCTCTGCTGATGCTGATCGTTGGTGGTTCGGCTCTGGTGGGAGCCAGTGGCTTGCTGGCTGCCTACGTGATGGGTGTGGTGCTGGGGAATAGCCCCGAGGTAAACCGCGCGGCCCTGGAAGAGAGCCATTCGGGGTTTGCCAAGTTGGCTGAATTGGCTCTGTTCCTCTGCCTAGGCCTGGTGGTGATGCCCTCCGATGTGGCGCTCTCCTTCAAGTACGCCCTGGTGCTGTTCGTGGCGGTGCTGCTGGTGCGCTGGCTGGTGGTGTCGCTGTTGCTGGTGCGCAGTGGCTTCCGGCGCAGTGAGCGCACCTTCACCGCCATGGCGGGGCTGCGGGGAGCCGTGCCGATTGCCATTGCGATTCAGGCCGCATCCAGCACGGTGCCCTGGGGGCGCGATATGCCGGCCTTCGCTCTGGCGGTGGTGTTACTGGGTCTGGTGCTTCAGGGTTTTGCCTTGGTGCCGTTGGCCCGGCGGCTGGGTCTGGTGGGGGCCCCTGAGCCGGAACTCTGTTCTTAGCCTGATCAACGAAGCGATGGACTGAGGGGCGACATGCGGATTCTGCTGCTGGGTTGCAGTGGTTTTGTCGGCCGGGAGCTGGTGCCCCTGCTTCTGCAGCAGGGTCACAGCCTTACCTTGATCAGTCGCTCGGCCCAGCCCCTGGCGGGCCTCCAGCACCCCCAGTTGCAGCGCATTGGGGTGGATCCATCCCAGCCCGCCAGCTGGCAGCGGCCTGATCTTCAAGGCGCCCTGCAGGCCTCCGATGCGGTGGTGAATCTGGCCGGGGAGCCCATCGCCGAGAAGCGTTGGACCGCCGAGCACCGCCAGCTGCTGTTCGACAGCCGCATCCACACCACCCGAGCGCTCGTACAGGCCATGGCGGCCTTGCCCGAGGGGCAGCGCCCCCAGGTGCTAATCACGGGCTCGGCCATCGGTTACTACGGCACGAGTGCGGAGGCACGCTTTGAGGAGTCCTGCCCAGCAGGGATGGATGTGCTGGGCCAGCTGTGCAGCGCCTGGGAGGCTGCGGGCCAGCAGGCCAGTGGCCTGTGCCGGGTGGTGACGCTCCGGATCGGCATTGTGCTGGCGGCCGACGGTGGTGCCCTGGGCAAGATGCTGCCCGTGTTCCGCCTCGGTTTTGGTGGCCCGATCGGCACGGGGCAGCAGTGGATGAGCTGGATCTCCCGCCGTGATCTCTGTGGCTTGATTGCCGCTGCCCTGGAGGACTCCTCCTACAGCGGGGTTTACAACGCCGTGGCTCCCAACTCCTGCTCCATGGCCCAGTTTGCCGCCGCCCTCGGCCGCTGCTTGGGGCGGCCCAGCCTGCTGCCGGTACCGGCGGCGATCCTGCAGCTGCTGCTGGGGGATGGCGCCAAGGTGGTGCTGGAGGGCCAGCGCGTGCTGCCGGTGAGGCTGCAGCAGCAGGGTTTTAACTTCCGTGATCCGGAGCTCACTGGGGCGCTCGCCGTTGCCACCAGCCCAGAATCCAGCCCAACACGCCGCTGAGGATGGCGGCCCCCATCAGCAGGCCGATGGCGGGTGTGAACAGCGGCTCCCACAGGCTCTGAAACAGATTCAGCGGGGCCTCGATGTGGCGGCTGTGGCAGACCACGGCAATGCCGAACCAGATCGCTCCGGCGATCACTACGAACACGTCGATCACCAACAGGGTGTCGATCCAGCCCTTGAGGCGCTGGCCGATCGAGAGCTCCGCTGGCTTGGAGGGCTCAGTCATGGCGGTGGTGGCGCAGGCAGGCCGCGATGTCGTTGGCCATCCTGGCGGCACCGCCCCCGCTGCCGATGCGCTCGACGCCGTTCTGTGCCAGCTCTTGTTGCCAGCCCGGTTCAGCGTCCAGGCGCCCGAGCAGCTCGGCGCAGAGGGCTGCCGTGTCGCGCAACTGGGCTTCACTGCCACTGGCCCCTTCGGCGCAGAACAGCGAGGGGCCCAACAGGCGCCGTTGAGCCTCGGCAAAGTTGGGTGTGAACTGGGGGCCGCCCCCGGCCAGCTGCACCACGGGTTTGGCCAACCCCACGCTCTGTTCGGCGGCGGTGCCGGTCATCGAGAGCAGCAGATCGCACTGCTGGACCACGGCCGGGAACCGGCCCCATTCCAGCCTCAGCAGCAGCGGTCCGCGTCTCAGGCTGCAGCGCTCCTGGCCCTCGAGGTTCAGCCCCCAGCCCAGCCGGCTGGCCAGGGGAGCCACTTCTTGGGGCGTGAGCTTGCCCACCAGGGCCGCATGCAGCCCCAGTCGGGAGGGCTCCCGTAGCTCTGCCGGCAGGCGTTCCAGCACCCGCAGCATCAGTTCCAGGTTGTGCAGGGCTTCCGGCAGTCGGCTGCCCGGCAGCAGGCCCAGCCGCTGGCGAGGGGCTCCCCCCAGGGGTTCAGCGGCGGCCAGGGCACCATCAAAGAAGGGGTTGCCGAGGAAGGTCACCGGCCTGCGCAGTTGCACGCTGAGGTCGGCGGCGGTGAGGGCATCGCGGCTGTAAACCCGCAGAAAGCGCTGGCTCTGCAGGCACTCCCCGCAGGGCCAGGGCAGCCGCAGCCGCCCCTCGTAGTGGCTGGAGTAGGCCACCAGGTAGGTGACGGTTGGCCGCCGGGTGATCCAGGCCGCCAGAACGGGAATCACATCCCCCACCACCAGGATCAGGTCGTAGCGGTGGGCCAGGCGCAGCAGCAGCAGCAGGCGCCGCAGCAGGTAAGCCACCTGCCCCTGCAGCACCTCCGTGAGACGCCCCACCAGGCTGGTGTAGCCCAGGCCGCCGGTGCTGTATTCACGGGTGCGTCCGAGCCGGCTGAGGCCCGCGTGCTCGTAGGCACGGCCGTGGCCCACGAGGGGGAGTGCCTCCACCCGGTGCCCCAGCTGCTGCAGTTGCCGGCCGATCAGGGCTCCACTCAGATCCTCGCCATGCCCATTGCTGAGCAGCAGGATGCGCTGGCCGCTGCCGGTTTGGCTCACCCCTGCAGCCAAGCTTTCACCTTCAGCAGGGCCTGCCAGTCAGGGCGCCGCACCAGGCCGTCCTCCAGGGAGTCGTCCAGTTCGGCGGCCAGTTCCGGGGCCATCACCCGCAGGCGTTGCACCAGTTCGATGTGCTCCCGCACGCCCTTGGCATTGGTTTCCAGCATCGCCAGGCTGAGGTTGATGCGGGCCTGGGGATCCTGGGGGTTGAGCTTCACGGCCATGCGGGCTGAGCGCAGGCCAGCCTGGGGCTGGTTGTCCAGCAGCTGCAGCCAGGCCAGGCAGGTCCAGCCGGCGGACAGGCGCGGTTCCTGTTGGGTGATGGCGATGAAATCGTCGATCACCTCTTCCACCGGCGCGCCTTGCTGGTAGCGGCCAATGGCCTGCTCAAACAGCGAGGCGCCGGTGCTGGTGGCGTTGGTAGCGGCGTCTGAGGCGGTCATGGCGTGGCTGCAGGCCTGGTCGTGCCCTCAGATTGCCACCCGGGCGGTACCGGCTGGCCTCACACGGCAAAGGAGCTGCCGCAGCCGCAGGTCTGGGAGGCATTGGGGTTGGTGAAGTTGAAGCCACCGCCGATCAGGGCACTGGAGAAGTCCAGCTGCATTCCATAGATGTAGAGGAGGCTCTTGGGGTCGCTCACCACGGTGAAGCTGGGGGCGCCGGTGGGTTCATACACGTACTGCTCGTCATCGCTGCGGATCTCGGTCGCCTCGATGAAATCCATCGTGTAGCTCATGCCGCTGCAGCCGCCCGAGCGCACACCCACCCGCAGCACCTTGGTGTCGCCCTGTTGCGTCATCAGCGCCGCCAGCTGCTTCATGGCGGGCTCCGTGATCAGGATGCCCTTGCCGTCCACGCCGGTGTGGGTGGCCTGGGGGGCTTCGGGGCTGGCGATGTCGCTGGTCATCTCGGCCTTCACGCCTGTTGAGCCCACTCTATGGACGCCGCCCGGCCCCTGCCTGGCCGTGCGTCTCCATAGAGTCGTGGCCACCTAGGGAGTTACAGGGTGCGCGTCGCCATCGTTGGTTCGGGGCTGGCCGGCTTGGCGGCGGCGGTGGATCTGGTGGATGCCGGCCACCAGGTGGACCTCTATGAGGCCCGTCCCTTCATGGGCGGCAAGGTGGGCAGTTGGGTGGATGAGGGCGGCAACCACATTGAGATGGGGCTGCATGTGTTTTTCTTCAACTACGCCAATCTCTTCGCCTTGCTGCGCAAGGTGGGGGCCATCGACAACCTGCTGCCCAAGGACCACACCCACTTGTTTGTGAACAGCGGCGGTGATCTGCGGGAGCTGGATTTCCGCTTCGCCCTTGGCGCCCCCTTCAACGGCTTGAAGGCCTTCTTCACCACGCCCCAGCTTGATTGGGTCGACAAGCTGCGCAATGCCCTGGCCCTGGGCACCAGCCCGATCGTGCGGGGCCTGATCGACTACGAGGGCGCCATGAAGGTGATCCGCGAGCTTGATCGCATCAGTTTCCAGGACTGGTTCCTGGGCCATGGCGGCAGCCTGCAGAGCATTCAGCGGATGTGGAATCCGATCGCCTATGCCCTGGGCTTCATTGATTGCGAGGCGATCTCGGCCCGCTGCATGCTCACCATCTTCATGATGTTTGCGTCCAAAACCGAGGCCTCCAAGCTCAACCTGCTCAAGGGCTCACCGCACCGCTGGCTCACCGGTCCGATCCTCGACTACGTCACCGCCCGGGGCGGCAAGCTGCACCTGCGCCACCGCGTTACCGAGATTCACTACGAGGAGCCGGCCAGCGGCGCCGGCAATCTCGAACCCCGGGTCACCGGCCTCACCCTGGGCACCCCCGAAGGCGATCGTCGGGTGGAGGCTGATGCCTACCTGGCCGCCTGCGATGTGCCTGGCATCCAGCGCATGATCCCCGAGGCGTGGCGCCGCCACAGCCTGTTCGACAACATTTACAAGCTCGAAGCGGTGCCGGTGGCCACCGTGCAGCTCCGCTACGACGGCTGGGTGACGGAACTGGGGGATTCCCCCCAGGCCCAGGCTGCCCGCGGCGACCTGAGCCGCCCCGCCGGCCTCGACAACCTGCTCTACACCGCGGACGCCGATTTCAGCTGTTTCGCCGATCTGGCCCTGGCCAGCCCCGAGGACTACCGCAAGGAGGGCCTCGGTTCACTGCTGCAGTGTGTGCTCACCCCGGGCGATCCCTGGATCCCCCAGAAAACCGACGACATCGTGGCCGCCACCGATGCCCAGGTGCGGCGGCTGTTCCCCTCCGCCGCCGGCCTCACCCTGGTGTGGAGCAACGTGGTGAAGCTGGCCCAGTCGCTCTATCGCGAAGCCCCGGGCATGGAGCCGTACCGGCCGGACCAGCGCACACCGGTGCCGAATTTCTTTTTGGCCGGTAGTTACACCAAGCAGGACTACATCGATTCGATGGAAGGCGCCACCATGAGTGGAAGGCTGGCCGCTGCGGCGATCCTTGGCCGCCAGGCCGAGCTCGCCAGCAATGCCGCCACTGGTCACTGAAGGAGCAATTCATGGGCCGTTGGCTCGAGCACAGCGTGATCACCGAGATCCAGGCCCCGGCTGAGCGGGTGTGGACGGTGTGGAGTGATCTGGAGGCCATGCCCCGCTGGATGCAGTGGATCGAGTCGGTGAAGGTGGCCCCCAACGATGCCGACCTCACCGATTGGACCCTGGCGGCCCAGGGCTTTCGCTTCCACTGGAAGGCGCGCATCACCCAGCGGGTGGAGGCCCAGCAGTTGCACTGGGAGTCGGTGGGGGGGCTGCCCACCAAGGGGGCCGTGCGCTTCTACCCCCAGGGCGAGGGGCTCACGGCCGTGAAGCTCACCGTGAGTTACGAGCTGCCAGGGGTGTTGGCGCCATTGATGGAGCCCACCATCCTGGGGGGCATTGTGACCAAGGAGCTCCAGGCCAACCTTGACCGTTTCCGGGATCTGGTGCAAAGCGGCTATGGCCAGGGCTAGATCAGCCCTGCTGGTCCTGGCCGCCAGCACCCTGGCCACCAGTTGTGCCGGCCAGCCGGAGGATGGGGCCAGCGTGTTGCCACCCTCGGCTCCGCCCGCCCGATCTGGAGCGGCACCGGCGGCAACCCAGCCGGTGCCCACGGCTGGCTTCACGCCCCTGCCCACGCCCCAGCAGGTGGTGGCCCCCCTGGCCACCGGGCGGCCCGATCCCTTCGCGCCCCTGGCGCCCGCGCCGCAGGCCCGGGCCGCGGGGACGCCGGCGGATCTGCCGGAGGGTCTGCGGTTCACCGGTGTGATCCGCTCCGGTGGCCATGCCCAGGCGTTGATTCAGCTCAAGGACCAGAGCGGCCCCGTGTGCGTGGGCGCCAGGGGCTATTGCCCGGGTGCCGGTCTGCCCGCCCTGTTGCCGCCGGGCTGGAGTGTCACCGGCATCGATGTGCAGAACGGCCGCCTGGCCCTCAGACAGGGGAGTCAGCGGCGGATTCTGAGCCTGTGAGCAGGGCACTGCAGGCGGCTACCAGCCCGTCGAGGTCGTAGGGGTTGGCTTCGGCATCGAGGCGTCCCAGCACCTCGCGGCAGGCCCGGCTGGTCTGCGGGCCGATGGACACCACCGCAACCCCCCGCAGCCGCTCCCGCCACTCCGATCCGAACTGCCGCTCCAGCAGGAGGGCCGTGTGGCGCGCGGTCTTGCCGCTGCTGAAGGTGATGGCATCGACCCCACCGGCCACCAGGGCGGCGGCCGCTGCTTCGGGCAGTGCCGCCGGGCAGCGGGATTCGTAGGCCGCCACCTCCACCACCCGCGCCCCGGCCTCGCCAAAGGCCTCCGCCAGCAGGGTGCGCCCGCCGCTCTGCACCCGGGGCAGCAGCAGCCTCAGGCCCCAGCCCGACACCGGGAAGTGTTCGATCAGGCTGTCGGCCACGAAATCGGGTGGCACGAAATCCGCCGGCGCCCCCAGGGCCTCCAGCCGACTGGCGGTCTTGCGGCCCACGGCGGCGATCTTCAGCGAGGCGGGCCGGCGTGCCAGGCAGCGGCCCTGCCGCTGCAGCCGCTCTTCCACCGCATCCACCCCGTTGCTGCTGGACACCACCAGCCAGTGGAACTCCTCCAGTTCCGCCAGGGCGTCGTCGAGGGGGCCCCATTCATCCGGCGGACCAATCACCAGGGCGGGCAGGTCCAGCACTGTGGCGCCGGCCTGCTCGAACAGGCGCCTGGCCTCCCCGAGCTGCTGTTCGGCGCGGGTCACCGCAATGGTGCAGCCCTGGAGGGGGAGCATCGCAGGGCTGGGCATTCAGGCGGCCTCCAGCTTCACCAGCGCCCCGGCTTGCTGCCGCAGGTGGCTGGCCTCGCTGTCACGTCCCTGCTCCTGGAGCACGCCGATGGCCTGGCGGAAGCTGCTGCGGGCACCCTCGATGTCGCCGCCCAGCAGCAGGGCCACCGCCAGGTTCTGGTGGGTCTCGGCATGGCTGGGGCTCAGCCTGCGGGCCTCGCGGTACGCCTCAAGGGCTCCGCCGATGTCCCCCTGCCGGCGGCGGATCAGCCCCAGGTTGTACCAGCCCAGGCCCACCTCGGGGGCGATGGCCGTGGCCCTGCGGCAGAGCTCTTCGGCCTCGCTCAGGCCACCCTGCTGGAGCAGCTGGGCCGCCAGGTTCAGGCGGGCTGCCAGGTTCAGCCGTGGGGCCATCGGCACGGCCAGGGCTTCGCGGTAGCGGCTCACGGCGGCAGCGGGATCGCTGCTGGCCTCGGCCATGGCCAGATGCAGCAGCAGCTCGTAGCGCTCGGGATGGGCGGCGTCAGGGCAGTGCTGCAGGCCCCGCTGCAACAGCTCCAGCCCGCGCGCGCTGTTGCCCTCAGCCACCTCCAGGCTGCCGAGCTTGGCGCAGGCGTAGGCATCGTTTGGACGCTCCAGCAGCTCGGCCTCCATGGCCTCCCGCAGTCGCTGCGCCTTGTGGCCCTGGGCCAGAAGTTCCGGGCGGTATCCGTCGTGGATCAGGGCCGGTTCCGGACAGTCGGCAATGCGCCAGTGGGGTTCGTGCTGCAGCAGCTCCGCCACGCTGTCGTCCACCATCGCGTGGTAAGCCCGGCTCCAGCGGATGGCTGGATGGCGGCGGAACAGCCGGCTCACATTGGAATACGGCGATTGCACGGCCCCCTGCTCATGGCGCAGCAGGTTGATCACCAGCACATCCGGTTGGGCCATCAGGGCCCGCAGCGGTTGCTTGGCCTGCGGCAGCAGTTGTTCATCGGCATCCAGCACCAGCACCCAGTCGCCCTTGAGCCACGTGAGCGCCTGGTTGCGGGCCGGGGCGAAGTCGCCGGGCCAGGTGATCCGGTGCACCTCGGCGCCCTGGGCCTCGGCGATCGCCACCGTGTGGTCCACCGATCCGGTGTCCACCACCACCATCTCGTCCACGAAGCCACGCACCGACGCCAGGCAGGCCTCGAGCCGCTGGGCCTCGTCGCGCACGATCATCGACAGGCTGAGCATGGCGGTGAACCCTCGATCAGGGCTGAGGCTAGGGGGAGCGTTGGCTGGCTCAGTCGGTGAAGCCTCCCTCCAGGGGAGCGGCTTTCAGGCCCAGCTGCTCCAGCAGCAGTGCCTGGGCCAAGGGCATCTGGCCGGGGCTGTAGCCGGCGGGGATCTCCGCCGGCAGCAGGGGCTGGAGCTGCTGCCACACATAAGGGCTGCCGTACACCGCCAGCCCCGCCAGGCGGCCCGCAGCCAGCAGTTGCTGCACCACCGCCGGCCAGGGCTCGTCGCCGCCGGCGCTGCCCCGGAAGGGGTTGCCCCGCACGAACAGCTGCAGCAGCACAGGCCCCTGGGGCAGGCGATCCAGGGCCAGGGGTGCCAGAGCATCGCCGCTCCAGGGGCTGGGGCTGCGGCCATCGATCAGGCAGGCCTCATAGCCCCCTGCCGCCGGTCGCAGCAGGGCCGGGGCCATGGCGGGCAACTGCGGGCAGTTCAGCTGGGTGTCCAGGCGGATCAGATTCACGCCGCTGGGGCTTGTGGATAGAGCTCCGCCGGCTCCCGGCTGCCGCTGGTGCTCCAGGCTGAGCACCACCAACTCCCGAGCCAGCTGCTGCTCCTCGGTGCTCACCAGCCCTGCCAGGGCCTCTTGCGGGCTGGCTGGGGCGCTGTGGGTGCTGGCCAGGGCCTGCTGGCGCCGCTCCAGGCTCCGGTGCAGCCGTTGGCGGGAGATGAGCCCCGCTTCGATGGCCCCCACCAGGCCATCGATCGCCGCATCGGCATCAGCGGGCATCAGGATCAGGTCGGCGCCCGCGGTGAAGGCCAGCACAGCCGCGTCCGCCGGTCCGTGGTGGCGGGTGATCGCCTCCATCACCAGGGCATCGGTCACCACCAGACCGTTGAAGCCCAGCTGGCGGCGCAGCAGCTGATCCAGCACCGGCGCTGAGAGGGTGGCCGGCTGTTCGGCATCCAGGGCCGGCAGCTGCAGGTGGGCGGTCATCACCGAGGCCACACCCGCGGCGATGGCCTGGCGGAAGGGGGGGAGCTCCACGGCCTCCAGCCGTTCACGGCTGTGGGGCAGTACGGGCAATTCCAGATGGGAATCGCTGCTGGTGTCGCCATGGCCGGGGAAGTGCTTGGCACAGGCCAACACCCCCTCGGCCTGGCAGCCCTGCACAAAGGCGGCGGCCAGGGCCCCGGCGCAGGCGGGATCTTCGCCCCAGGCCCGCACATTGATCACCGGGTTGGCGGGGTTGTTGTTCACGTCGCACACGGGCCCCAGCACCCAGTTCAGCCCCAGCTGCCTGGCCTGACGGCCGGTGCACTGTCCGTACTGGTGTGCCAGCTGCACGGCCCGATCGGGATCGCGCCCATGCAGGCGCCCTAGGGCCAGGGGCGGCACCAGCCAGCTGGCGCCCTCAAAGCGCTGGCCCACCCCCTCTTCCACGTCGGCGCAGATCAGCAGGGGCTGCTGCGCCCAACCCTGCAGGGCATCGGTGCGCAGCCGCAGCTCGGCGGCACTGCCCCCCAGCAGGATCACCCCGCCCACGCCGTCGGCCAGCAGCCGTTGCAGCTGGGTATTGGTGAGTTCCCAGCGGGGATAACGGCGCTGGCCGTCACTCCAGTGGCCACTGCCGCGCACCACCAGCAGGCTGGCCACCTGGCGCCGCAGGTCGGCCCTGGAGAGCTCAGTCGGCATCGGCTCCTTCAAGGACATCGCTGCCCTCCGGGATCTCGCCCCGCTCCTGCCGTTGTTCCTCCAGGCGGTTGAGCAGCCCCAGCACTGTGGTGCCCTTCTCGATGCCGCGGTCGAGATGGAAGATCACCTCGGGGGTGCGACGCATGTTCAGGCGCCGACTCAGCTCGCCCTTCACGTAGTTCGATGCCGAGCGCAGACCCGCCAGGGCCTGCTGCTGGTCGTCGGGGCTGCCATAAATGCTCACGTAGATCTTGCAGTGCTGCAGATCCCCCGCCACCTCGACGTTGGTGACGCTCACCATGCCAAGGCTGACGCGCTCATCCTTGATGCCGTTCACCAGCAGCTCGCTCACTTCGCGGCGAATCAGGGCTGCCACCCGCTCGACGCGCCTGCCCTGTGCCATCTCTATGCGATCGGTGCTGGGCTCACCATGGCACGCAGGATCAGCCCCATGCTCAGCATGCCGCTCACCAGGGCTCCGATCAGGGCCACGGCGGTCACCGGGTTGCTGCGGCGCTGGGCCAGGGGCTCCACCACCGAGTTGAGCACGCCCAGTCCGAAGGCAATCAGGTAACGCGGATAGCGCGTCACGTTCACGAAGAAGTCCCGCATGGGGCGAGCAGCGTTGGTCGGAAGGTGCTGGCTACTCTGCCGCCAAAGGCTCTGCCCTGCCGATGCTGGCGCTCCATCAGTTCCGCCACTCCGCCTTCTGCGAGAAGGTCCGCCTGGTGTTGGCGGTGAAACAGCTCGCCTATGAGGTGGTGGAGGTGACCCCGGGGCTGGGGCAACTGGAGCTGTTCCGGCTCTCCGGCCAGCGCCAGGTGCCCGTGCTGGTGGATGGCGCGGAGGTGATCGCCGACTCCACGGCCATTGCGGCCTACCTGGAGGCCAAGGTGCCGGAGCCCGCTCTGCTGCCGGCAGATCCAGGCCAGCGGGCCCAGGTGCTGCTGCTGGAGGACTGGGCCGATACGGCCCTGGCCGCCGGAGCTCGCCTCGCCCTGGTGCAGGCCGCGGCTGCCGATGCGGTGTTGAGGGGCGCCCTGTTGCCGCAGGCCACCCCCACGGCCCTGCGTTCCCTCGTGGACGCCCTGCCCAGCGGGCTGCTCTCGGGAGTGAGCCAGGTGATCGACCATGGCGGCCTGCAGCAGCTGCGCCGCAACCTCGAGCAGCTCACCGCACTGGTGCTGAGCCGTGATTATTTGGTGGGTGAGCGCCTGAGCCTGGCGGACCTGGCGGTGGTAGCTCAGTTGTCGTTGCTCCAGTTCCCGGCCTCGGCAGGGGTGCCCCTGGCGGGACGCGGCGTGGCCGGCATCGCCGACGATCCCCAGTTGACGCCGCTCTTCGGCTGGCGCGATCGCATCGCCGCGGAGGCCGGGCGGGGCTAGTTGGGCAGGCGCTCCAGGTTCAGGGTGCCCTGCCAGCTGCTGCGGCTCCTGGCCTTCAGCCCCTCGGCCGGGGAGGCATAGCTGCCCTGCCACTGCTCGGCGGCGATCTGCCCTGGGTTCAGCTGGTGATAGCGGCTCAGGGTTTCCACCCGACTCACCCTGGGGTCCCCCGGGCCATGCAGCACCTGCAGGGCCAGTTCATCGGCCAGAAAGGTGTCGCCGCTCGTGGCGCTGATGCGCCGGCCCACCACCGTGGATTCCAGCTGCTGATCCCCGGCCAGCAGGGCCAGCTGCCGATTGGGATTGAGCGGGTCGTTCTGCACGCTCAGCAGCCGATCCCCCAGCAGGGCCCGGCCGATGGCGCTGGCATTGAAGGCGCGATCACCCACCACAGCCCCCTGGCCATTGCGCTGGAAGCGCACCGTGTAGCTGATGTCCGCCTGTTGGCCGCTGAGGTCGTGACTGCTCACCTGCCAGGTGCCTTCAAACCAGGCGGGGTAGTCCAGATCGTGGTTGCCAGGCCTCGGTAGCGGTGCCGGCAGGCTCCAGGCGGGCCACTGGGCCAGCCGCTGCTCCAGGACGTCCGGGCTGGCGGCCTGGAGCGGCGCTGGGGCCCATCCCAGCAGCGTCAGCACCAGCGCCAGGGTGAACAGCAGCCCGGCTGATCGGCGCTGGAGTGGCGGCATATGCGCGGGGTTCCATGGCAGGCTGCGGCAATCCTGGCTTGGCGGCTCGCGCACGTGTCCGATCCTCTGATCCGCGAGCTCGATCACTACGTGGTGCTGGAACCCGGCGTGGCCGAGCAAATGCTCACGGCGCTCGAAACCCGCCACTGGCTGATGGCCCAGCTGCAGCGTCTGCCGGAGGTGCCCGCCGATCTGGCCCATCTGCCCGGCCCCGCCGAGCGCGCTGAGCGCTTGCTGGAAACCGCCTGTGAGCTGGAGCTGGAGCCCGGTGTGGCGATCCAGTGGTTCGCCATCCGCTTGGAGCCGCCTGAATCCTGAAGGCCGTGGCTGAGCTCTGGCTTCAGTTGATCGAGGAGCCGACCTCGCCGGCCTCATTGCACACCTGGAAGGCCCCCTCGGGGGCCTGGGTGCGCTCCTTGAGGATGCTGGGCAGCGCGTCGAGCAGTTGCTGGGCCACCAGCTCCGGAGCCCGGCCGTCCTGCAGCAGGTGCAGATCCGCCTGGGCATAGAGGGGGCGGCGTTCCGCCAGCAGCGCCTCCAGGCGTTCGGCGGGCTTCGGGCTGGCCATCAGTGGCCGCGGTGTGGGGTCAGCGGCCAGCCGTTGCAGCAACAGGTCGTTTGGGGCATCCAGCCAGATCACGACCCCCTGCCGCAGCTGGCCCCAGTTCTGCGGGCGTGTCACCACGCCCCCGCCGGTGGCCACCACCAGGGAATGCCAGGAGGCGATCTGGTTGAGCACGGCGGCCTCCAGATCGCGGAAGCCAGGCTCACCATCGCTGGCGAAAATCTCCGCAATGCTGCGGCCTGCCGCCTGCTCCAGGGTGCTGTCGGCGTCGATGAAGCGGTAGCCCAGGGCCTCGGCCAAGTGACGGCCGGCGGTGCTCTTGCCGCTGCCCATCATTCCCACCAGGTAGAGGTTCAGCCCCTCGAGGCGCTGGCGCAGGTTGCTGGGGGTGAACTCCACCATTACAGAGAGCAACGTTCGTAGGATGCTGCCTCACGATTTGCGCTGCCATGACCCCGCCCGTGATGGCGGCGCCCCCGGCGAACCCGGCGCCCGCCACAGGTCTTCGCCCCCATGGGCAGGGCCGCCCCTGTGTGATCACCCGCCGGGCCACCTTCAGCGCCAGCCACCGCTACTGGTTGCCCGAGCTCAGTGCGGAGGAGAACCAGGCGCGCTTCGGAGCCTGCACCATTGCCCCAGGCCATGGCCACAACTATGAGCTGATCGTGGCCATGGGTGGGGGCCTCGATGCCGACGGGATGGTGCTCAACCTCTCGGATGTGAAGCACGCCATCCGCGACCAGGTGACCGGCCAGCTCGACTTCCGCTGCCTCAATGAGGTCTGGCCCGAGTTCGACCTCAGCCGCCCTGAAGGCACGCTCCCCACCACCGAGGCCCTGGTGCATGCCATCTGGACTCGCCTCGCCCCGCATCTGCCCTTGATGGGTCTGCGTCTCTACGAAACCGACAAGCTCTGGGCCGACGTTGTCGGCGATTCCATGGAAGCCTTCCTCACCATCCGCACCCATTTCGCCGCCGCCCATCGCCTCGCCCGGCCCGAGCTGAGCCAGGAGGAGAACGACAGCATCTACGGCAAGTGCGCCCGGCCCCACGGCCACGGCCACAACTATCTGCTGGATGTCACTGTGCGCGGCTCCATTGATCCCCGCACCGGCATGGTGTGCGATCTGGCGGCCCTGCAGCATCTGGTGGACGAGCTGGTGGTGGAGCCGTTTGATCACACCTTTCTCAACAAGGACGTGGAGCACTTCACTACCACCGTGCCCACCGCCGAGAACATCGCGCTCCACATCGCGGATCTGCTGAGTGCGCCGATCGCAGCCGCCGGGGCCGCGCTGCACAAGGTGCGCCTGCAGGAGAGCCCCAACAACGCCGCTGAGGTGTTTGTCGAAGTGCCTCAGCTGGGCATGCGGCCCCACGCCCTCGAAGCCCTTGCCGGCGCCTGAGGTCAGGCTGGTCCTGGCCGTGAGCCTGGATGGTCGCCTCGCCCCGGCCCATGGGGGCGCCGCCCAGCTGGGCGGTCGCGGTGATCGCCGGGCCCTGGAAGAGGCCCTGTGCTGGGCGGATGGCTGCCTGATCGGTGGGCGCACCCTGCGCCTGCATGGCACCACCTGCCTGATCCGTGATGCCGATCTGCTCGAGCAACGGCACCGGAATGGTTTGCCGCCGCAGCCGATGGCGCTGGTGGTGAGCCGGCATGGCCACTTTGATCCGGGCCTGCGCTTCTTCTCCCAGCCCTTGCGGCGCGGCTTGCTGCTCTCCGGGGCCGCTGCCGCTGCGGGCACCCCTTCAGGCTTTGACCTCCACTGGCCTCTGGAGGCTTGGTCTCAAACCCTGGGGCAGCTGCAGAGGGCGGGTTTGCAGCGGCTGGTGCTGTTGGGCGGAGCCCACCTGGCTGGCCAGCTGTTGGCGGCGGGAGTCGTGCAGGAGCTGCAGCTCACCCTGTGCCCGCAAGTGCTGGCGGGGCCCCACACCTGGGTGCCGGAGCGGGCGATACCTGCTGTGCCAGCCGGTTGGCAGTTGCTGGAGCACCGGGCGCTGGGGGAGGGTGAGCTGTTGCTGCGTTACCGGAGCCCTACAGCGTCCCGGTTAACGCCGGATCCTTGCGAAAGCGCTTGCTGAGCTCCTCCAGGGGCACGTCCTTGAGGCTGTCGGGCGCCAGGCCGAGCAGCCGGGCGGCGCAGCGCTTGATCACCACGGTGCTGTCATTTCCCACCTCACCCCTCAGCAGCTCCTGCATCACCGCGAAACTGCGGCCGCTGCGTTCGGTTTCTTCGATCAGGCAGCGGCTGGTGGGCCCAGCCAGCTGGCGGCATGGTTTCTCAAGGCTGCGTTGCAGCTCCTTGCTGCTGCCACCCGCCCAGGCCTGGCATTCCCGAGCCAGCCGGTTTTCCAGTTGGGGCTGCATCAGGCCCAGCAGCGGCCCCATCAGCCCCGCCTGAACTGCGCCGGCCTGCAGGCCCAGCACCAGAGCGGAAACGCCCGTTAGCGTTGCCTTCCACAGGCACGTCGCAGCGTTATGGCCGAGCCCCAGGGGCAACTGGAGGCCCGCTGGCACCGTGCGATCGCGGAGATTCCGGAGGCTCAATGGCAGGCCCTCACCGCGGCATCGTCACTTCCGTTTTACTCGTGGCGCTGGCTGCATGGGCTTGAGGCCTCCGGCAGCATCGCTCCCCGTGAGGGTTGGCAGCCCATGCACCTCGGCCTCTGGCAGGGCGACCAGCTCCTGGCGGTGGCCCCCCTTTATCTCAAAGGCCACAGCTACGGCGAGTTCGTCTTTGATCAATCGTTCGCGCAATTGGCGGGCCATCTTGGGCTCCGCTATTACCCCAAGCTGCTGGGCATGAGCCCGGTGAGTCCGATCGTGGGCTACCGCTTCCATGTGGCTCCCGGGCAGAACGAGGCGGCCCTGACGGCCGTGATGCTCGAACTGATCGATCAGTTCTGCCGCGAGCACGGCATCCTCAGCTGCAACTTCCTCTACGTGGATCCGGCCTGGAGGCCCCTGGCTGAGGCGGCGGGCTGTGCCACCTGGCTGAATCAGCAGAGCCTTTGGACCAACAACAGCTACCGCCATTTCGACGACTACCTGGCCAGCTTTAACGCCAACCAGCGCCGCAACATCAAACGGGAGCGCAAGGCGGTGGCCGCTGCAGGACTCACGGTGACGGCGGTGGTGGGGGAGGACATCCCTGAGGGGCTCCTGCTGCGCATGCATGGCTTCTACGAGCAGCACTGCAGTCGCTGGGGGCCCTGGGGCAGCAAGTACCTCACGGAAGATTTCTTTCACTACGCCGCCAGGGAGCTGCGCCGGCATCTGGTGCTGTTCAGCGCCCACCGCGGCGATCCGCTGGATCCCGTGGCGATGTCCCTGTGTGTGCACACCGACCAGGGCCTATGGGGGCGTTACTGGGGCAGTGATGAGGAGGTCGAGAACCTCCATTTCGAGGTTTGCTACTACGCACCGATCGCCTGGGCCATTGGCCGCGGCATCCAGCACTTTGATCCCGGGGCCGGCGGCAGTCACAAGCGCCGGCGTGGCTTCATCGCGCGCCCCCACGCCAGCCTGCACCGCTGGCAGCATCCCCGCTTCGATGCGATCGTGCGCCGCTGGTTGCCTGAGGCCAATGCCCAGCAGCTGGAGGAGATCGAGGCCATCAATGCGGAGCTGCCCTTCACGGCCGCGCCCCTGAGCCTGCAGGACCTCACCTGACCTGGCCGGGCCTGTGCAAAAGACGGGCCCCTGGCTCCGTAGCATCTCCCGATGGTTCCATCCACCACCACATTCAGCTCGGAGCAGCGCCGGCTGCTGGATGAGCAGCTCTCGCAGCGCTTCATCGGCCTGGATCCCTCCGGCTATTTCCTGATCAAGTTGGATCGCCAGGCCGGCGAGCTGATTGCCGAGCACTACGGCAACGGCATCGATGAGCGGGG
>CANHMF010000027.1 GCA_947461705.1 Synechococcaceae cyanobacterium
ACTTCCGCATTGGTGGGGTGGCGGCCGACCTGCCCTGGGGCTGGCTGGAGAAGTGTGAAGACTTCTGCAACTGGTTTGGCCCGAAGATCGATGAATACGAAAAACTGATCACCAACAACCCGATCTTCCGGCGCCGAATCGAAGGGCTGGGCGTCATCAGCCGCGAGATGGCCATCAACTGGAGCTTGTCGGGCCCGATGCTGCGCGCCTCAGGTGTGCCCTGGGACCTGCGCAAGGTGGATCACTATGAGTGCTATGACGACTTCGACTGGGATGTGGTCTGGCGGACCGAGGGCGACTGCTACGCCCGCTACCAGGTGCGCATTCAGGAAATGCGCGAATCGCTAAAGATCCTGCGCCAGGCCTGCGCCATGATCCCCGGGGGCCCGACCGAAAACCTCGAGGCCCGTCGGATGGCCGAAGGCAAGGGGAGTGAATTCGCAGGCTTTGACTATCAGATCGTGGCCAAAAAAGTCGCCCCCACCTTCAAGATTCCCAGTGGCGAGCTCTACACGCGCCTCGAATCCGGCAAGGGCGAGGTCGGGGTGTTCATCCAGGGCAACGACGACGTGACGCCCTGGCGCTTCAAGATCCGTGCCGCTGATTTCAGCAACCTGCAGATCCTGCCCCACATTCTCAAGGGGGCCAAGGTGGCCGACATCATGGCCATCCTCGGCTCGATCGACGTGATCATGGGCTCGGTGGATCGCTGACCTCTTCCAGACATCTTGAAGCTCTGAACCGCTTTCTACGCAACATCCAGCACAGCGGTTTCCTGCTGCCTGTCTCGCTCACTGGCTATCTGTGGCTCAAAGGGAGCCATCCGGGCTTGCCGGGACTGTTGACCTGCCCGCTTCGCGAGTTCACGGGGGTGCCCTGCCCCACGTGCTTCCTCACTCGGGCCACCGCGGCAGCACTGAACGGGAATCTCGCCGACTCGCTGCGACTTCACGCCTTCGGCCCCGTGGTCGCAGCAGCTCTGATCTGGTGGAGCTTCAAGGCCCTCCAGCAAAGACGACTGGTACCCAGCCCCTTGCCGGGGTGGCCCGTCGGCTGGGGAGCCGTCGCCGTGCTGATCTACTGGCTGCTACGACTCTGGCTGACGTTCGGCATCGACCATCCCCATGCCCTTGGTTTCCCAATGGGGTGATCCAGGGATTTACTTCGGAGGCAGAACTAAGAGATGATTCCCTTGTGATAGGCGGCATTCTGGATATAAAAGGCACTGACAGGCACCGCCACTACCGCACCCAGGCCGCAGGTGCACACCGAAACGAGCACCACGACCAACGAAGTGACAAGTTCAAGCACTACGAAACTGATGGCGTTCGGAGCGCGATACACCGCCTGAAACGAAGCCGCAAAGGCATCGGCAATGCTTTGGTCTGTCAGAAAGATTCTGTTCACATACACCGGCATTACGAGGGCGATGGCAATACCAGGAAGGATGCAGAACATCAATCCGACAGCGGTGACCAACGAGAACAGGATGCCAGCGAGCAAATACCGCAGGGGGCGCTTCATCAAGATCGCGAAAGCCTCCTTCACAGGGACAACCTCACCACCGTCGTAAAATATCGCTGGTACGGCCACCATCAGCACGCCCACAAAGCTGGAAAGAATCGAGAAAGGAAAGTAAACCAAGTACCCCAGGTTGGAGGCAGCTTCCCCAGCATTGCCACCTGAGCCGGCAAGCCCCAACCCGAGCAAGGTGATGGCGCTAGACAGTGCAGAGCCAAGACCACTCACCACGGCAGTGGCGACCCATACCAATAGGATCGCAGGCAGATTGGCCACAAACGCCCCCCATGCCGTGTTGAGCGCGGGTTCTTCGTAGGCCAAGGAGGCAGCCATCAAAATGATGCAAGATGCTGCGCATACTGCCAGCGGTGTGCCAAATCAGCCATAGCGCCATGCACTCGGACGACTGGCTACTGCTCTGCCGGACCGTGCGATTCGGCGACACCGATGCCGCCGGCGTGATGCACTTCGCGCGGCTGCTGGAGTGGTGCCATGAGGCCTATGAGGAAAGCCTGGAGCGCTTCGGCATCCCTCCCGCCAGCGTCTTTCCCACCCCAGGCCAGAGCCCGGAGGTGGCGCTGCCGATCGTGCACTGCAGCGCAGACTTCCGCAGACCGCTGGTATGCGGCGATCCCCTCGCCATCGCCCTCAACCCCCAGCGTCTGGACGCGGGCTGTTTCGAACTCCGCTACAGCTTCAGCAGCAAGGACACCACGGTGGCCACAGGCCTAACCCGCCATCTCGCCATCAGCAGCGGCAGCCGCCAGCGCTGCCCTCTGCCCGAAAGCATCAACCGCTGGCTGGAGGCCTCCAGCCTCACGGCTGGGGTCCGGCCGCTCTAGAGCCCTCCGCCCAGGCGCTCCAGCGGGCTCGTTCCCACTTGCCCAGGGCCGTGGGAGCCAGATTCGGACAATGGAGCCAGCACCGGGGCCGCTGGCTGGGTGGCAGCTGACGGGCCAGCAAGGTCAGGCGCTCGCACAGGGCCGCCCCCCCCGGCCGCACCAGCGCCACCAGCCGCTCCCCCCAGACGACATCCCTGCAGCCCACCAGCAACAGCGCCTCCAGGGGCAGGCCGTCCGCCTGGGCCAGCTGCCTCAGGCGCTGTTCCACCTGCTCGGGGAACACCGTTTCACCGCCACTGTTGATCGCCCCATCCAGCCGCCCCAACAGCTGCACCCCCTCCGGCGGCAGCACGGCCCGATCACCGCTGGTCCACCAGCCCTGCTCCAGGGGAAGGGGCCACCACTGGCCCTGCTCCACAAACCCTGCCGCCAGGCTGCTGGCGCGGATCTGCAGGGCGCCGCTGTGGGGTTCCAGCTGCAGAGCCCCATGGGGCAAGGGCAGCCCGCACCCGGCGACGCCTGCCAGAAACCGCTCCGGCGGCAGGGCGCTGACCATGGCCCCAGTTTCCGTGCTGCCGTAGCAGGGCGACAACCGCAGCCCCTCCCGGCGGCCCTGCTCCGCCAGGCCTGGAGCCAGGCCCGCACCGCCCACCCAGATCAGGGCAAAGCCCCGTAGCCAGGCCAGGCCGGCAGGGTGCTCGATCAGGCGCTGCAACTGGAGAGGCACGAGCGACAACAGGGCCCTGCGCCCGGCAGGCAGGGGCTGCTCAACCGCCAGACGAGCGGGGTCACGCATCGCGTCGGAGGTCAACCAGCGCAGCGGAGCCCCCCAACGCCGGGCCCGCACCAGGGGCATCAGGCCACTGATGTGGTGCAGGGGCAAAGGGTTGAACAGCTCCACGGCCCTTGGATCAAGCCCGAGCGCCAGCAGCCATTGCCCCGTGGCGTCAGCGGCCGCGTCCAGGTGGGACAGGGGCTGCACACACCAGCGGCGGCGGCCCGAGCTGCCGCCCGTGCCCAACACCACCGCCGGCCCCATCCCATCGGGGATCTCGGGCGGCAGGGCCGCCTGCAGGATCTGGTGCTCCAGAGCCGTGGCCAGCGCCACGGTGTACCCGCCGGCCCAGTAAGCGCCAAGCTTCTGGGCCAGCAAGGCCGGATCGCCATCGCTGCTGAGCTGCTGAACCGGACGGGTCATGCCGCCGCCTCCCACACCTGCAGAGGATCGACGCTGAACAGGGCGCCCTGGGGCCGCCAGCCAGGGGCCAGACCTGGAGCGGTGGGTGTGGGCCCCTGGGCCTGCAGGGCCGCCAGGTGGGCCACCAGCCGGCGACCGATGCCCGTTTCCAGGGCCGTACTCACCATCAACTGGGGGGTTCCCGCCACCAGGGCCGCCAGCAGGGGCCGGGGGTCGCCCTCCACGGCAGGGCGGCGCACCTGCCAACCACTCCAGCCGTGCCGCATCAGCGCTGGGCGGACCCGCAGCGATTCATCGAGGGCCACGGGCAGATAGGCCGCCAGGGCCTCCAGGCCCCCATGATCCGCGGGCGGCAGGGGCTGCTCCAGCCAATCCAGCCGTGGATCCCCCACCAGCAGGTCAGCCCACCAGCTGGCGGTGGCGCGATCCCATCCGCCATTGGCATCGAGCCGCAGCCGCGCCGATGGGGGCAACCCATCCAGCAGCTCCAGCAGCAGCCTGCGCTCCAGGCGATCGTCTGCCGCCGCCACCTTCCACTTCACCACCAGGGGATGGCCGGCGGCCGAGGCCGAAGCCAGCGCCTGCTCCAGGGCCGGCAGCATCGCCTCACCGGCCGGCAAGAGGTGGGCCGAGGGGGGCGCTGGCAGCCAGCCACCGCCCTGAGCACTCCCCAGACCATCCAGTTCCGCCAGGGCCATGCCACAGGCGCAGGCCAGGGAGGCGGGCAAGCCCTCCAACCGCTGCTCCAGTTCTGGCCGATCGAGGCAGCCGCCCAGGTGTTCGGGGTGAGCGGCCTCACCCACCAGGGGCGCCGCCTCCCCCCAGCCCACGCGGCCATCGCTGGCCTGCAGCCGCAGCAACCAGCCGCGCCGCTGCTCCAGGGCGCCATGGGCGGTGACCATGCGGCGTGGCAACGCAAAGCGGAAGGGCCGCCAGGCCAGCTGCAGGGGGGCCTGGGCCGTCACCGGCCGGCCACCAGCAGGGGGGCAATGGCCAGCCCCAGGGCTAAACCGAGGCCATTGAGGGCCTGAAAACGCAGGGCCAGAAACTTGCTGCCCACGATCCGTTCCGGCTCCCGGTGGTGCTGGCGCAACAGGCGGATCAGGGCCTGGGCGGGTGGCAACCCGGCTCCTCCCAGCAAGGCGGTGAGGGGCCACTGACCCACCAGCACGGGGGCCCACTGCAAGGCCAGGCTGCCGGCCACGAACCAGGGCACCAGCGCCGCGGCCCGGCCGGTGCCCAGGCGAACCACGGGGGAGTGCTTGCCGTGGGCTGCGTCTTCCTCCACCTGGTGGAAGTGGGAACAGAACAACACCAGGGTGGTGGCCAGGGCAGGGCCGCTGCCCACCGCGATGGCCGTCCGCCAGGGCACACCTTCAGCAGCGGCCTCGGCCGCCGGCGCCAGGGCCAGCAGGCCAGCGGCGGTGGCCAAAGGCCCAAAGGCCAGCCAGCAGAGCGGTTCGCCCAGGCCGCGATAGCCGAGACGGAACGGCGGCCCCTGGTAGGCGTAGCCGATACCGCAACAGGCCAGCACCAGGGCCAGCACCACCGGACTGCTGCGCAGGGCCACCAGGGCCATCAGCCCAAGCCCCAGCAGCAGGGCCCCATTCGCCCAGACCACCACGCGATCGC
Source organism: Synechococcaceae cyanobacterium (assembly GCA_947461705.1). Taxonomy (GTDB): domain Bacteria; phylum Cyanobacteriota; class Cyanobacteriia; order PCC-6307; family Cyanobiaceae; genus Vulcanococcus. The sequence continues at coordinate 5,194 of CANHMF010000027.1, forward strand.
GGCGGCCGGTGAGATTCACCAGGGAGTGGGGCTTGCCGTGGGTATCGACCCCTGTTTCGGCGTCAAACACATCATTGGCCAGGTTTTCCCAGGCCAGCAGCAGCACCGCCGCCAGCAGAAACACCAACAGCTGATCCAGGCGCACCGGCAGGCCCGCACCGACCCGCCAACCGGCCGCCAGCAGCACCGGCATCACCGCCACCGCATACATCGGCCACTTGATCGCCGCCTTCCACAGGCGGCGGCGCTCCGGGCCACCATCGGCGTGAAGGCTTGCGACGACCTGGGGCTCGGACGTGGGTGCCGGCAACTGGGGGTGGGGGAAGGCCCATACATTTGAGCAGCCGCCTCGGCCCGGCCCCGGTGCAGGCTCCACCCAGCGTCACAACCAGCTTCTCCGATCTGCTGACTGCCGCGGCCCAGGGGGCCCGCCAGCTGGAGGGGGATGGCGTGTTGAGCCTGGCGCTGCCGCTGCCCGGCCGCGACCCCATGGCGCTGCTGCCCCACCTGGGCGGGCTGGAGCGCTTCCGCTTCCTGTGGGACAGCGCTCCGGGCCTCTGCCTGGCCGCCAGCGGCCGCACCAACAGCCTGGAGCTCAGTGGCCCGCGCCGCTTCGAGCTGGCCCAGCGCTTCAGCGCCGTGAGCCTTAACCGCCTGGCCGCACCCCAGGCCTGTCCGCCCCTCGCCCGGCCGCGGGTGCTCCTGGCCTTTTCCTTCTTTGACAGTCCCCTGCAGGAGGGCGAGGGCATGCCCGGCGTGCAGGCGGTGCTGCCCCGCTGGCAACTGAGCCGCCAGGGGCGTCACTGCTGGCTGCGACTGCAACGCAACCTGGGCGGCGATGTGACGGCCCGCTCCCTGGCGGAAGAACTGTGGGAGCAAGCCCGCCTGCTGGCCGCCCTGCCCGCTGATCCCAGCAGCGATCCTCACGGCAGCAGTCCGGCCATCACCACCAGTTCCCCCTGGCAGGAGGGGTATCGCTCGGCCGTGGAGCGAGGCCTGGAGCTGGTGGAATCGGGGTGCCTACGCAAGCTGGTGCTGGCAGTGCGCCAGCAACTGCTGCTGGAGCGCCCCCTCGACCCCCTGCAACTGCTAGCCCATCTGCGCCAGCGCCAACCCGGCAGCTGCCGTTTCCTCTGGCAACAGGGCGACGGAGCCGCGCTGTTGGGCGCCTCACCGGAACGGTTGCTCACCGTGCGCCAGGGCCAATTGCGCAGTGATGCCCTCGCCGGCACCGCCCCGATCGGCCCGGCCGCCGATCAACTCACCCGCTCCGACAAGGACCGCCGCGAGCACGAGCTGGTGGTGGAGGCCATCACCGAGGTGCTGCAGCAGGCCGGGCTGGACACCCGCCGCCCGCGCTACCCCCGACTCGCTCGCCACGGCCAACTGGTGCATCTCCACACCCCCATCACCGCCACCCTGGGGGAGCAGCAACCGCTCGCCCTGGCCGGTGCCCTGCACCCGACCCCAGCGGTGGCCGGCCTGCCGCGGCGCGAAGCCATGGCAGCCCTGCGCAGCCTGGAGCCCTTCGAGCGGGGGTTCTACGCCGCCCCCATCGGCTGGATCGACAGCGCCGGCGACACCGAGTTGCGGGTGGCGATCCGCAGCGGCAGCCTTCAGGGCCAGCGCCTGGAGCTCACCGCCGGGGCCGGCCTCGTGCAGGGCTCAGTGCCCGAGCGGGAACTGCAGGAAGTGGCCCTCAAGCTGGGGGTCCTGCAGCAGCAGATGAGCCTGCCGCTCAGGCCAGCAAGCGCTCCATGGTGAGGTCGGCCAGGGGGATGCCCCCCAGGCGCTCCACCTCCCGCACCCCCGTGGGACTGGTGACATTGATCTCGCTGAGCCGGCCATCGATCACATCGATGCCCACGAAAAACAGGCCCTCAGCCTGCAGGGCCGGGGCCAGGTCGGCGCAGATCAGCCGCTCCTGATCGGTGAGCTCGCTGGCCTCCGGCTCGCCGCCCACCGCCAGATTGCTGCGGAATTCACCGGCAGCCGGCTTGCGGTTCACCGCCCCGAGGGGCTCCCCGTCCACCAGCAGGATGCGTTTGTCGCCGGCCGTGACGGCCGGCAAAAAAGCCTGCACCATCACCGGCAACTGCTGCTGGTTGGTGACCAGTTCCAGTAGAGCCTTGAGGCCGGGCGCTCCCCCATGGCTGCGCACCACCCCCTGACCGGCCCTGCCGCCCAGGGGCTTGAGCACCACGTCGCCATGGTTGATGGCGAAGGTTTCCAGCTGCTGGGCATCGCTGCTCACCAGGGAGGGGGCCATCAGGTGGCTCCAGCGCAGGGCTCCGAGCTTCTCGTTCCAGGCCCGCAGCGAAGCCGGGCGGTTGAGCACCCGCACCCCCAGGCGCTCGGCCAGCTCGAGCAGATGGGTGGCATAGAGGTAGGCCTCATCCACCGGCGGGTCCTTGCGCATCCACACCCGGGGGAACTGGGCCAGCGGCAGCCAGCGGGGATCACCGGCCTCAAACCAGGCATCGGGCAGGTCCCAACCCGTGGCCGTTGGGCGGATCTCGGCCAGCCGCACCGGCTGGGCCAGCACCAGGGGTTCATGGGCCGGATCCCGGCCATGCACAGCCAACTGGGCCGGCGTACACACCCACACCTGCTGGCCGGCCCGCTGGGCCGCCTGCATCAGGGCCACGCTGGAGTCCTTGGTGGGACGCAGCCGGGCGATCGGATCGATAACAAACAGCTGGGGCTCCCGCCCAGTGTCAATCGGCGTCAAGCTCAGGCCCCCAGCAGGGCATCGAGCTGGCCGGAGCGCTCGAGGGCGTGCAGGTCGTCGCAGCCGCCCACGTGCTGGCCGTTGATGAAGGTCTGGGGCACGCTGCGGCGTCCGCCGCTCTTCGCCGCCATGGCGGTGCGGGCCGCTTCATCGCCATCAATGGCGAATTCGGTGTAGGCCACGCCCTTGCGATCCAGCAAAGCCTTGGCCCGCACACAGAACGGACAGGCCCGCCAGGTGTAGATCTCAACCACTGCCGCCATCGGGGCCTCCAAACCAGTGTCCGGATCCTAGAAGCGCCGGCCATTCGGTACGGTCAGACCAACGTTCAACATCCCCCGGTGCTCGACCTCACCGACTTCAAGCGCGATCTCTCCGAGCTCACTGACCGCCTGGGCAATGCCCAGGACTGTCTTTGACGTACCGGCACTGAAAGCCCGCCAGCTGGACCTTGAACAACTGGCCTCCCAGCCCGACTTCTGGGATGACCAGAAGCAGGCCCAGGCCAAGATGCGCCAGCTGGATGAAGTGAAAGCCCAGCTGGAGCAGCTGGGCCAGTGGCAGGCGGCCGTGGCCGATGCCGAGGCCACCCTCGAGCTCTACGACCTCGAACCCGACGACGACCTGCTGGCAGAAGCCAACGGAGGCCTGCAAAGCCTGAAGAGCGACCTGGATCGCTGGGAACTCGAACGCCTGCTCTCCGGCACCTACGACAAGGAGGGCGCCGTGATCAACATCAACGCCGGCGCCGGCGGCACCGATGCCCAGGACTGGGCCCTGATGCTGATGCGCATGTACACCCGCTGGGCGGAAGACCACGGCATGAAGGTGTCGGTGGCGGAACTCAGCGATGGAGAGGAGGCCGGCATCAAGAGCTGCACCCTCGAAATCGAGGGTCGCTACGCCTACGGCTACCTGCGCAACGAGAAGGGCACCCACCGGCTGGTGCGCATTTCCCCCTTCAACGCCAACGACAAGCGCCAAACCAGCTTCGCCGGTGTGGAGGTGATGCCCAAGATCGAGCAGGACGTGAAGCTCGACATCCCCGACAAGGACCTGGAGATCACCACCTCCCGCTCCGGTGGCGCCGGCGGCCAGAATGTGAACAAGGTGGAAACGGCCGTGCGCATCCTGCACATCCCCACTGGCCTGTTTGTGCGCTGCACCCAGGAGCGCTCCCAGCTCCAGAACAAGGAGAAGGCCATGGCGCTGCTGATGGCCAAGCTGCTAGTGATCGCCCAGGAGCAGCGAGCCGCCGAGATCGCCGACATCCGCGGCGACATCGTGGAAGCGGCCTGGGGCAACCAGATCCGCAACTATGTGTTCCACCCCTACCAGATGGTGAAGGATCTGCGCACCCAGCACGAGACCACCGACGTGCAGGGCGTGATGGACGGGGATCTGGATCCCTTCATCCAGAGCCTGCTGCATGCCGGCGTTGACGTGGGAGCCTCCAGCGATGACTGAGCCCAAGAGCGACGAGAACCCCAGCTTCACCAAGCTCGCCATGCGCAACATGGTGCGCAAGGGCCGCCTGAGCCTGCTGCACTTTGGGCTCACGGCCGCCGGCTTCATCGGCTTGATCCTGCTGGTGGCCTGGCTGGGCCGCCCCCAGCTGCCCGGCACCTGATCCATGGCCGAGCCCGCTACCCCCCTGCCCGACCTGGACCTCGCCTTTGAGGCCGACGACAGCCTGCCCGCAGAGCTGCTCAGGGCGGCCGGCGCCATGGCCGATCCCCTGGCGGGGGCTGAGCTCTGGCACGGCTTCATCAGCACCTGGCTGGCCCAACTGGCGGGCGAGCTGCCCGACAGCCTGCAGGCCCCCGCCTACAGCCTCGGGCTGAGCCTGGTGGGCGATACCGAGATCGCTGCCCTCAACCAGGACTGGCGCGAGAAAGCTGGTCCCACGGACGTGCTGGCCTTTGCCGCCCAGGACGACGGCCTCGATGACGCGCCGCCGATGCCCAGCTGGGCGAACGACGAGCTCGACGGGGACGGGCCGGAGCCCCTGGAACTGGGCGACATCGTGATTTCCCTGGAAACCGCGGCCCGCCAGGCACCCGACCACGGCCACAGCCTCCGCGAGGAAGTGCTGTTTCTGGCCAGCCACGGCCTGCTGCACCTGGTGGGCTGGGACCACCCCGATGAGGCGAGCCTGGCGGCGATGTTGGCGCGCCAGGAGCAACTACTCGCCCCTGGCCAGCAGCGGTAGTGTGCGGTCCTGAGTGTCCCTAGGGCGCCTTTGCGCATGTTCGTTCCCCAGGATCCGAACCAGCCCCGGCGACCGACCCTGCAGGAGCTCACGGAGATGCCCCCTTCCCCGGGCAAGGTGCGGCGCCTGGGGGCCTGGCAGGTGGCCGGCGACCTGCCCGCCAGCTTCCGTTACGCCGCCCAGGGCTTGCTCTATGGCTTCCGCAGCCAGCGCAACTTCCGCATCCACGTGGTAACCGGCGCCGTGGTGTTCGCCCTGGGGCTCTGGCTGCAACTGCCCCTGGGGCAGTTGGCCGTGCTGGTGCTCACCGTGACCGCCGTGCTGGTGCTGGAACTGCTCAACACCGCCACCGAAGCCGTGGTGGATCTGGCCATCGGCCGCCGCTTTCACCCCCTGGCCCGCGTCGCCAAGGATTGCGCAGCGGCCGCCGTGCTGGTGGCCGCCCTGGCGTCGCTGCTGATTGCCGGGCTGCTGCTGCTGCCGCCACTGCTGGCGCGCCTGGGCGTTTGAATGGTGGCCTGGCGGCCGGCCTGATGCTTCTCGTTCTCGACAACTACGACAGCTTCACCTTCAACCTGGTGCAGTACCTGGGCGAGCTGGCGGCGGACCACCCGATCACCGCCGATCTGCGGGTGGAGCGCAATGACGCCCTCAACCTCGAGCAGATCCGCGACCTGGCTCCTGACGCGATCCTGATTTCCCCCGGCCCGGGTGACCCCGATCAATCGGGCGTGTGCCTGCAGGTGTTGCGGGAGCTCAGCCCCAGCATCCCCACCCTGGGGGTATGCCTGGGACACCAGTCGATCGCCCAGGTGTACGGCGGCAAGGTGGTGCGCGCCACAGAGTTGATGCACGGCAAGACCTCGCCGGTGTTGCACGCCGGCCAGGGGGTGTTCGCCGGCCTGTCCAATCCCCTCACCGCCACCCGCTATCACAGCCTGATCGCCGAACGCGACAGCCTTCCCGACTGCCTGGAGATCACCGCCTGGCTGGAGGACGGCACGATCATGGGCCTGCGCCACCGCGCCTACCCCCACCTGCAGGGGGTGCAGTTCCATCCCGAGAGCGTGCTCACCCAGGAGGGGCATCAACTGCTGGCCAACTTCCTGGCCCAGGCCGCCTCAGGCCACCACTGCTAGGTTCGCGCCAACCTGCACCAGCCCCCGTGCCGTTCCGCTCCTTAGCCTCCCGTGTGGCAACGGTAGGGGCCCTCAGTGCCCTGGCCGGAGCCAGCCTGGCCCCGCGAGCCGTTCAGGCTGAAGCGGGCGTCACGATCACCAGCTACGGCCACAGCGCGCTGCTGATTCAAGGCGGGGGCACCAGCGTGTTGCTCAATCCATTCAAAGCCGTGGGCTGCGCCGCCGGACTGGCGGAACCACGGGTGGGTGCCACGGTGATCCTGGCCAGCAGCCGCCTGCTGGATGAGGGAGCTCCGGTGGCCAGCGGACGGCTGCTGAGCAGCCCAGGTTCTTACCGGGTGGGCGGCCTCAGGATTGAGGGCATTGCGGCTCCCCACGACCGCTTCGGTGGCCGGCGCTTTGGCAATGCCACCCTGTGGCGCTGGAAACAGGGCGGCCTCGACTTCGCCCATCTCGGCGGCACCGCGGCCCAGCTCAAGCCCGAAGACAAGGTGCTGCTCGGCAAACCCGATGTGCTGATCATCGGCGTGGGCGGCGGTGCCAAGGTGTACGACGGCACCGAAGCCGCCGCCGTAGTGCGCGAGCTGGCTCCCCGCCGGGTGATCCCGGTGCAATACGTGAGTGGCGCCACACCAGCCAACTGCGATCAAGGCAGTGTGGAGCCGTTCCTGCAGGCCATGGCCGGCACCCCTGTGAAGCGGGTGGGCCGGGTGCTCAGCCTGCCCGCCAAGCTCTCCGACACCACCCAGATCGACGTGATGCGCTGATCACACCGGCGGCAGGAACCCCTCAATGCGCCCATAGGCCTGCCAGAACTGCTGCATCTGGGCGGTGGTTCCCAGGCTCACCCGCAGGGAGCCATCGATCAGGGGCTTGCCAGCCATGGAACGCACCAGGATGCCGGCCCGCCGCAGGGCCGCCTCCACATCGGCTGGGGCCTGCCTGGGCCACACCAGCAGGTAGTTGCCGCCGGCGGCATGGTGGCGCACGCCGGCGGCCTGGAGCTGACCCACCAACCAGGCGCGGGCCTGAAGCACCTCCGCCACATAGCCATCCACATAGGCCTGATCCGCCAGGGCGGCATGGGCCGCCGTCACCGCAAAGCTGTTGATGTCATAAGGACCGGTAACCCGAGCGATCCGGTCCACCACCGCGGCCGCACCGATGGCAAAACCGATGCGCAGGCCTGCCAGGCCCGCGGTTTTGGCCAGGGAGCGCAGCACCAGCAGATTGGGGGTAGCGGCGAAATCCGCCAGAGGAAGCACGCTGTCGCCGGTGAAGGCCTCGTAGAGCTCATCCACCACCACCAGGGTGCCTGGGGCCGCCGCCGCCAGCTCGAGAATCGGTTCCGGCGCCAGGCGCGTGCCGGTGGGGTTGTTGGGATTGCAGATCAGCAGGATCCGCGGGGCCCGCCAGCCGGGCTGGGTGGCGCTGCCTGGTGCCAGCACAGCGGCACGGATCTCCTCCAGCGGGAAGGCGAAATCGGGCAGCCGATACGGGATCGCCTCGATCGCCATGCCCTGCATCTGGGCGCAGGGAGTGTAATAACCGAAGGTGGGGCTAGTGGTGAGCAATGTCTCGCCCCGGTCGCCATAGGCGTGAAAGATGGCGTGAATCGCCGCATCCACCCCGTTGAACAGGCCGATCTGGCTGGGCTCCAGCGGCAAGGCCAAGTTGGCGAGCACCGCCTCCCGCAGGCCGTCGTACTCGGGGTAGATGGCGTAGTGCTCGGCGCGAATCGCACGGATTGCCTCCACCACCCGGGGGCTCGGGCCCACCGTGTTCTCGTTGAAGTCAAGCCGCAGCAACCCACGCCGCCCCTCCAGCGGAGCGCTGTAGGCCTTGAGGCTCTCCACCTCCGGGCGGGGCTGGGGGAGCTGTGGCCCCGGCGGATTCGGGCTCTGCTGTGGGTTCATCACATCCGCTCCAGGGTGGGAATACCGAGCAGGCCCAACCCCAGCCTGAGGCTGTCGGCGGTGAGGCGGCAGAGGGCCAGGCGGGAGGAGCGGGCGGGTTCTGCGGCCTTGAGCACCGGCACTTGGTCGTAGAAGCGGTTGAACACCTGGCTCAACTCGAACAGGTAGGTGCAGAGACGATTGGGCAGCAACTCCTCCTCCACCTCGGCGATCACGCCATCGAGCTTGAGCAGTTCCCGCACCAAGGCCCACTCCTGCGGTTCCGTGAAGGTGAGGGCGGCATGGTCTCCGGATCCGGCCGCTTCAGAGCCACCAGCCGCCAGGTTTCCACCCTTGCGGGCGATGCCAGCGATGCGCACCACGGCATAGAGCAAATAGGGGGCGGTATTCCCCTGGAGGGCCAGCATCCGGTCAAAGCTGAACTGGTAATTGGTGATCCGGTTCTGGCTGAGATCGGCGTACTTCACGGCGGCCAGGCCCACGGTGGTGGCCACGTGCTGAATGAAGGCCTCGTCTTCCGTGCGCTCCTCCTCCGCCAGACGGCGTTGCAGGTCGGCCTCAGCCCGCTCCACCGCCTCATCCAGCAGATCCCGCAGCCGCACCGTGTCGCCGGCCCGGGTTTTCAGCTTCTTGCCATCCTCACCCTGCACCAGGCCAAAGGGCACGTGCTCAAGGCGGCCATCGGCGGGGATCCAACCGGCCCTGCGGGCCACCTGGAACACGCCGGCGAAGTGATTGGCCTGGCCCGCATCGGTCACATAGATCACCCGCCGGGCGGCATCCCCATCGGGAGCGGAGCCGAAGCGGTAGCGAATGGCGGCCAGGTCGGTGGTGGCGTAGTTGAAACCGCCATCGCTCTTCTGCACAATCACCGGCAGGGGCTTGCCGTCCTTGCCGCTCACCCCCTCGAGGAACACGCAGCGGGCACCGTCGTCGGTGACCAGTAACCCGGAGACATCCAGATCGGCGACCACGCCCTCCAGGTAGGGGTTGTAAAACGATTCGCCGCGCTCGCTGAGCCGGATGTCGAGCCGGTCGTAGATCTTCTGGAATTCACGGCGGCTCTGATCGCAGAGCAACTGCCAGGCCTTGCGGCTGATGGGATCGCCGCTCTGCAGCTTCACCACCTCCTCACGGGAGGTGGTCTGGAAGGCCTCCTCCTCGTCGAAGCGGGCCTTGGCCTGGCGGTAGAAGGCCACCAGATCGCCCAGGTCCACCGCGTCGGCGGTGGTGAGGGCCTCGGGTGCCACCTGCTTGAGGTGGGTGATCAGCATCCCGAACTGGGTGCCCCAATCGCCTACATGGTTGAGCCGCAGCACCGGGTGGCCGCGAAACTCCAGCACCCGAGCCAGGGAATCGCCAATGATCGTGGAGCGCAGATGCCCCACGTGCATCTCCTTGGCGATGTTGGGGCTGGAGAAGTCCACGATCACCGGAGCCGGGGCCCCGCCGCCCGCCTCCGCAACGCTCGGCACCCCCAGCCGCGGGTCCCCCAGCCGGGCCTGCAACTCAGCCGCCAACCGCTCGGGCCGCAGGGTGAGGTTGATGAAGCCGGGGCCGGCAATCTGGGGCGCTTCGCAGAGCTGATCAAAGGCCGGATCGGCCGCCAGCTGCTCCACGATCGCCGTGGCAATGGCTCGGGGCGGCTGACCCAGGGGCTTGGCCAGGGGCAGGGCACCATTGGCCTGGAAATCCCCGAATTCCGGCTTCGAGGCCGGCGCCAGCTGGGGATCGAGGGGCTGGCCACCCGCGCGAGCCTGTTGCGCCGCCTCGGGGAAAGCCCGTTCCATGGCCGCACGCAGCTGGCCTTGAAGGGCGTGGAGAACGGTCAGCATGGAAGCGGAGAACCGCAGCAGCGGCAGGCACTACCTCTGATCATCTCCCCCCGGCCAGCCGGATCGGTTCAGCACGCCAGCTCCAACTCCTGCTCCATCCCGGCCAGCACCACATCGGCCACCAACTTGATGCGGTAGCGGCAGGCCTGGGTTTCCGTGCCATCGAAACGGCGGTGCTCCCAATACTTGTTGCTGCCGGCCCCACCACCACAGAGGCCGAAATACTCACACTCCTGGCGGCACCGGTCCACGCCGGCCTGAATCTCCCCGTGGATGCGCTGGAACTTCTCGTTGGCCAGCAGCGACTCGAGGCTGTCGTGCAGCACATGGCCAAAGGCGAAATCGCCGTACTCGGCGGTGGGCACCGAGAGCAGCTCGGGATCGAAGGTGGAGAGATGGCCCTGGGCGTCCACGTTCACGATCGCGAAGGGCGTGTTCATGTCGGTGTGGGCCAGGCGCACATCACTGCAGGCCAGGTTGACGATGCCATCGAACTCCCGCAGGCGCAGGCGCCCCGGCTGTTCCATGCTGCGCCGCCAGAAACGTTCGAGAAAGGCGCGGTAACGCTGCTCCCCATCCGGGCTCTCCAGGCTGGAAGCCGCGTTCTCCCCCTCGGTTTCCTCCATGTTGAACCCCACGTCCGTGATGCCGTGGTCCACGAAGAAGTCGAACATTCGATCGGCGTGGTCCAGGGCGTCGTCGGTGAGCACCGCAATCACCTGAAAGGGGATCTCCCGCTGCTGCAACCAGCGGATGCCACGCATCACCGCTGCGTGGGTGGGCAGGCCGGTGCGGGTGCAGCGATGGGCGTCATGCAGGAAGGCGGGGCCATCCATGCTCACGCCCACATGGATACCGTTGCGCTCGAAGCAGTCGCACCAGGCCGCATCGATCACCGTGGCGTTGGTCTGCAGCGACTGGTTGATCGTGTGGGGCGGCAGGCCATGGCGTTCCAGCACCTGCTGAATGCACGCGGTCGCCTGGTCGTAAAAGCTGATCGGCGCCGTCAGCGGCTCACCCGCATGCCAGAGCAGGGTGAAGCCGCCGTCGAGATAGGGGCTCTCCAGCACCCGCTCCAGTGCCGCCTCCAGGATCTCCAGGGAGAGGCGGCTGCGGTCATCGCGACTGGGCAGGTAGCAGTAGTCGCAATCGAGGTTGCAGAAGGGGGTGGGCTGCACCACCAACAGGCGCAGGGGCCCGAACGGCGTGGGCGACGGGAATAACACCGGGGTCACCAGTGGTTCAGAAAGCCACCGTTGCGGAAGCCGCCGTTATGGAAGCCGCCATTGCGGAAACCGCCGTTGTAGAAGCCGCCGTTGCGGAAGCCCCCGTTGTAGAAGCCCCCATTGCGGAAACCGCCGTTGCCCCAGCCCACACCGGGGCCATTCACAAACACAACCGCCAACGCATCCTCGGGAACGCCGTTGCTGGAGGGCTCGCCAGCCAGCTCCTGGCGCTCCCGCACCGCCTCGGCAATGCGCCGCAGCCGCGACTCGACACTGCCGGCAGACGGCTCATCACCCCGATCAACACGCCCTGCCATCCCGGTGGCCAGAGCCATTCCAGGGTCCATGGGCAGCGACGCCACAATCAGCAGGATGCCGAACAGGCGGGAGCGGGAGAGGAAGGCCATCGGAGCGGAGCCGGAAGGGGAAACGAAACAGAAGGAACGAAAACGGCTAGCGGGCGCTGCTGGGGCCCGGCGCAACCGGCAGGGGCCGGATGGCCTCCACCCCTAACAGCACCGTCTCGAAATACATGCGGATCTGGTCTTGGGAGAGCCGCAGCGAACTGGAGGGACCCACCCAGCGATCCACGGCGGCGACCGCCTCGGGCTGGCCATCCACATAGCCCTGCAGCAACTGGGCGATGGCCAGATTCGCCAGGTTGCGGAAAGCGGAATCGTTCTCGGGCACCGCACAGGCCACCGCATAGCGCTCGTAGGGCAGTTCCGGCGTGAGTGCCAGGCCCTGGGCACCAGCGGCACGGGCCTGGTTGGCCAGCAGCAGGGTGTCACCGATCACCCCCTGCACCTGGCCTGCCTGCAGGGCCTTGAAGGCTGCAGCCAGGTTGGGGAAGCCCACCGCCACGGCGGCAGGTTGCATACCGCGCAGCTCCGTGGCCGCCAGGGAGTTGGCCACCACGCCGATACGACGCCCGGCCAGGGCCGCCGGAGAGCCATCGAAACGCCCTGCCGGCGCCAGCAGGCGCAGACCGGACAGGGCAATCGGCAGGGTGTAGTCCACCGTCATGTCGCGTTCCCAGGAGAAGGGAACCCCGCAGGCCAGATCCACCTTGCCCTCCGCGAGGCTCTGGCCCAGGGCGGCGGGATCGCTGATGGGTTGGAAGCGCAGTTTCAGCGGCCGGCCCACCGCGGCGGAGAGCTGGGCCTGAATGGTGCCGGCCATCAACACGCCATAGCCCTGGAGCTGCCCCTGGGCATCGAGGCTCAGCAGAGGGGGCATGTCGGGCGAACCGGCGAGCACCAGCTCACCGGTTCGGGCGGCGCGTTCCACCACGCTCTCGGCCCGGGCCTGGGCCGTCGGAGCCAGCACCGCCAACAGGGCCAGCACTGGGAGGCTGGCTGGCAGCAGGCGGAGCAGAGGCCTAAACGAGGGGCGAAGCAAAGGGAAACGCCGCGAAGTCCGGCCTCAATGTGGCCACAACGAGCGGATCTGGCGACACCACCAAGCCCTGTCCATAGGGTTTCTTCACGCAGCGGCGAGCTCAGGCGTCAAAGCGCATGCTCAGATCCAGCCAGGGGCTGCGGGTGATCGGCGCACTGGTGGAGATCAGATCCAAGCCCGTGGCCCCGTAGGCCTGGAGCTGGTGCGGTTGCACGCCCGACGCCTCCAGCACCAGCCCACGCCCCTGGGCCAGCTGCCGCAAGCGCGGCACCAAGTCCAGCAGCTGATGGGGCGCGAATTCATCCAGCAGCACCGCATCCGCCCCAGCCCGCACCGCGGCTTCCGCTTCGGCGGCGGTTTCCGCCTCCACGATCACCCTGGCGGGCCAGGGGGCCGCGGCCCGCACCGCCGCAATCGCGGCAGCCACCCCCCCGGCCCAGGCCAGATGGTTCTCCTTGAGCATGGCGGCGTCATCGAGGCCCAGCCGGTGGTTGCGGCCACCGCCGCAGCGCACCGCGTACTTCTCCAGCACCCGCAGGCCAGGGCTGGTTTTGCGGGTGTCGGCCAAGGCCACGCCCGTACCCGCCAGAGCCGCCACCAGCGCCGCCGTGGCGGTGGCGATGCCGGAGAGACGCATGGCCAGGTTCAGGGCGGTGCGCTCGCCCGCCACCAGGGCCGCAGCCGGGCCCTCCAGCTCCAGCAGCCGCTGGCCGGCTGCCACCGGCTCGCCATCGGCCACCAGCAGGCGCAGCTCTACCCCTGGATCCAGCAGGCGGAACAGCGGCTCCACCAGCACGCCGCCACAGAACACCCCATCGGCTTTCGCCAACCAATGGGCCCTGCCGGCGCAGCCCGCCAGGGCGGCCGCCGTGAGGTCGCCGCGGCCCAGATCTTCCGCCAGCCAGGCGCGCAGCTGCTGCTCCAGCTGGGGCGTGAAGGGCAGGCGAGCGATGGTCATTGCCCCTCGAGGCCAGGCCTCCCCATGATGCGAGGCCATGGAGCTGCCGTGGCCGGCTCGATCCGACAAAGATTGTCAAAGTCGCGTAGACGGCTTGAATCAAAGCAACCCCACGGTGATTGCCTTGGTCCGTCCCCCTCTGCGCAACCTTCGCCCCCTGGCTGCTGCACTGTTGCTGAGCCTCACGGTTCCCTGCACAACAGCCGTGATGGCCCAGGCAACCACGCCAACCGTCCAGATCCTGGACGACAACATCTCCCTCGCCCAGGTGCTCAAAGCCCAGGAAGGCTGGTGCAAAGCCCTGCTTCAGATCAGTGCCGATTACTCCAAGGGAGGGATTGCCAAAGCCAAGGCAACCGCCGCCCAGGTGATCGATCAGGCCTACGGCTACCAGTACGGACCCGTGGCCTTCAAGCCCACCCTGGCCTCAGGGGAGCAGACCTTTCGCACGACCCGAGAAGGCGCTCTTGCTTACTTTGTTGGCCATAATCCAAACTTCCCACAAGACAAGGGTTTCGCCCTCAAACCCTGGCGCTCCTGCAAAATTGTGAACCAGGTGATTCAGCTCAACGGCTCCTCAGCCACCACCATGGGGAACGTGATCTTCACCGATGCCGCAGGCAGCGTAACCACCGTTGACAAGACCTGGAACTTTGCCAAGGAAACGGATGGCAGCGTGCGCATCATGCTGCACCATTCATCGCTGAACTACGGCGGCTAACAATCATCTCGCAACCCACCACTGCCCGGCCCCAACCACGCTGGTGGGTGGCGGGTGACCTCGATGGCGTCCTGGGCCTCGGGCTCGACAACCTGATCCAGATCCTGCTGATCGTTGGCCTCTGCCGTGGCGTGCTCGGGTACCCCGACAGCCTCG
>CANHMF010000028.1 GCA_947461705.1 Synechococcaceae cyanobacterium
ACAGCCTGGCTGCTTCGAGGCGGGGCAGCTCCAGGGTGTGGTCGCCTGGCTGCAGAGCCAGGCTGCAGGGTGCAGTCATGTCTGTGCTGGCCTGCAGGCGGCCAAGGGGAGAAGCCTCCAGTTGCGCCAACAGATCCAGCCCCGCCAGGGGCCCTGCCACCGCCAGGCAACAGCGATCAGCCCTGTACTGGCGCTGGTGGAACCGGGCCATGCTGTCCGGCGTGTGGGCCTCGAGGGCCTCGCGCCTCCCCAGGATTGGCAGCCCATAGGCATGGCCTGGGCAGGCGCGCCGCAGCAGGTCCTGGAACGCCACTTCCTCCGGTTGGTCTTCGCTCTGGGCCAACTCCTCGAGCACCACCTGGCGCTCCATGGCGAAATCGCCCCCATCCAGTCGCGGTTGCAGCACCAGATCCAGCAGCAACTCCAGGGCCTGGGTCGCCGCTGCCGGGGGAATCAACACGTGGTAGTGCACGTCATCAAAGCCAGTGGCGGCATTGCTGTTGCCACCCAGGGCCTCCACTCGCCGATCGAACTCGCCGGCTGGCAACTGATCGCTGCCCTTGAACACCATGTGTTCGAGGAAGTGGGCCAGCCCGGATTCCGCCGTGCTTTCCCAGGCGCTGCCGGCACGGCACCAGAAATCGATGCAGATCACCGGAGCCTGGGGCAGGTCGAGCTGCACCAGCTCCACCCCGTTGCTCAGCTGCTGGCGCAGCGGTTCCGGCAGAGGTGACGCCGCAGGCGAGGGCGAATGGGGCAAAGCCGTGACGGGCTGTGTCGAGACCTGCATTCTGCTGGCAGGATCAACGCTCTGGTGGCAGGGAGATTGCCGATGACCACATCTGCCCTGGGCATTCATCCCCTGGTGGACGCCCTAGCCGACCGCATCCGCGGCTGCTGGGACACCCTGCCGGAGTTGGCCCCGTTGGCGGTGGATCCCGAGCTGGAGGCCATCAGCGGCAGCCTCGACGGCGAGGATTTGTTCATTCGCAATGAACTGCGGCGCAGCCGTGGACTGCGCAAGCTCCACCTGGAAACAGCTCGCCTTGGTGCCGGGCTGCAGATCCTGCACTGCGTGTTCTTCCCCGACCCCCGCTACGACCTGCCCGTGTTTGGGGCCGACATCGTTGCCGGCCGCGGTGTGGTTTCTGCGGCGATTGTGGATCTCTCGCCCGTCACAGCTCAGTTGCCCGCCGCCGTGGCTGGCCCCCTGGCGGCCCTTCCGCAGCGCCGCTTCAGCCAGGAACGCGAGCTGCCGGACTGGGGCACGATCTTCTCCCCGTACGTGCGTTTTGTGCGCCCCTCCAGCGCAGAGGAAGAGCAGCAGTTCATCGCCGTGGTGGTGGATTTTCTGGAGGTGCTGGCCCAGGCCAGCCGCACCGCTGAACCGCAGGCGATCGACCACCCCGATACGGTGAAGCGCTACGAGGGTCAGTTGAGCTATTGCCAGCAACAGAAACGCAACGACAAGACGCGGCGGGTGCTCGAGAAGGCGTTCAATCCGCAGTGGGCGGATCGCTACATCGAGGAGCTCCTGTTCGACGATCCGGTGCTGCTGGGGTGATGGCCAAGACGTTGTCGCACCGGCCCTGGCTACTGGCCGGTGGAGTTCTGGTGCTGGTGTTGGCCCTGGGGGCCTTGCTGCGCAGCAAGCCGGCCGCGAGGCCTCGGCCTGCACCATCGCCGGCTCAGCTACGGCCGGAAGGCGTCTCGGCCCTCGGCCGACTTGAACCCGCTGGCGATGTCCGCAAGCTGGCCGCTCCGATCACAGGCATGGGTGGCAGTCCCCGCATCACGGAACTGTTCGTGCAGGAGGGGGACCGGGTGCAGCAGGGGCAGCTGCTCGCCACTTTCGACAACCGGCCGGGCCTGCTGGCCGATCAGAGCCTGTTGCAGACCCGCATCGCCAATCTCAGTCAGCAACTCACGCTGTTGGAGCGCGATACCCGCCGTTACCGGGGGCTCGCCAAGGGTGGCGCCACCCCTACCGGTGACCTCGACAACCGTGAGATCAAACTGATCGCCCTGCGGGGTGAACTCTCCCAGGCACGGGCCCAACTCACCAAGGTGCAAGCCGACCTGCAGCTCAGCCAATTGCGGGCGCCCATGGCCGGCACGGTGTTGCGCATCACCAGCCGACCCGGGGAGCGTCCTGAGGCCTTGGGGATCCTCGAGCTGGGTGCCACCGACCGCATGGAGGCCGTGGCCGAGGTGTACGAGAGCGATATTGACCGTGTGCGGGTGGGCCAGAGCGTGCGCCTCACCAGCGAGAACGGTGGGTTCGATGGCTCGTTGCAGGCCAGGGTTCTGCGCATCAGTCCCCAGGTGCGTCAGCGTCAGGTGCTGTCCACCGATCCCACCGGTGATGCCGATGCCCGGGTGGTGGAGGTGAGGCTGGAGCTGGACCCCAGTGCCGCCGCCAAGGTGAGCGATCTGGCGGGCTTGAAAGTGATCGCCCGGTTCACCCCATGAGCTCTCCTGCGTGAATCCTCTGGCCGCTATCAGTGCCCTCTGGAGGGCGCGAGGCATTCCCCTGTCGTGGTTGCTGCTCACCCGTCAGCCGGTGCGCCTGCTGGTGGCACTCGCGGGCATCAGCTTCGCCGGAATCCTGATGTTCATGCAGCTGGGATTCCGCGATGGCCTGTTCGACGCCAGCGTGACGGTCCACAAGCTTTTCGATGCCGATCTGGTGCTGATGAGCCCCCGCACCATGAGCTCCATCAGCATGGCCGGCTTCCCCCGCCGCCGCCTGGTGCAGGCCATGGCCGACGCGGATGTGGAGGGCATCACCCCCGTGCACTGGAACTTCCTGCTCTGGCGCAATCCGGAAACCCGGGCCACTCGCTCGATCCTGGCCCTGGGCTTTGAGCCGGTGGATCCTCTATTCACCGATCCGGCCCTGGCCCAGAAGGTTCAGGTGCTCAGCCAGCGGGGCCGGGTGTTGTTCGATGAGCGCTCGCGACCTGAGTTCGGCCCGGTGGCCGACTGGTACCGCCAGGGCCGCACGGTGGAGAGCGAGGTGGGGGGCAAGCGGGTTCGGGTGGCCGGCCTGGTGAGCTTGGGCCCCTCCTTTGGGGCCGATGGCAACCTGATCACCAGCAGTGAGACCTTCCTCTCGCTGCTGCCCAACACCCCACCGGGCAGCATTGAACTGGGTCTGATCCGCCTGCGGCCCGGTGCCGACCCTGCCGCCGTGGCCTCCCGGCTGCAGGCCACCCTGCCCAAGGACGTGAAGGTGTACACGAAGGCTGGGTTTGTGGAGTTCGAGAAGAACTACTGGCGCACCAGCACGTCCATTGGTTTCATTTTCACCCTGGGTGCCGGCATGGGCTTTGTGGTGGGCTGCGTGATTGTGTATCAGATCCTCTATTCGGATGTGAGTGATCACCTGCCGGAATACGCCACCTTGATGGCCATGGGCTACAAGCTCACCAGCCTGCTGGGGGTGGTGGCGCGGGAGGGCCTGCTGCTGGCCGTGCTCGGCTATCTGCCGGCCTACGCCACGGGCCAGGGGCTCTATCTGATGATCCGCAATGCCACCCAGCTGCCGGTGGCCATGGACACGCCGCGGGCAGTCACGGTGTTCACCATGATTCTGGTGATGTGCATGGGCTCCGCCACCCTGGCCATGCGTCGCCTGGCGGATGCTGATCCCGCAGAGATCTTCTGATGGCGATTCAGGTACGCGATCTCAACCACTGGTACGGCACTGGTTCCACGCGCCGTCAGGTGTTGCAGGGGGTGGATCTCGCGGTGGCGGCCGGTGAAGTGGTGTTGCTCACCGGGCCCTCGGGCTGCGGCAAAACCACCCTGCTCACCCTCGTGGGCGCCCTGCGCCAGGTTCAGGAGGGGCAGGTGCGCGTACTGGGCCAGGAACTGGCGCATTCCAGCCGTGACCGCCGCCAGCAGCTGCGCCGCTCCATCGGCATGATTTTTCAGGGGCACAACCTGCTGCGCTGCCTCACCGCCGAGCAGAACGTGCAGATGGGCGCTGATCTGCTGCAGGGGCTCGGCTACCGCGCCCGCCGCGATCAGGCGCGCGAGTGGTTGCGCTCGGTGGGCCTCGGCGACGAGCTGCACAAACTCCCGCACGATCTGTCCGGCGGCCAGAAACAGCGCGTGGCCATTGCCCGGGCCCTGGCGGCTCAGCCGCGGTTGCTCCTCGCCGATGAACCCACGGCCGCCCTCGATTCCCGCACCGGTCGTGAAGTGGTGGAACTGCTGCAACGCCTGGCCCAAAACCAGGGCTGTGCCGTGCTGATGGTGACCCACGATCCCCGCATCCTGGATATCGCCGATCGGCTGCTGCGCATGGAAGATGGCCGCATCGTGGAGGCCAGCTGACGTCCATGGCGCTTGCGCAGACCTGACTCATCCCCCCTCAGCTGCACACCATTCAGTTAGGGTGGTGGTTCTCCCAGATCTTTCGCCGCCGCTATGGCCAAGCGCCGCAACCTCAAGAAGGAAAAGCAAGAGCGCAATCGCGCCTACGCCCGCAAGTTCAAGAAGCGCAAGCTGCGCAATGACGGTCGTGGCGAAGGCGCTGGCAACGGCGTCACCGGTACCGCGAACAATGGTGGCGCTGCCGACTGATCGGCTGCCCCGCATGTTGGCTCCGTCTTGGGGATCCTGCGGGGTCCCTTTTTTGTGCCCTACCTGGCCTCTGCTCCCTCCCCCGTCGACCTGGCCATGTTTCTCAGCGTCGTCATTCCCACCTACAACCGCAGGCCGATCCTCGAGAAGTGCCTGAAGGCCCTGGAACGCCAGCGGCTGGAGGCCCGCATCAGCGGCTATGAGGTGGTGGTGGTGGACGACGGTTCCACCGATGACACCGTGGCCTGGTTGCTGCGGGAAGCGCCTCGCTATCCCCATGTGCGCTTGATCCAGCAGGACCACGGCGGACCGGCGGCGGGGCGCAATCGCGGCGTGGAGCATGCCGACGGCGACGTGATCGTGTTCATCGACAGCGATCTGGTGGTGACGGAGACGTTTCTGCTCAGCCATGCCCGCGCCCTCGAGCGGCAGTGGCAGCAGGCCGGTAACCGCCTCAGCTTCACCTACGGCGCGGTGATCAATACCGCCAATTTTGAGAGCCCCACCAGCGAGCCCCACCAGCTCCGCGATCTCTCCTGGGCCTATTTCGCCACCGGCAATGTGGCGATCGACCGGCAGGTGCTGGAGGCCAGTGGACTCTTCGACACCCGATTCCGCCTCTATGGCTGGGAAGACCTGGAGCTCGGTGAGCGCCTGCGGCGCATGGGTGTGGTGTTGGTGCGCTGCCCTGAGGCGGTGGGCTACCACTGGCATCCTGCCCTGAGCCTTGAGCAGCTCCCACGCCTGATCCAGGTGGAGGGTGAGCGGGCCAAGATGGGCCTTGTGTTCTACCGAAAGCACCCCACACGCAGGGTGCGTTTCATCATTCAGTTCACCCTGCTGCACCGGTTGCTCTGGGAACTGCTCACCCTGGGCGGCCTGGTGAACGAGCGCAGCCTGCGGCCGCTGTTGGCCTGGCTGATCCGTCATGGCAAGCCGGGACTGGCCATGGAGCTGCTCCGCATCCCGCTCAACCGCATCGGTGTACGGGCACTGTTCGCCGAGGCCCGGGCCGAGGGGCTGGCCTGAGTAACCGCAGGCCATTTGGTAGGGTGCAGGGGTCCATATTCACTCCGCACACCTGCGTGTTTCGGGTGATCTGAGCGTCACCAGCCTCGGCGAAGTCTCCGCCTTGGCTTGCTCCAGATCCCTGGCAGGTGGAGGCGAACCCGAAACCCCTCAAACCATGGCTGTTGTTACCCTCGCCGAAATGATGGAGGCGGGTGCCCACTTCGGGCACCAAACCCGCCGCTGGAACCCCAAGATGTCGCGCTACATCTACTGCGCGCGCAACGGTGTTCACATCATCGATCTCGTGCAGACCGCCGTCTGCATGAACAACGCCTACAAGTGGACCCGCAGTGCCGCCCGCAGCGGCAAGCGCTTCCTCTTCGTGGGCACCAAGAAACAGGCCTCCGAGGTGATTGCTCAGGAAGCCACCCGCTGCGGTGCCTCCTACGTGAACCAGCGCTGGCTGGGCGGCATGCTCACCAACTGGACCACGATGCGCGCCCGCATCGACCGCCTCAAGGACCTGGAGCGCATGGAGAGCTCCGGCGCCATCGCCATGCGTCCCAAGAAGGAAGCAGCTGTGCTGCGCCGTGAGCTGGAGCGCCTGCAGAAGTATCTGGGCGGTCTGAAGAACATGCGTCGCCTGCCCGACGTGGTGGTGCTGGTGGACCAGCGCCGGGAAACCAACGCCGTGCTCGAGGCCCGCAAGCTCGATATCCCCCTGGTGTCGATGCTGGATACCAACTGCGATCCCGACCTCTGCGACGTGCCCATCCCCTGCAACGACGACGCCGTGCGTTCCGTGCAGCTGGTGCTGGGTCGCCTGGCCGATGCCATCAACGAAGGTCGCCACGGCGCCAACGACCAGCGCGGTGGTTACGAGGACGAAGAGGGCTGATCTGCGGCGTGATGCCGCACCCCTCCTGGCCCCCCTGGAGCTTCCCTACGGGGGAGCTCCACATTTTTGATTCCGTTTGAACCCGCCCCAACCGATCCCCAACCCCACCCATGGCTGAGATTTCCGCCAAGCTCGTCAAAGAACTGCGCGACAAGACCGGCGCAGGCATGATGGATTGCAAGAAGGCCCTGGCCGAGTGCGCCGGCGACGCTGACAAGGCCGTCGAATGGCTGCGCCAGAAGGGCATTGCCACCGCCGAGAAGAAGTCGGGTCGCACCGCCGCTGAAGGTGCCATTGGCAGCTACATCCACACAGGCGCTCGCGTCGGTGTGCTGGTGGAAGTGAACTGTGAGACCGACTTCGTTGCCCGTGGCGAGGTTTTCCAGGAGCTGCTGCGCAATGTGGCCATGCAGATTGCGGCGTGCCCCGGCGTCGAGTTCGTGAATGTCGCGGATATCCCCGCCGATGTCTCCGAGCGGGAGAAGTCCATCGAGATGGGTCGCGACGACTTGGCCGGCAAGCCTGACCAGATGAAGGAGAAGATCGTTGAGGGCCGCATCGGCAAGCGCCTCAAGGAACTGGCTCTGATGGATCAGGCCTTCATCAAGGACACCTCCATCACCGTTGGTGAGATGGTGAAGCAGGTGGCTGGCAAGGTCGGCGAAAACATCCAGGTGCGTCGCTTCGTGCGGTTCAACCTGGGTGAAGGCATTGAAGTGGAGAAGATGGACTTCGCCGCTGAAGTGGCTGCCATGCAGGCGGCCTGATTCTGGCCTTGGATCCCAACGCCAGCCCCCTGATCGAGGCCAATCGCCAGCTCGCCCTGCTGCTGGAGCGGCAAGAGCAGCTGGCGCCCGGTCTGTATCGCGAGCTGGCTCTCTATCTCCAGGTGCTACGTGAGGGCCTGCTGCATGCCGTGCAGCAGGCCTGTTTTCATCTGGCCACCCAAGTGGTGCCTGAGCGCTACGGCCAGCTGTCCAGCGAACGCCGCACAGCCTTGCAGCAGCGCTTGCAGGGCCTGGTTCAGCGTTGCGGCACCCTGCTCACCGTGGAGCAGCTGATGGGGCTTGCGGCGCAGCAACAGCGCCGTGAGCAGCAGCGCCAGCGTGCCCAGCGGCAGCGCCTGATCGATGCCCTCGTGGCGGATCAAGACCCCGGGCCACCGGAGGCTTCTCCAGCCTCGGCTCCCGGGACCGCCGCCCCCCAGGGCTCCGTCACCCTGGGCCTGGATCTGCCCTTGTCCGCTGATCTGTTTGAGGCCGGATTGCCTGGCATGGCCGGGGTGAACCGCACGCCAACCGATCGCGAGGACACGGGCGCCAGCCCCCCAAGGGGCGAGGAGCTGGAACTGCTGCGATCGCTGTTTGCCATGGCCGCCGAGGGCCTGGGCCAGGAGTCCAGGCCCGCCGCCGCTGCGGAAACACCCGAGCCGGCTCCGCAGTTGGAGGAGGCAGCCCTGCAGTTGTCGGTGGCGATGCCACCCGACGTCTCCCCCCACGACCAGGCCGTGACCGGCACGCAGCTACCCCGCGATCCGCTGCTACAGCTGCGCTGGTGGGCTCACCTGGACCAGGCCCTCAGCCGCCGGTTGCGCAACCTCTCCCACGCCGTCAACGTGGAATTGATGCGCTCGGGCCTGGCCCAGGGTCTGTTGCCCCTGAACCTGCTGGATGCGGTGCTGCAGGGCCAAGTGGAGGTGCTGCCGGCCCCCATGAACCTGTTGCGCCTGCCCTTGCCCATCCCGGCTGCCGCCTCCGGCACGGCTTCAGCCGAAGTGCTCTCGCTGTTGGTACGCAGCGGCGATCTGGAATTCCAGCAACCGAAATTGCGCACCTGTCGCAAGCGGCTCGAGCAGCGCCGGCGCCAATTGCGCACAATGGCCGAGCGCTACCGCTACTGGCAGCGCCGGGTTTCGGCCCTGGAGGCGGAGCAGCAGTGGTTGCAGGACAGTGCCCAACCCCAGAACCCGGCGGACCGGCCCTAGTGCTGGAGGCTTGGCTGCGCCCCTTGCAGCAGGCCCTTCAGCTGGAGGCCGACCGCGGCTTTGACAACCTGCAGGGGCGGCGCGAACGCTTCCATGCCTTTCTGGCCCGGGAGTTGCGGATGCATCCCGGCAGCGTCACCCCACCCCAAGGCCAGGCCCTGGTGGAGCTGGCCGGGGCCTTTGATGGCTACCCCGAGCAGACCCTGGCCCGGCGCCAGACCCTGGTGCGACGCAGTCGGCAGCTGTTGCACGAGCTGCACCGTTCCCAGCAGCCCGTGGTACCGGTAGCCCCCCCACGGCTGCGGTTGGTGCAGACACCGGTTGTTGCTCAGCGGATTCATCCGGACACCCCCCTGTCGCAGATCCGGGGGGTGGGTCCGAAGACGGCTGAAAAATTTGCCGTGCTGGGTTTGTTTGTGGCGGCAGATCTGCTGCGCTACTACCCACGCGACTATCTCGACTACGCCAATCTCGTGCGGATTGCGGCGCTGGTGCCAGGGAGCACCGCCACCATCGTGGCCACCGTGCGCCGCACCAACAGTTTCACCAGTCCGCGCAATCCGAATCTCTCGATCCTGGAGCTGCAGCTCCAGGATGTGACAGGCAGGCTGCGCGTGTCGAAGTTCTTCGCCGGCAAGCGCTTCAGTTCACCTGGCTGGTTGAAGGGGCAACAGCGCCTGTATCCCCCAGGAGCCACGGTGGCGGTGAGTGGCCTGGTGAAGGAAACGCCCTACGGACCAGTGTTTCAGGACCCGCTGATGGAGGTGCTGGAGAGCCCCAACGCTCCCCTGCAGAGCCGCGACATCGGCAGGTTGTTGCCGGTGTACGGACTCACCGAGGGACTCAGCGCCGAGAAGGTGCGGGCCGCCGTGGAGCCGGTGGTGGTGGCGGCCCTCGCCTGGGGCGATCACCTGCCGCCACCGCTGCTGGAGCTGGAGGGCCTGATGGCCCTGCCCCTGGCGCTGGCCCAAATTCATCAACCCCTTAGCCAGGAGTCCCTCAGCGCTGCCCGCCGGCGGCTGGTGTTTGACGAATTCCTGCTGCTGCAGCTGGGCCTGCTGCAACGTCGCCGCGAGCTCACCACGCGGCCGGCCCCCCCCCTGGCCTTGCCGACGGCCGCTGGCTCCAGCACCCTGGTGGCGCAATTTCTGGAGCTCCTGCCCTTTCCGCTCACCGGGGCACAACAGCGGGTTCTGGCGGAGATCCGATCGGATCTGGCGGGCGAACAGCCCATGGCCCGCCTGGTGCAGGGGGATGTGGGTAGCGGCAAGACGGTGGTGGCCATCGCCTCACTCCTCACCGCCATCGATGCCGGCTGTCAGGGAGCGCTGATGGCCCCCACCGAGGTGTTGGCGGAGCAGCACTACAGGAAGCTGTGTGAGTGGCTGCCGCAGCTGCATGTCACCTGTGCGCTGCTCACGGGATCCACGCCGGCCCGGCGGCGGCGGGAGCTGCTGGCCGACTTGGTCCAGGGCAATCTCAAGATGCTCGTGGGCACCCACGCCCTGCTGGAGGATCCGGTCCAGTTCGCCCGCCTGGGGCTGGTGGTGGTGGACGAACAGCACCGCTTCGGCGTGGCCCAGCGCAACCGGCTGCTCGACAAAGGGCTGCAGCCCCACCTGCTCACGATGACCGCCACCCCAATTCCGCGCACCCTGGCCCTCTCGCTCCATGGCGATTTGGAGGTGAGCCAGATCGATGAGCTTCCCCCTGGACGCACGCCGATCCGCACCACCATGCTCAAGGCAGGCGAGCGGGAGCAGGCCTACAGCCTGATCCGCCAGGAAGTGGCCCAGGGGCAACGGGCCTACGTGGTGTTGCCCCTGGTGGAGGAATCGGAAAAACTCGATCTGCGTTCGGCCGTGGAGGTGCACCGCCAGTTGAGCGAGGAGGTGTTCCCCGACCTCCAGGTGGGCCTGCTGCATGGCCGCATGCCCAGTGCCGACAAGCAGGCCGCCATTGGCGCCTTCGCCCGCGGCGACAGCCATGTGCTGGTGAGCACCACCGTGGTGGAGGTGGGCGTGGATGTGCCGGAAGCCAGCGTGATGGTGATCGAGCATGCCGATCGTTTCGGCCTGGCCCAGCTGCACCAACTGCGGGGCCGTGTCGGCCGGGGTGCGGCCGCCTCCCACTGTCTGTTGATCAATGACAGCCGCAACGCCCTGGCACGCCAGCGCTTGGAGGTGCTGGTGCACTCCAGCGACGGCTTCGAAATTGCGGAGATGGATCTGCGGCTGCGGGGGCCCGGGGCCGTGCTGGGCACGCGCCAGAGCGGCCTTCCGGATCTAGCACTGGCCAGCCTCACTGACGACGGCGATGTGCTCGAGCAGGCCCGCAGTGTGGCCCAACGTGTGATGGAGCAGGACCCCACGCTGGAGCACCACCAGCCCCTCGCCACCGTTCTGGCTCAGCAACGCCAGAGGGTGAGCCAGGGCGCACGGTTGAATTAGTCACCCGTCGGCGCTGCCCTCCCGCCATGGCCCTGCGTCCCTGGAGTCCGGTTCCCATCCACGACTGTGCCGAGCCCCTAGTGGAGCTCCCCGCGGGGCTGCTGCGGCTCGAGCCCCATCCCTACGCCGCCCTCGGGGCCCCCTATGGAGTGGGTGCCTCGCCCTTCCGGTTGCGATCGACCGTGGTGGAACGTCTGCTCCAGGCTCAGCTGGCGCTGCAGGCTGAAGCTCCGGGCTGGCGACTCGCCATTTTCGATGCCTGGCGGCCCCTGGCGGTGCAGCGCTTCATGGTGGAGCACACCATCGGCGAGGAATGCGCCCGGCTTGGCGTGGATCGCCATCAACCCTCGGCGCAGCTGGACGCGCTGGTGGCGGAGGTGGGGCGCTTCTGGGCACCGCCCAGTGAGGATCCCACCACGCCGCCGCCCCACAGCACCGGTGCAGCGGTGGACCTCACCCTCGCTGATGGCTCCGGCACGGTGGTGAGCATGGGCTCGGCCATTGATGCGATCGGAGCCGTGTCCGAACCAGATCACTACCGGGAGGTTGCTGCATTAGCCCTGGAGCTCTCCCTCCAGCAGCAGCCCCACGACTGGCATCGTCGGCGTTGCCTGCTGCGGCAGGCCATGGCAGCAGCAGGCTTTGCCCAGCACCCCAACGAGTGGTGGCACTTCAGCTGGGGGGATCAGCTGTGGGCCTGGCGCCAGGATCAGCCCCAGGCCCGCTATGGCCGTTGGGTGGAGAGCTGAGAGGCAAGGCTGGGCTGGTTGGCGGCCAGGGGCTCAGCGATCCCGGTTGATGCCCATCGCTGCTGCCAGTTGACTCGCCTGCTGCTTGCTGAGCAAGCCCTTGCTGATGCAACGGTTGAGGCTGCCCACGGCCATATCCCGCTGCAGGAGCTTGAGCTGTTCCACCACCGCCGGCGGTTGATCGGCGTAGGCCGCGAGCTGTTGGCGGTAGCCACGCAGCAATTGCTCCGGCTGGCAAGTGGCCAGATCGGGTTGGAAGGTTTGCACGGGCGAAGCAGGCGGGGGCGGCATTTTTGCATTGGCTCGAGCCGCGCCGGCCCCAGCCCAGCTCAGCCCCGTCGCGATGGCAAAGGCCAGAGCTGGTGGGGCCACCGGAAGGCGCCAGGCCGTCATCGCGGGGAGCTTCATGCAGGGGTGAGCAGCTGCTGAACCTGTTCACGTCCCAGTTTGGCGATGTAATCCCCGAAGCTGCGCCGACCGCCAACGGCCTTCCAGCCCAGCAGCAGCGGTTCCAGCGTGGTTTCCAGCTTCTCCAGGGGCATGCGGTCCAAGTAGGGCTCAGCCAGCCGGCTGAGGTTCGGGGTCCCACCCAACCAGAGTTGGTATTGGTCCACGCCGTCGCCCACCAGGCCCAGTTCGGCCATGTAGGGCCTGGCGCAACCGTTGGGGCAGCCGGTCATGCGCACGAGGATCGGCTTCTCAATCTCCAGGCGCCGCAATTGGCCATCGAGCCGCTCCAGCACGTCCGGCAGGATGCGCTCAGCTTCGGTCACCGCCAAGCCGCAGAGGGGCAGGGCGGGACAGGCGATCGCGTGGCGGGCCAGGAGAGGAGGAGCCTCAGGTGCCTCGATGCCGAGGGCGGCGAGGGCCTCTCGCACGCTGCTGCGTTGGGCGGTGCCGATGTTGCAGAGCAACAGATCCTGGTTGGGGGTGAGTCGGATTTCCAGTTGGTAGGTCTCCACCAACTGCCGCAGGCCCTGTTTCAGCTCACCCTGGAGGCGGCCGCAGAGCAGGGGTAGGCCCACAAACCACTTGCCGGTGCTCTGGCGATGCCAGCCGAGGTAATCCTCCAGCTTGGTGGTCGGTTCCAGCCGTAAGCCCTTGATCGGGTGCGGGAAGTAGTTGGTCTTGAGCTCCTGCTTGAACCAGGCGATGCCGCGATCGTGGATCAGATATTTCATGCGGGCGTGCCGCCGGGTCTGGCGATCGCCGTAGTCCCGTTGCAAGGCTGCGATCGCTTGAACCAGGTCGAGCACGTGCTCAGCGGCCACATAGCCGAGGGGATCGGCCGTGCGCGCGAAGGTTTCCTCCTTGTTGTGGGTGCGCCCCATGCCTCCGCCCACATAGACATTGCAGCCTTTGAGGGCGCCGCTGGCATCGGCGAAGGCCACCAGGCCGATGTCCTGAGTGAGCAGATCCACCGAGTTGTCGCCCGGCACCGTCACGGCGCACTTGAACTTGCGCGGCATGTAGGTGCCGCCGTAGAGGGGTTCGTTGGCATCGCCGCTGAACACCTTGCCTTCCAGCTGACGGGCGCGCACCTTCTTCACGGGTGTCGAGGGCTTGATGCGGTACGACAGTTCCCCGTCTACCCACAGGTCGAGGTACGACCCCTCGGCTGCCGTTGGCGAGAGCAGATCAGCCACGTCGTCCGCCAGTTGGCGTGCAGCTGGATAGGCCCCCTTCTCGTAGGGCGCGGCCGGCGCCATCACATTGCGGTTGATATCACCACAGGCGGCCAGGGTGGAGCCCATCGAGCGCACAATGGTGCCGATCACCTCCTTGAGGTTCTCCTTGCGGATGCCGTGCATCTGAAAGGCCTGACGGGTGGTGGCCCGCAGGGTGCCGTTGCCCAGGCGATCGGCCAGATCATCCATGGCCAGATACAGGGCGGCCGGGATCCGGCCCCCCGGGCTGCGCAGGCGCAGCATCATCTGCCAGTCCTTGTCCTGGCCCTTGACCCGATTCTCGCGGTTGTCCTGTTGGTAGCTGCCGTGGAACTTCAGCAGCTGCACTGCCCCGTCGCTGAAGTGGTTGCTGTCGTTGCCCAGTTCGGTGGCCAGGGGCTCCTTCAGGTAGCCGCTATCGGCTTTGAGTTGCTCAAACTTGGTGGGCTCGGCTCCAGTGGCGAGGCAGGGCGAGAAGGGCGCTTCGGCCGCGGTGCCCTCTGAGGTCTGCCCTGGAGTCACGGTCACGGCGTCGCCACTTACCTCGCCCGACCGTAGCGAAACGAGCGCAGGGCTTCGGGCGCAGGGCTTTCAATACAGTGCTGGGCTGCCGTGGACTGCTCTGTGTCGACCTTTCTTCTTGAGATTGGAACCGAGGAGCTCCCAGCCGATTTTGCTCGTCTCGCCCT
This sequence comes from Synechococcaceae cyanobacterium, assembly GCA_947461705.1. Classification (GTDB taxonomy): domain Bacteria; phylum Cyanobacteriota; class Cyanobacteriia; order PCC-6307; family Cyanobiaceae; genus Vulcanococcus. The sequence goes on from CANHMF010000028.1 coordinate 14,042, forward strand.
GCCGCAGCTGGAGCAGATGGTCCGCTCCGACCTGGCTGAGCAACGTCTGGGCCATGGCCTGATCCAGTGCACCAGCACCCCCCGCCGTCTGGCTCTGCTGGTGGAAGATTTGCCAGCCAGCGCCGTCGATCTCCAGGAAGACCGCAAGGGCCCCCCTGCAGGCCAGGCCTTCAAGGATGGGGTGCCCACCCAGGCGGCGATCGGCTTTGCCAAGCGCTGTGGAATCGAGCCGACTGCGTTGGAGGTTCGCGACACCCCGAAGGGTCCGTTTGTGTTTGCCCGCGTTCTGGAGCAGGGGCGGCCCAGCGTCGAGGTGCTTGCGGAGCACATCCCCCAGTGGATCCATGCCTTGCAGGGGCGTCGCTTCATGCGTTGGGGCGAGGGGGAGAGTCGCTTCTCCCGCCCGGTGCGCTGGCTGGTGGCCCTCCTGGATGCAGCGGTGATACCCGTCGCGCTTCAGGGCAGTGATCCGCTGGTCCAGGCCGGCAACGTCAGCCGTGGCCATCGCCTGCTGGCTGACTCCGTGGTGATCCCTTCCGCCCAGGCCTACGCCGAGACCCTCGCAGCGGTGGGCGTGGATGTGCACCGCAGCAGCCGAGCCGATGCCATCCGCTCCGCCGTCACCCAGGCGGCTGGCGCCCTGCAAGGCCGTCCCGACCTGCCCGACAGCCTCTTTGAGGAGCTCACGGATCTGGTGGAAGCCCCACTGCTGATCGAGGGGTCTGTGGATGCCCACTACCTCGGCCTACCCGCCGAAGTGCTCAGCACCGTGATGCGCGCCCATCAGCGCTATGTGCCCCTCTACCGGCAGGAGGCTGCGGTGGATCCCCTCGCCCTGGACGCCCGCACCAGTCTGTTGCCCACGTTTCTATTCATCGGCAATGGATTGCCCGCCGCCACCGACACGGTGCGCCGAGGCAATGAGCGCGTGCTGAAGGCACGTCTGGCAGATGCCGAATTCTTTGTGAAGGCCGATCGCGCCGTGCCCAGCATCGACCGCCGCGATCAGCTGGCCCGGGTCACCTTTGCCGAGGGGCTCGGTTCCTTGCGCGATCGGGTGGAACGGCTGGAGTGGTTCACCGATGTGGTGCTCGAGCAGCTCAAGCTGTCCCCGGCGACCGCAGAGCATGCCCGCCGCGCCGCGCACCTCTGCAAGCACGATCTGGTGAGTCAGATGGTGGGTGAGTTCCCCGAACTGCAGGGGCTGATGGGGGGCAAGTATCTGTTGGCTGAGGGGGAACACCGTGAGGTGGCCCTGGCCGTGCTCGAGCACTACCTGCCCAAAGGTGCTGGCGATCAGCTGCCCAGCTCCGATGCCGGCGCGGTGGTGGCCCTCGCCGAGCGCCTGGAATTGTTGTTGAGCATCTATGCCAAGGGGGAGCGTCCCAGCGGTTCTTCCGATCCCTATGCCCTGCGCCGCGCCGGCAATGGCCTACTCCAGATTCTCTGGAACCGAGGCTGGAGACTCGACCTGCTGGCCCTGCTGGAACGGGCCACCGGTCACTGGGCCGCGTTGCTACCCCACTTTCAGGTGGATGCGGCTGGCCTCTGCGCTGAACTGACCGAATTCCTACGCCAGCGCCTGGTGAGCTTGCTGGAAGAGGAGGGCTTCGATGCGGATCTTGTCCAGGCTGTGGCCGGGGACGGCGTGGCTCTGGAGAGGGTGATCCGTGATCCCGCCGATGCGCGCCAGCGGGCTGCGTTGCTGGCGGAGCTTCGCCGCACAGGGGATCTCGCCGCTGTTCAGGCCGTGGTTACCCGAGCAGCGCGGCTGGCGGACAAGGGCACCCTGGCTCCCGCTGTGCTCAGCGCCAGCGGCGTTGTGGAGGCTGGCCTGTTTGAACAGCCGAGTGAGGCCGCCATGCTCGCCGTGCTGAGCCGGCTAGAGCCCATTGCCACCGGCCACTCCGCTGATCGCTATCGGGAGTTGGCCATGGGGCTGAGCGCTGGTGCAGAGGCCCTGGCCGCCTTCTTTGATGGCGATTCCAGCGTGATGGTGATGGCCGACGACCCTGCCGTGCGTACCAACCGCCTGAATCTGTTGGGTGTGCTGCGTAACCAAGCGGCAGTTCTGGCGGATTTCCGCCGGATCTCCGGCTGATCGCAGGTCTGGGCTGCTTAGGCTGGGGCCTGAGCAGGTGGCCCGCTGCACCTGAGTGCCAGGGCAATCACCTGATCTCCACGTCTTCTAGCCCCCAGGGCGTCACCGCGCGGCCCTTGTCCGTTCAGCCCCGCAGTCGCCGGGACTTCAACCTGGCGGGGTTCCGGCAGCGCGATAACCGAATCGCGGCCTGGCAACTGATCACCACCTTGGTGCCCACCGCCGTGTTGTGGGCCATGGTTCCCTCCTTGGCAGCAGCAGCAGGGCTACTCCGCCTTCTGCTGCTTCCGGTGCTGGCGTTGCTGGTGTTGTTTTCCGCCCGCAGCTTTTCGCTGATGCATGACTGCGGCCATGACGCGCTGTGGGCGAGCCCCAGGCTGAATCGGCTCACCGGTTTCCTGCTGGGTGGTGTGAATGCCATCCCCCAGTACCCCTGGTCACGGGGACATGCCTTCCATCACAAACACAATGGCAACTGGGAGCTCTATCGCGGGCCCTCAGCGCTGCTCAGTGTTGAGCAATTTCGGAGGCTGTCACCCGCTGAACAGCGCCGCTATGCCCTCACCAGGCATCCGTTGATGCTCTTCCCCGGCGGATTCTTCTATCTCATCGTGCGGCCGAGGTTGCAGCTGTTGCTCGGTGTGTGGCAATGGATGAGCACCATGCTGCGCCATGTGCTCGCAAACGGATGGCGCTCTGTGGCAGAGCTTCCCAGGCTCACTCGCGAGTTCCGTTCCGGTCATTGGTACACCGCCGGTGAATTTTACGATCTGGTGCTCAACAATCTTGTTGTGCTCGGCAGCTGGTGGCTCATGGGTCACTGGCTGGGCTATGGCCTGTTCTGGTCGTGTTACGCCACGGTGATGACCTTCTCGGCGGCGATCTTCATCTGCATCTTCTTTGTACAGCACAACTACCCCGGTTCCTATGCCCATGGATCGGAAGGATGGAGTTATTTCCAGGGTGCCCTTAATGGCAGTAGCAACCTGCTGTTGCCCCCGATCCTGAACTGGTTCTCCGCCGATATTGCCTTTCACAGTGTTCACCATCTCTGCGAACGGATTCCCAATTACCGGCTGCGGGCCTGCCACGAGGCCCATGCCCACCTCTTGGCGGACTGCACCTATTTGCGAATCCGGGATATTCCCGCCTGCTTCAAGCTGATTCTCTGGGATAGCCAAGCCAACCAGTTGGTCTCGCTGCACACGGCCCAGCAAGCCAGCTCTCAGCCATAAAAAAAGAACCAGGCTTGGCCTGGTTCTTTTGTGAGGGGTGCATCACCACTGCTATCAAAGGCTGAAGCTCAGCCCTTGCCCGCGAGAGCCGGTTCACGCTCGTCGTTCTCGGCTGCTGGGGAGGCTGCTTGAGCAGCCTTCTGCCCGCGCACCTTGATCCCGCCTTTGATGGTGCTCACCGCCAGCATCGCATTCACTTCGGCGTCGTCACGCACAGCGCTGGGAACCGGCTTGTATCCCTGGGGTGCCAGGGCGTTGCCGCGCAGAACAGACCCGAGGGTGAGCAGGGTGAGCTTGAGCTGCTGCCAGGGGTTCATGGTCACCACCCGCTTGTAGAGGTAGCTGTCAAAGGTGAGGCGCTGCACATCTTTGTCATCGCACATCTCCACGAAAGCCTCGCGGGCCGCGTCATTGCGGTAGAAGATGTTTTGCAGGATTTCCAGGACCTTGTAGGTGGCACCGTATTGGCGGTCCCACTTCTTCAGGTATTTCTTGAGATCCGCTTCGCTGGGCACCTTGGTGCCACCAGCGCTCGATTCCACGATCTGCTCCGCACACATGCGGCCACTCTTGGCGGCAAAGTAGATGCCTTCACCAGAGCTCTTGGTGACGTAGCCGGCGGCGTCACCCACGAGAGCCATGCGGCCCACAACCCGGCGGGGACGGGGATGCTCGGGAATCGGGTGGGCTTCCACCTTGATCACCTCACCGTTCACGAGGCGCTTCTTGGCGCGCTCGCGGATGCCCTCCTGCAGGCTCTTGATCAGGGCCTGGTTGTTCTGCATGGTGCCGGTGCCCACCGCCACGTGGTCGTACTTGGGGAACACCCAGGCATAGAAATCCGGAGACACGTCAGTGCCGACGTACATCTCGGCCAGGCTTTCGTAGTACTTCATCTCCTCGGCAGGCAGCTTGATGCGCTCCTGGAAGGCGATGGCCACGTTGTAATCACCGGCATCCATGGCCTTGGCTACACGGCTGTTGGCCCCATCGGCGCCGATGATCAGATCCACCTCAAGGGTTTTGGCCTCGCCGGTGGCCTCACCGGCGGCGTAGTCCGAATAGGTGAGGGTGTAGGGCCCTTGGCGGTTGGCACCGGTGTCGATCTTGGTCACAAGACCGTTCACCAGGTGAGCGCCCAGGTCGGCGGCACGGTCGCGCAGAAAGGCATCCATCACCTCGCGGCGGCACATGCCGATGTATTCGCCCTCGTTTTCCAGATTGATATCCACCTCGCGGTTGGAGGGGGAGATCATCTTCATGTTGCGGACCTTGCGGTCGATGATCGACTCAGGCAGGTCGAATTCGTCCACCATGCACAGAGGAATGGCACCACCACAGGGCTTGGCGTTATCGAGCTTGCGCTCGAAGATCCAGGTCTGGATGCCGGCCTTGGCCAGCACTTCCGCAGCACAGGATCCGCTCGGGCCGCCGCCCACCACCGCGACTCGCAACATCTTGAAACCCGCTCCGCCAGAAGGATGTTGGGGGGAAGCTAACACTGTTGATTCGTCAGCTGCTGGCGTCTGTGAGCCATCGGCCTACGATCGGCCAACGCCAATGCTGGGGTGAGTCGGTTGCCAAGCACCGGTCGGGTTCCGTCAGCCCTGAGGGACGACATTCCCCTGGCCCGTCGCACGGTTTCCCCGGCGCTCCGCCGTACGGGCGGCTTCCGCCGAGGCCTCGTGGGGGCCGCCCTGCTGCTTGGTGGCTGTGCCGCCGTGCTGATCGTGTTCCCCCAGCCCCTGCGTCGGCTGCTGGCACCACCCCCTGTTGAAGGCTTGAGCGCCCGCCCGGGTTTGGATGGCCGCCTGCTCGGCCACTTTCCCTATGGCGAGGCCACGGCCGCGGATCTGGTGAGCATTGCCCCAGGCGTGGAGCTGCATGCCGATGCGGCTGAAGCCCTGGTGGCCATGCAACAGGCGGCGCGTGCTGAGGGCATTGAACTGCGCGTTTTGAGTGCCTTCCGTTCGATCGCCACCCAGAAGCACATCTTTTTCGACGTGAAGTCCGAGCGCAATCAGAGCGCCCAGCAGCGGGCTCAGGTGAGTGC
>CANHMF010000029.1 GCA_947461705.1 Synechococcaceae cyanobacterium
CGCCCTCGGCATCACGCTGTTCTCGGCCGTGGCCGCCGTGGCCCTGGGCCAGGTGATCTGAGGCATCAGGCTGGATGCAGCCATCCCGCCCTCGGTTGACCCAGCTGCGCAACCAGATGCCCGCCTTGGCGGGCAAGACCTACTTCAACTACGGCGGGCAAGGCCCGCTGCCTGAGCCATCACTCGCGGCAATCACCGCAAGCTGGCGCACGATTCAGGAGCTGGGGCCCTTCACGAGCGAGGTGTGGCCCTACATCGAGCGCACCACGACCACGTTGCGCCAGCACCTCGCCCACTGGTTCGGGGTGGGCGCCCACCGCGTGGCCTTCACCGAAAACGTCACCAGCGGCTGTGTGCTGCCGCTCTGGGGCCTGCCCTGGGAGAGGGGCGACGAACTGCTGCTCAGCGACTGCGAACACCCCGGCGTGGTGGCGGCCTGCCGGGAGCTAGCCCGGCGGGAGGGGCTCACCCTGGCCGTGCTGCCGGTCCAGGATCTGCGCGGGGCACCGGCCGCCACCGATGCCGCCGTGCTGGAACGGCTGGAGCAGGCTCTTACGACCCGCACCCGGCTGGTGGTGCTCTCGCACCTGCTGTGGAATACCGGCCAGGTGATGCCGATCGCGGCGACCGCTGAACGGCTCCGCCAGCACGGGAACCAACCCTGGCTGCTGGTGGACGGGGCCCAGAGCCTGGGCAGCCTGCCGCTGGGAGAAACGGGAGCAGCGAATGCCGCCGCGACAGCCGATATCTACGCCTGCACCGGACACAAGTGGTGCTGCGGCCCGGAGGGCCTTGGTGCCGTGGCCCTGTCGGAGCGGCTCCTGAGCGAAAGCCAGCCCACCCTGATCGGCTGGCGCAGTCTCAGCCACGAAGGGAGTGCCAGCAGTGGCTTCCATGCCGACGCCCGCCGTTTTGAGGTGGCCACCTCCTGCATCCCGCTGATGGCCGGCCTCACCCAGTCACTGCTGCTGCTGGAAACCGAGGGCAGGGCCGGCGAGCGCCTGGCTGGCATTCAGGCCGGCAGCCGACTCCTGTGGGAAGGCCTGCAGGCCATCCCTGGGCTGGCCACCCTGCTGGAGGTGCCGCCCCCGGCGGGCCTGGTGAGCTTCACCGCCGAGAGCAGCCCGGAAGCCCTGGTGCAGGCCCTGGGGCAGCGGGGGATCTGGCTGCGCACACTGGATGATCCCCATTGCCTGCGGGCCTGCACCCACATCACCACCAGCGAGGCCGAGATCGATCAGCTGCTGGAGGCCCTGACGGACCTCCGCTGAAGCTCAGGGCTCAGGCCTCGGCCCGCTCCCACACGTTGCGGTACACCCAACCGGCGATCAGGGCCCCCACGATCGGCGCCAGCCAGAACAGCCACAGCTGGGCCACGGCATCGCCGCCCACCCACAGGGCCACGCCGGTGCTGCGGGCCGGGTTCACCGAGGTGTTGGTTACCGGGATGCTGATCATGTGGATCAGGGCCAGGGTGAGGCCGATGGCAGCGCCGGCGAAGCCCGCGGGAGCCAGCTTGTCGGTAGCGCCGATGATCACCAGCAGGAAGAAGAACGTGAGCACCACTTCCACAATCAGGGCCGCCCAGAAGCCGTAGCCACCGGGGGAGTGGGCACCCCAGCCGTTGGTGGCCAGGGGGTTGCTGCCACTCATCACCGCCGTGAAGGCCGGACCGCCCGCAACCACCAGCTTGATGAAGCCACCGGCGAGCACGCCGCCAATCACCTGGGCCACGATGTAGGGCAGCAGGTCGGCGCCCTTGAGGCGGCCACTGGCCCAGAGGCCGAAGCTCACGGCGGGATTGAGGTGGCAGCCGGAGATGTGGCCGATGGCATAGGCCATCGTCACCACGGTGAGGCCGAAGGCCAGCGACACCCCGAGGAAGCCAAGGCCGAAGGGGTTACCAGGCGCGATATCCGAGCCGGTGAGATAGGGGAAGTTGGCGGCGATGGCAGCACTACCGCACCCACCCAGCACCAGCCAGAACGTGCCGAAAAGTTCCGCCAGGAACTTCTTCGACATGGGAACACTCTGCGCCATGAGCACACATACAGGAGCTCGCAAACTAGAGAGCAGTCCTCAGGCGCACAACATCTCGAAACGAAGCGTCAAGCCACACGGCACACATCCCAAAGGCCAACAGTGCACGTTTTGGACAATCGTGGGGATTTTGTACATTGCAACCGCCCAGCTCAGCCCTGGGTCAGGCGCGCGCGCAGGGCCTTTTCGGCCTCCTCGCGGTCGTCGAAATGAACCCGCCGAGTGCCCAGGATCTGATAGTCCTCATGGCCTTTGCCGGCGATCAGCACCAGATCCCCCGGAGTGGCCTGGGCAATGGCGGCGGCAATGGCGGCGGCCCGATCGGCTTCCACCACCAGAGCGGTAGCGGCGGGAATGCCCGCCACCACATCCGCCAGGATCTGGGCGGGGTCCTCCGTCCGGGGGTTGTCGGAGGTCACCACGACCCGATCTGCCAGGCGGGCGGCGATGGCCCCCATCTGCGGTCGCTTGCCGCGGTCGCGATCCCCGCCGCAGCCGAACACACAGATCAGCTGGCCCTGGGCGAAGGGCCGGCAGGCGTTGAGGGCACTGTTCAAGCCATCGGGGGTGTGGGCGTAATCCACCAGCACCGCAGGCTGAGCGGCGGCACCATCGCCGGGCCGGCCGGCGGTGACCCGCTCCATCCGGCCCGGCACACCACGAAAACTGGCCAGCCCCTCCAGCAGCATCGCCAGGGGAAGCCCCAGCTGCAGCAGGCTGCCCACCGCCTGCAGCTGATTCATCAGGTTGAAGCGGCCCAGCAGGGGAGAGCGGAACGCCCCCGACCCCATCGGACTCACCAGGATGCCGCTGACGCCATCGGCACTGAACACCAGCTGCTCCATGCGCAGTTCAGCGGTGCTGCCCGGCTCGAGGGAACTGCGCCAGCACTGGGCACCGAGCCGTTCGGCCAGGCGCACGCCCCAGGGATCATCCACATTCACCACGGCGGCGGCATCAGGCTCCAGCAACGGCGCCTGGAACAACTTGGCCTTGGCCTCGAAATAGGCCTCCATCGAGGCGTGGTAATCGAGGTGGTCTTGGGTGAGGTTGGTGAAAATCGCCCCGGCGAACTGGCAGCCACTGATGCGCTGCTGGTCCAGGGCATGGGAACTCACCTCCATCGCCCCGATCTGGGCTCCCGCCTCGGCGGCCTGGGCCAGCTGGGCCTGGAGCACATCCGCAAAGGCCGTGGTGTGCTGAGCGGTGACGCTCTGGCCCGGCCAGCGGTTCACCAGAGTGCCGAACAGGGCCGCAGGGGTGCCACAACAACCGATCAGATGCTCGATCAGATGGGTGGTGGTGGTCTTGCCGTTGGTGCCGGTCACACCGATCAAGCGCAACCGCTGGCTGGGGTTCTGCCAGAACTCAGCCGCCAGCAGACCGGCCCAGCGCGCCACGGGATCACTCACCACCAGCACGGGATCGCCAACGGCCGGGGGCCGCGCCGCCGCTGCCGCCGGGCCAATCACCACCGCCACAGCGCCGGCCGCCACCGCCTCTGGCCAGAAGCTGCCGCCATCCACCACCGTGCCGGGCAGACCCACAAACAGGGTGCCCTGGCCCACGCGCCTGGAATCGCAGCTCAGACTCTGCACCGCACTGTTCTCAAGGGCCGGCGGCACCGCCAGGCCCACCTGGCGCAACAGGGGATGGAGCAGCTGGGTCATGGACCAGCGGTGAACACAAGTGGGCCCGTTCTAAGCCGCCCGGCCAGGAAATCCGTTCCTCTGCAACCAAACCGCCAGACCGTCACCCCCCAGCCGCGGTGACACTCGCGGCAGCTCCTGCAGCGCGCCATCGGCATGGCGCAGGGCCAACACCGGCACCTCGAGGCCGTAGCGCTGCTGCAGTCCGGGATCGCGATCCACATCAATCACCTCCAGCCCGGTGACCCCTGGCAGGGCGCGCAGGCGCTCCTCCAGACCCTCACAGAGGCAGCAGCCCTGGCGGCTGTAGAGCAGCAGTTGCAGCTGAGCCATCAATCGGGCACCGGATCGCAGCCACAGGGCGTAAAGGGGTGGCAGCGCAACAGGCGCCTGGCGGTGAGCCAGCCACCACGCCAGGGCCCATGGCGCGCGATGGCCTCCAGGCCGTAGGCGCTGCAGCTCGGAATGAAGCGGCAACGGGGACCCAGCAGCGGCGAGATCCACTGGCGGTAGAAGCCGATCAAGGCCAGCAGCAGCGTCTGGAGGATGCGGGTCATGCCAACCGATAGGATCGCCTACTGGCGTGGTCAAAGTCTGGGGGTGTCCATGCTCTCAGGCCAGCCGCACCAGCATCAACTCGATACCCGTTCTCCATGTCTCGCTACCGCGGCCCTCGTCTGAGGATTACGCGGCGCTTGGGAGACCTTCCCGGTCTCACCCGTAAGTCCGCCAAGCGGTCTTATCCCCCCGGTCAGCACGGCCAAGCCCGTCGCAAGCGCTCCGAATACGCCATCCGCCTCGAAGAGAAGCAGAAGCTTCGCTTCAACTACGGCATTTCCGAACGTCAGCTGGTTCGCTACGTGAAGAAAGCCCGTGCCCAGGAGGGTTCCACCGGAACCAACCTGCTGAAACTGCTCGAGAATCGTCTCGACAACGTCTGTTTCCGCCTCGGCTTCGGCCCCACCGTTCCCGGTGCCCGTCAGCTGGTGAACCATGGCCACGTGACCGTGAACGGCCGCGTCGTGGACATCCCCAGCTACCAGTGCAAGGCCGGCGATGTGGTCGCCATCCGTGAGCGCAAGCAGAGCAAGAAACTGGCTGAAACCAACCTGGAATTCCCAGGCCTGGCCAACATCCCTCCCCACCTCGAGCTCGACAAGAACAAGCAGGTCGCCAAGGTGATCAGCAAGTGCGAGCGCGAGTGGGTCGCCCTCGAGATCAACGAACTGCTGGTGGTGGAGTTCTACTCCCGCAAGGTGTGATCCCCCGGGATCACCGCACAGCCAAGCACCTGCAGCCCTCGCTTCGGCGGGGGCTTTTTTGTGGCCAAGACACCCTGGCATGACAACCACCGCAGGGGCGCGAGCCGAAAAGCATGGAGCAAAACATCCAATCTTGCCGATCATCGCTGTTGCGATCTGTCTTCATTTCTCTACAATGTTGACGCTTAATCTGCACCCTTGATGTCATTCAGCTACACCGGCTTCCGCTGCGCGATGGCCTGGCTCGCAGCCTTGGCGCTGGCCGCCAGCAGCAGTGACCCGGTGAAGGCGGAGGGTACCGATCAAACTAGGCCCGTAGTTGCTTCTCAAGCGAATCCAGCAACTGCTCCCGAGGCCGCTACTTCTGAAGCCGCTGCACGCGAATCCCTGGCGGAAGAAGCACAGAATCCAATCGCCAATCTGATCAGCCTGCCCTTCCAGAACAACACCACATTCGGGCTTGGCCCCAATCAGGATCGGGTTCTGAATGTGCTCAACATCCAACCGGTTGTGCCCTTTGCTCTCAGCAAAGATCTCAATCTCGTGACGCGCACCATCCTGCCGGTCGTGAGCCAGCCAGCGCTGGATGGCTCGCAGCGCAGCGGACTGGGGGATCTCAACCCCAGCTTCTTCTTCGTGCCCAAACCCAAGGGATCCTGGACCCTGGGTTTGGGGCCCACGGTGTTGCTCCCCACCGCCACCGACCAGTCGCTTGGATCAGGCCAATGGGGGGCAGGCCCCGCCGGTGTGGCGGTGTACACCAAGGGGGCCTGGGTTGCTGGAGCCCTGGTGAATCAGATCTGGTCGTTTGCCGGCGATCGCGACCGTGCAGCCGTGAGCGCCTTTCTGGTGCAGCCGTTCGTGAACTACAACCTGCCGGGCGGCTGGTATCTGGTGAGCTCGCCGATCATCACCGCCAACTGGCAACGCGCCAACAACCCATGGATCCTGCCCGTGGGCGGCGGCTTCGGGCGGGTGTTTCGCGTGGGGCGCCAGCCGATGAACGCCTCCCTCCAGGCCTACGGCAACGTGATCAAGCCTGATGGCTTTGGGGATGTGACCGTGCGGGCCCAGCTTCAGTTCCTGTTCCCCAAAGGGGGATCCTGAGCCTGAATGGAAGCCTGGCCCTCAGCCGCTGATCAAGCGTTCGAGGGCCGCCGTCACATCCTCCTGGCGCATCAACGATTCGCCCACCAGCACTGCATCAGCGCCGGCACTCTGCACCCGATCGAGATCATCGCGGCTGAACAGACCCGACTCACTCACCAGCAGGCAGCCCTTGGCGCGAATCTGCTCGCCGTAGCGGGTGGTGAGCTGTTCGGTGGTGGCCAGATCCGTGTGGAACGTGGCGAGGTCGCGGTTGTTGATGCCGATCAGCTGCACCCCCTCGAGGGCCAGGACCCGCTCCAGTTCCTCGGCGTCGTGCACTTCCACCAGCACCGTGAGTCCCAGGCTGCCGGCCACCTTGAGTAGATAGGCCAGATCTTGATCCGTGAGGATCGCGGCGATCAGCAGCGCCGCATCGGCACCGGCGGCGCGGGCCTGGTAGAGCTGATACGGGCTGAGGATGAAGTCCTTGCAGAGCAGGGGTAGATCCACGGCCTGGCGCACCTGCACCAGCACCTCAAAGCCGCCCTGGAAAAACTGCTTGTCGGTGAGCACCGAGAGGCAGCTGGCCCCACCGGCGGCGTAGCCCTTGGCGATGGCCTCGGGATCGAAGTTCTCCCGGATCACACCCTTGCTGGGGCTGGCCTTCTTCACCTCGGCGATCACCGCAGGTTTCCGGCAGGAGGCCTTCAACGCGGCCAAAAAATCGCGGGGAGCCGGCAGTTCGGCCACCTGCTTCTTGAGTTGCACCAGGGTCACGCGCTCCCGGGCAGAAGCCACTTCCCGATCTTTCTCCCAGACGATCTTTTCCAGGATGTGGCGCGGTTCGGCATCCTCGTGGGGGATGGCGTACTCCAGGAACGCCACCTTCACGGCTGGATTGGGGGGACGGCGACGGATCTCCATCTCAGGCCACCACGGCTGCGGCTTGCTTATAGGCCACTTCCACCAGCTCGCTGAGGGTGGGGTGCGTGTGCACCTCAGTGGCCAACTGCTTCACGCTCTGGCGGCGGGCCACCGCATTGGCAATCTCCTGGATCAAATCTGCGGCGTGGAGGCCATAGATGTGGGCGCCGAGCACCTCGCCGGTGGTCTTGTTGAACAGCAGCTTCATCAGGCCATCACTTTCGAGCTCAGCCAGGGCCTTGGTGTTGGCCTTGAAGTAGCTGCGCACCGTGCCCAGCTCAAACCCATCCTGGGCAGCCTGGGCCTTGGCATCGGCTTCGCTCAGGCCCACGGAGCTGATTTCCGGATGGGTGAAGGTGGCCGCCGGAATCGAGCGGTAGTCGATGCTGCGGGGGTGCCCCAGAATGTTGTCCACGGCCACGGCGCCCTGGGCGGCAGCAGTGTGGGCCAGCATCATCTTGCCGGTCACATCGCCCACGGCCCAGAGGTGCGCCACCGGGGCTCCGTTCACCAGCACGCGCATCTGGTCGTCCACGGGAATGAAGCCGCGGTTGGTGTCCACACCACAGGACTCCAGGTTGAGCCCCTTGCTGGAAGGCACGCGGCCGGTGGCCACCAGCACGGCATCCACCTCCAGGGTTTCCACCAACTCCTTGGTGGTCATGTCGGCCAGCTCGATCTGCACCGGCGCACCGGGGGTGATCTTGCGGGCCAGCACGCCGGAGCGGGCATCGATGTCGCGGCCGTCGATCAGGTTGCGGGCGGCGATCTTGGCAATGTCGGGATCGAAGGTGGGCAGCACCCGATCCATGGCCTCGATCATGGTGACCTCACAGCCGAGGGCCGTGTACACATCGGCGAATTCCAGGCCGATGTAGCCGCTGCCGATGATGGCGATCCAGCGGGGTAGCCATTCCAGGCTGATGGCCTCGTCGCTGGTGAACACCGTGCGGCCATCGGTCTCGATGCCAGGGGGCACAAAGGGATCCGAGCCAGTGGCCAGGATCACCTCACGGGCGCTCAGCACGCGATCCACGCCATTGATCTCGCGCACGCCCACCCGTTGGCTGCCCTCGAGCCGGCCCATGCCGCGGATGATGGTGACCCCGGCGCGCTCCAGGGTCTTGGTGAGGTTGGCGCGAATCGTGGCCACCAGCTGATTGGCGTGGTCGGCGATCTTCTGGCGCTCAAAGCGCACGGGGGCGGCGTGGATGCCGAACCCCTTGAGGTGCTCGGCATCGGCAAGCTCGCGCACGCGGCCGCTGGCGGCCAGCAGGGCCTTGGAGGGCACACAACCGCGGTTCACACAGGTGCCGCCCATGTCCCGGGATTCGATGATCGCCGTGCGCAGGCCGTGGTCGGCAGCGTGCTTGGCGGCGTCGAAACCGCCGTAGCCGGCACCGATCACGATGACGTCGTAATCGAAAGTCGCGTCGCTCACCGTGGCCGTGCTCAGTTGGGGGGCATTCTCTCCTGCCGCAGGCCCGGATTTCAGGAGCCCAACAGCCAACCGATCAGCCAGGGCCTTGCTGCTGACGCCAGCGCTCCAACAACAAGGGTCCGGCCGCCACCGCCACGTTCAGCGATTCCACCGCGGCGCTGTGGGGAATGGTGACGCTGTGGGTGGCCAGGGCCGCCAGCTCAGGGTGCAGCCCCGCACCTTCATTGCCGAGCAGCAGCACCGTGGGACGGGTCCAGTCCAACTGCCAGTAGGGCACCGGCTCAGACGCGGAGGGAGGCGCCGACGCCACCAGGGTGGCCACCAGCTGATGGCCCGCCGCGCGGGCCTGTTCCAGGCGGGGGATCAATCCGTTGCGGTCCAGGTCCCGGGCCAGGGGCAAGGCCAGGGCCGCACCCGCCGCAGACCGCAACACCTTGGGCTGATGCGGATCAGCACCGCCCCCCTGCCACACCTGTTGCACGCCGGCCGCCAGGGCCGTCCGCAGCAAGGTGCCGAGGTTGCCGGGATCCTGGAGCTGATCGAGGGCCAACACAAAATCGGCTGGACCCTGAACCTGGGGCAAGGCCGCTGCAGGCAAGCTCATCACCACGCCATCGGGGTTCTCCGTGCTGGCCACCGCCGCCAGCACCTCCTCACCCACCGGCTGCACCGCCACGGGCGTGCGCGCACACAGATCACCGTGACGCGCCATCCAGACGGGAGTGGCCAGCACCTGAGCCGGCGCCAGCTGGCGCTTCAGCAATTCCTGCAGCAGGTGGGTGCCCTCCAGCAGCAAGAGCCCCTGCTCGCGCCGCCCCTTGGCCTGGTGCAGGGCCCGAAAGCGCCCCACCAGGGGGTTGCGACGGCTGGTGATGGGCTCCAGCGGCAAGCGGCGCGGCTCAGAACTGTTGATGGCGGCGGACATGCAGCGTCTCTTCGATCACCAGCTTGCTGTCCTGCAGATCCAGGCCTCGCACCGCCGCCACCTCGCCCTTGAGTCCCTCGGCGGCCAGGTTCTTGATCAACTCCTTGATCAGCACATCTTCAATGGTGGTCTGATCGAAGGAATCGGGAGTGATGGCCTCAAGGAACTTGCCCAGCTTGGCGGCCACAACTTCAGGGGCATTGCTGATCTTGAGAACGAGCATGGAAAGGGCGCAGAGAGATGGTTGGCTGTGGTCAACTTGGCAAAAAAAAACTCCCCGTCTAAAGAAGAGGGGAGCTTGTTGATCCGGTAGATGAAGTGCGGATGGGGAGACTTGAACTCCCACGACATTGCTGCCACTAGTACCTGAAACTAGCGCGTCTACCAATTCCGCCACATCCGCATAGCGTGTCGCCGGTGAGCGACCTGAGGCGTGCCGCCTCTCAGCGACTCCGAAAATGTACCCCATCGCCCCACCGGAGCCAGAAAGGGCACAACAAGCCAGTTCAGGCGCCGGCCGTCTAGACGGTCTCAGGCTTCGTCGTCAAGATGGGGCCCCTAAGACGGGTAGCAAGACGCCATGACCGTGACCGTAGCCCCGTCTCAGCACGTTCTCACGCCTCAACTTGAGATTGCTGGCGGACGGACCCTGTCCGGTGAGCTGCGGGTGAGTGGTGCCAAGAATTCGGCGCTGGTGCTGATGGCGGCCTGCCTACTCACGGAAGATCCGTTACGGCTCCGCAACGTCCCGCCCCTGACAGACATTCAGGGAATGGCGGAGATCTTGGCGTCCCTGGGGGTTGGGATCCAGCGGGGCAACGACACCATCACCATGGATGGGTCGGGCCTGAACCAGTCGGCCCCGCCCTATGAGCTGGTGAACAGCCTCCGGGCCAGCTTCTTCTGCATTGGTCCGCTGCTGGCACGCCTCGGCATTGCCCGCGTCCCCCTGCCTGGCGGCTGTCAGATCGGCACCCGCCCCGTGGTGGAACACGTCAAAGGCCTAAAGGCGCTTGGCGCTCAAGTCACCATCGAGCACGGCGTGGTGTCGGCGGTGGTGCCTGGGCGGGGCCATCGCCTCACCGGCGGTCGTATCCACCTGGATTGCCCCAGCGTTGGAGCCACCGAAACCCTAATGATGGCCGCCGTCCTCGCCGATGGCGAGACGGTGATCGAGAACGCCGCTCTGGAACCCGAAGTGGTGGACCTGGCGGGCCTCCTGCTGGCCATGGGCGCCAAGGTGCGCGGTGCTGGCACCCCCACCATCACGATCGTGGGGGTGGATCGACTCCACGGTGCCGACTACGCCGTGATCCCCGACCGCATCGAAGCGGGCACCTTCCTGCTGGCCGCCGCCATCACCCGCTCCACCTTGCGGGTGGCCCCGGTGATCCCTGAACACCTCAGCGCGGTGCTCACCAAGCTCGAAGAGGTGGGCTGTCGCCTGGAGATGGACGGCACCGGGCTCACGATCAGCGCCAGCCAGATCAAGGCCGTGGATCTGCGCACGCAGCCCTTTCCCGGCTTCCCCACCGACCTCCAGGCTCCCTTCATGAGCCTGCTGGCCACGGCCCAGGGCACCAGCGTGATCACCGAAAACATCTTCGAAAACCGCCTGCAACATGTGGCGGAGCTCCAGCGCATGGGCGCCGCCATCCGCATGCAGGGCAACACCGCGTTCGTGGAGGGTGTGAGCCGCCTCAGCGGCGCTCCGGTGCAGGGCAGCGATCTGCGGGCCTCCGCCGCCATGGTGCTGGCCGGGCTGGCGGCCGACGGCATCACCACCGTGCAGGGCCTGGAGTTCCTGGATCGGGGCTATGCCGATTTCGAGGGCAAGCTCAACACCGTTGGCGCATCGATTCGCCGCGTGGGCTGAACCTCTAGAGTCGGCTGGCGGGAGCGTGCCGGAATTGGTAGACGGACTCGACTCAAAATCGAGCGCCTTCGGGCATGTGGGTTCGAGTCCCACCGCTCCCATCACTGCCCCTCCGCAACGGGCTCCGGCCGAGACGGCCGTGATGAACACCTACGGGCGCTTCCCGCTTGAGCTGGTGCGTGGCAAGGGTGTCTGGGTATGGGACAGCAACGGCAAGCGCTACCTCGACTGCGTGGCCGGCATCGCGGTGTGCACCCTCGGCCACAGCAGCCGGGCCATGCGCAAGGCCATGGGCCAGCAGCTGCGGCAGCTGCAGCATGTTTCGAATCTCTACCGCATCCCTGAGCAGGAGCGCCTGGCGGCCTGGATCACGGCCAACAGCTGCACCGACAAGGTGTTCTTCTGCAATTCCGGTGCCGAGGCCAATGAAGCCGCCATCAAACTGGCTCGCAAACACGGCCACACCGTGCGGGGCATCGGCAGCAGCAGCGACCAAGGCCCCCTGATCCTCACCGCGGAGGCCAGCTTCCACGGCCGCACCCTGGCCGCGGTCACCGCCACCGGCCAGCCCAAGTACCACCAGGGCTTCGAGCCCATGGTGCAGGGCTTTCGCTACTTCCCTTACAACGACACCACGGCCTTCGAGGCCCTACTGAACAGCTGTGAGGCGCATGGTCCCCGGGTGGCGGCCGTGATGCTCGAACCCCTGCAGGGCGAAGGCGGCGTGAACCCCGGCGACCCAGCCTTCTTCCGGCGGGTGCGGGAACTCTGCGACCAGAAGAACATCTTGCTGATCTTCGATGAGGTGCAGGTGGGCGTGGGTCGCACCGGCTGCCTCTGGGGCTACCAGAAACTGGGAGTGGAGCCCGATGCCCTCACCCTGGCCAAGGGCCTGGGGGGCGGCATGCCGATCGGGGCCTTGGCGGTGAAATCCCGCGTGGATCATCTCCAGCCCGGGGAACACGCCAGCACTTTTGGCGGCAACCCCCTCGCCTGCCGGGCCGGGCTCACCGTGGCCGAGGAACTCACCCGCCGCCAGCTGCCGGCCCACGTGGCCGCCATGGGGTCCCTGCTGCAGGCGCAACTCACCCAGCTGGCCGCTCGCCATCCCTCCATCGCCGAAGCCGCCCGGGGCTGGGGGCTGCTCCAGGGCCTGGTGCTGCGCAGCGATGGCCCCGCCGCCATTGATGTGGTGAAAGCCGCCATGGCCGAGGGACTGCTGCTGGTGCCCGCAGGGCCCAGCGTGGTGCGCTTCGTGCCCCCGCTCACCATCAAGCCCCGCCACATCCGCGAGGCCGTTGCACGCCTGGAGCGGGCCCTGTTGGCATGCCAAAGCCAGACCCCTTCGGCGACCTGATTGCCCCCTTCAGCCGCCGGGGTGTGGACCTCGGGCTGGAACGGTTGCAGAACGCCCTGGCGGAGTTAGGCCATCCCGAGCGACAGTTCGCGGCCGTTCAGGTGGCCGGCACCAATGGCAAGGGCTCCATCAGCACGATGCTGGAGCGCATCGGCACGGCCGCGGGCCTGCGCACCGGGCTGTACACCTCCCCCCACCTGCTGAGCTGGTGTGAGCGCATCCGCCTGCCCGATGGCCTGATTGGCGTCGAGCCGTTGCGGGAGCATCTGGCGGGGATGCAGGCCCTGGCCCTGCGCCATCAGCTCACCCCGTTTGAGCTGATCACCGCTGCGGCATTTGTGGCCTTCGCGGAAGCAGGGGTGGAGCTGGCGGTGCTGGAGGTGGGACTGGGGGGCCGTCTGGATGCCACCACCACCCATCCGAACCGGCAGGTGCTGGCCCTGGCCGCGATCGGCATGGATCACACCGAACACCTGGGCAGCACCCTGGCGGCCATTGCCACCGAGAAAGCCGGGGTGATGCACACGGGCGCCATCGCCGTGAGCGGCCCCCAAGCGGCCGAGGCTGAGGCGGTGCTGCGCCAGGTGGCCCAGGCACGCCAGTGCTCCCTCCGCTGGGTGGAGCCCCTGGCTGCCGCCAGCGCCGGAGGCCCACCGCTGGGGCTCCGCGGCGAGCTGCAGCGCCACAACGCCGCCGTGGCCGTGGGGGCCGCCCAGGCCCTGGCGGAGCAGGGCTGGGCCATCAATCAGGCCGCCATCCTGCAGGGGCTGGCCCAGGCCCGCTGGCCAGGCCGGCTGGAGCACCGCCGCTTTCAAGGCCAACCCCTGATGGTGGATGGTGCCCACAACCCCCCGGCGGCCGAGGCTCTGCGCAAGGAGCTGGATGACCCGGGCCCTCGCCGCTGGCTGATCGGCAGCCAACGCCATAAGGACGCCCCAGATCTGCTGCTGCGGCTACTGCGGGCCGGCGATGCGGTGCGCGTGGTGGCGCTGCCGGAGCATCCCAGCTGGAGCGCCAGCGCGTTACGCGAAGCCCTGCAGGCACTGTCGCCTGAAGCCGTGCAGATTGACGCGGCCAGCGGTGATCTGGCCGCCGATCTCGCCTGGCTGGTGCAATCGCAAGCTCTGCCGGTGGTAGCCGGCTCCCTCTATCTCGTGGCGGAGGTTCTGCCCCTGCTGGATCCCGCGCCAGACTGACCTCAGCCCCTCTTGCCGGAGCCTCCATGGTGCGATCCAGCCTGCTGGCCCTGGCCGTGAGCCTGTTCCTGGTGCTCAGCAGCCTGATCGGCCTGCCCATCGCTCCGGCCCTCGCCCTCGACACCTCCACCGGTGTGGGCCTGCAGGATCGGGCCCTGTTCCAGGACACGGTGGATTACACCCTCACGAACCAGAGCGGCAACGACTTCTCCGGCCAGCAGCTCGCCAACACCTCCTTCGCCGGAGCTGTGGGCAAGGGAGCCAACTTCGCCGGCGCCAACCTGCACGGCGCGATCCTCACCCAGGGGGCCTTCCCGGAGGCCAACTTCGCCGGCGCCGACCTCTCCGATGTGCTGATGGACCGCACGGACATGAGCCATACGGACCTGCGGGGCGCGGTGCTGGTGGGGGCAATCGCCTCGGGGGGCAGTTTCACCGGCGCCAACGTGGAAAATGCCGATTTCACCGATGCGTTGCTGGACCGGGTGGATCAGCGCCTGCTCTGCCAGAGCGCCAGCGGCACCAACCCGATCACCGGCGCTGACACCCGGTCCAGCCTGGGCTGCTAACGCTCCAGCCAGCCCCGCAGCTTGCCGGGATTGAGCAAACCGGCGGGGTCGTAGGCCGCTTTGGCCGCCACCTGATCGGCATCCACCACGCCGAGCCCGCCGTCCTCCACGTTGAACACGTGGGGGTTGAACAGCACACAGCCCAGGGCGCAGCAGTGGTCGATCAGGGCCTGCAGGGCCTCAGCCCCGCGCCAGCGCACCAGGGGCAAGCAGGCCAGCCGTTGGCTGCCCATGCTGCGCACGGCCTCCAGGTGCCAGAGCAGGTCGAGGCCCCAACGCTCCCGCAGGGCCGCCAGGGCCGGTGCCTCGGGCTGGGGCAACAGCAGCTGGAGGTAGGTGAAGCCCGGATCGCGGCTGCGCACATGCAGGGTGGTGTGGTTCCAGGTGAGCTCCCGCAGGGGCATGCCACGGCTCTGGCCCTGGGGCGCCTGCCACACCAGGGCGCCACCCAGCTCCGTGAGCAGTGCCGGCAGGGCCAGCAACGCATCTGGGGCCGCCAGCAGCAGCAGCCGATGGGCGCGGCCATCGGCCTCCGGGCAGCCCTGGGGCCAGGGCAGCTGGGCTGCCACCGCAGCCTCCAGCACGCACAGGGCATTGAGCTGCAGCGCCGAGGCCGGCAGCACTTGGGCCGCGGCCAGGGCCTGATCCCAGTGGGCAAACTCCAGCACCAGCTGCTGCCAGGCCACCGCAGCGGTGCTGGCCATGGTGAGGGCGGTCACGATGCCGTTGGTGCCGTAGGCGTGGTTCAGCGGCCGGGCACCGGCTGCATCCAGCTGCAGCAGCCGCGGCTGGGGTTCCAGGGTCACCATCTCCAGCCCCAGCAGATGCCCGGGATCGCGCAGAAAGCCCCACCGCAGCGAGCCGATGCCGCCCGATCCGCCGGCGATGAACCCCCCCAGACTGGCCGTGCGCACCGTGCTGGGCAGCAGCCGCAGGGCACGGCCATGGCCCTGCAGTTGCTGGTCGAGATCGGCCAGCAGGATGCCCGGCTCAGCGCTGAACACCCCCGTGGCGGCATCCAGCTGCAGCAGGCGGTTCATGCCACTGAGGTCCACCACCAGGCCTCCTGCCAGGGGCACGCACTGGCCGTAGTTGCCGGTGCCCGCACCCCGCAACGTGAGGCTGACGCCATGGCGGGCACAGGCCGCGGCCACCCGCAGCACCTGCTCGCGGCTGCTCACCCGCACACCCATCTGGGCCCGCAGGCCCTGCAGCAGGGGGGCCAGCACCGGCGAGTACACAAAGGCATCCGCCGAGAGGGCCTCCAGTTGGGCGCTCTGGCGCAGGGGGGCGAGCCCCGCGGCCAGCAGATCGGCCGCCAGGGCCTCCAGCTGGGCCTCGGAGGCGGGGGGGCTCAGGGGCTGGGGAAGCGCGGTGGGCAGGGACGGTGTGAGGGCCATCAGGACAGAGCGGCGAGGCGGGCATCGGGCTGCTGCGCCAAGGGAGGGGGCAACCACTGCCCAGCCCGCAGCACCCGGCGCTGGGGCGTTCGGGCCAGGAGCTCACTCCAGGTTGAAGCCGCCAGCACCACCAGATCCGCCGGTGCCCCCTGGCGCACCACCCCGTCCCACGGAAGACCCAGCAGCCGTGCCGGCACGCTGGTGAAGGGCATCAGGCCCTGGCGCTGCCAGGGGGCCAGGTGCACGCAGGGGCCCGCCAACCGCAGGAGCTCGAGGGGATCGAAATCGCCTCCCGGAAACCAGGGATCCTGCACGTTGTCAGCCCCGAGGGCCACCGGCACCCCAGCCTGCTGCAACAGCTGCACCGGCGCCACGGGCCGCTGAGCCGCGGTGAGGCCGTGGCAGCGGCCGAGCAGCCAGAAGTTGGTGCTGGGCAGCGCCACCACCGCCAGCCCAGCGGCGGCCATCCGCTCGGCCAGCTCACGCTGGCGGAGCTCCGGCAACAGACCCATGCTGCTGCTGTGGCTGCAGGTCACGGGGACGGCCACCCCATGGCGCTCCAGCAGGGAGGTGAGCAGGGCCAGGCCATGGCCCAACTGGTCGCCGCCCTCGTCCACATGCAGATCCACCCCGCAGCCCAGGCGATCCGCCAGCTGCAGCAGGGCCAGCAGCTCGGCCCCAGCCCCGGGGCCCGGGGGGAACGGGGGCCCGAGCACCCCGCCGAGGAGGCCACCGGCTGCCGCCACCCGAGCCGCCAGCTGCCGGCCCATCGCGGTGGACCACACCGGCACCGGCACCAGCGCCACCAACTGCAGCTCCACCCGGCCCCGCCAGCGTTCGCGCAGCTCCAGCAGGGCCTCCCAGCTGGGCTCGGCCCCTGCACCCCCGCTATCCACGTGGCTGCGCAGGGCCCGCAGCCCGTTGCGCCAGGCCTGCTGAAGGGCCCGCTCGCCCCGTTCCAGCACCTGCTCACGGCTGCGCCGCTCACCCTCGCGCAGGTTGGCGGCCAGGGCCGAGGCCATCGTGCCGCTGGGATTGGGATAGGCCGACCAGGTGAAGGCCTTGTCGAGGTGCACATGGGGGTCCACCAGGGGCGTGAGCGCCAGGGGTGCACCGGGTCCGGGACTGGGCTGGATGCGTGCGATCCGCCCCTGCGCGACGCTCAGCTCCACGGTGAGCAGGCCCTCCTGGTCGCCGCAGGGCAGATCCCGCTGCTGCGGATCCAACAGAGCCCGGGGCAGCCGCAACCGCAGGGGAGCCGGGGGTCGAAAAGGATCCATCAGTGGCGGATCTCGTGGCTGTCACTGGAGGCCTGCAGCACCACCAGCTGCCCGGCACCAGCCAGGGTGAGGGTGCGGTAGTGGGGCACCCGGAAACCGGGCAGCAGCGCCTGGCCACCCACCTCCGTGACGTAGAGGCTGAACAGGCCGAGATTGAAGCGGCGGGTCCCGCGGCTGGCCAGAGCCCCGAGAACAGCCCGCTGGCTGCGCACCAGCTGGGGGCAATCCCGCACCAGCAACTGGATGGCCATCGGCAGGCCCTGACTGCCACACAGCTCCTCGGAAGCGAGATCCACCAGGCGCTCGCCAGCAAACAGCTCAAACTCCGCCGGACCCGGGTTGCTCCACACCAGGGCACCGCCTGCGGCCGCCACCGCAGCCAACCAGGCCCACCAGGAGGAACGGCCAGCGGACACCATGGGGAAGCGGAAGACGCCTTGATAGGATGCCGGAGCCCTGGCGGGCGTAGCCAAGTGGTTAAGGCAGCGGATTGTGATTCCGCCATTCGGGGGTTCAAGTCCCCTCGCTCGCCCCTTTTTTCCTGAACCCCCGGTCGCTCTCGAAGCGGTCGGGGGTTTGGTTCATTCAGGACTCCAGCAGGGCCTCCAGTAGCCGATCGGCGCCCTCACGCACGGGATCCACACACACCAGCCCGGTGTCAGCGCGGATCTGGGCCAGGGCCACCGCCGCGGCCTGCGGCTCCAGGGTCGCGCTATTCACCGCAATGGCCCGCACCCGCGGCCGCAGGCCATCGGGCCGGCCCAGGGCCGCCATGGCCTCGTTGGCGGCAATCACCTCCGGTAGCGGAGGGATCGGCACCGGCACCGCGCCGGGGCGGGTGCGCACATGGCCCTGGCCAGCGCGGTGCACCAAGAGCAGATCCGTGGGCTGACTGCCGCGGATCAACGGCAGGGTGGCGGTGGAGCCGGGATGACAGAGAGACCCCTGCCCCTCCACCAGCACCAGGGCCTCCGGCCCAGCGCCAGCCGCGGCCTGGAGTACTGCCTGCTCCACCGCACCAGCGGCGTAGTCCACCCGCACCGCATCGAGGGCCACCCCCTGGCCGCTGATCAGGATCCCGGCCTGGCCAGTGCCCACGAAACGGGCATCGAGGCCCCGCCGCCGGGCCGTGGCCAGCAGCTCCAGGCAGGCGCTCATCTTGCCCACGGCCATGTCAGAACCCACCGCCAGCACCCGCCGGCAAGGCAGCGCCGCACAGCGGGCCGCGGCCACCTCGAGGCCCTCCGGCTCCTGGCGCAGATCCCAGATCCAGGCGCCCTCCTGCCGGGCCGTAGCAAAGGTGGGATCGTCCCCCAGCCGGCTGTGCAGGCCGCTGGCCAGGTTCAAACCCGCCTGCAGACCAGCCACCACGTCGGCCCGCATCTCCAGCGGCAGCCGCCCGCCCGAAGGGGCCAGGCCCACCACGGCCACCTGGGGGCCGTGGGTCAGGGCCTCCGCCATCGAGGCCACCACGGGCACGGGCCTGGAGATGCCAGTGATCGCCTCCAGGGAGCGGCCGGCGTGGGCGGGATCAATCACCGCCACGATCGGGCCAGGGCGATAGCGCAGCATCGCCAGTCCGGTCTTGCCGGAGAGGTTGTCGAGGCCGCCGTGCAGCAGCAGCACCAGCGGGGCGTCGGCCGTGAGCATCAGCAGGGGTCCTCAGGGGGAAGGCCCACCACGCCCAGGCCAGGGCGATCGCTGGGCCGCAACAGGTCACCCACCAACTCGGCGCCGGTGAACGGATCGTCCAGCAGGTTGAGATGGCTATCGAGATCGGGCCAGCGCACCAGGGGCAACAGCTGGGCGGCCGCGCTGTTCAGCAGGGTGCTGTCGGAGTAGCACCCCAGCATCACCCCCAGGCCCAAACGTCGAGCTGTGTGGGCCATCAGCAGGGCCTCGCTGAGGCCACCGCTCTTCACCAGCTTGATATTGATGCCATCC
>CANHMF010000030.1 GCA_947461705.1 Synechococcaceae cyanobacterium
AGCACATCGCCCAAACCGGCAAACGTGCGGCTGCGATCGCCGAACTCGGGCTTGGTGTAGTCGGGCTGCACGGCCGTGAGGTAGTAGGCCCCGAGCACCATGTCCTGGGAGGGCGTGATGATCGGCTCGCCAGTGGCAGGCGAGAGGATGTTGTTGCTGGCCAGCATCAACATGCGTGCCTCGGTCTGCGCCTCGATGGCCAGGGGCACGTGGACGGCCATCTGGTCACCGTCGAAGTCAGCGTTGAAGGCCGGACACACCAGGGGGTGCAGCTGGATGGCACGGCCGGCCACCAACTTGGGTTCGAAGGCCTGAATGCCGAGGCGGTGCAGGGTTGGAGCGCGGTTCAGCAGGATCGGGTGTCCTTCGATCACCTCCTGGAGCACCTGCATCACCTCATCATCGGCGCGCTGAATCAGCTTCTTGGCGGCCTTGATGTTGTTAACGATGTTCTGGCGGATCAGGCGATGGATCACGAACGGCTGGAACAGCTCGATCGCCATCTCCTTGGGCAGGCCGCACTGGTGCATCTTCAGCTTGGGGCCCACCACGATCACGGAACGACCGGAGTAGTCGACCCGCTTACCCAGCAGGTTCTGACGGAAGCGGCCCTGCTTGCCCTCGATGATGTCGCTGAGCGACTTGAGCGGGCGGTTGTTGGCGCCCACCACGGTGCGGCCACGGCGACCGTTGTCGATCAGGGCATCCACGGCCTCCTGCAGCATCCGCTTCTCGTTGCGGACGATGATTTCAGGCGCGAGGATCTCCTGCAGACGAGCCAACCGGTTGTTCCGGTTGATCACACGGCGGTAAAGGTCGTTGAGGTCTGAGGTGGCGAAGCGGCCGCCATCCAGCTGCACCATCGGGCGCAGATCGGGCGGAATCACCGGGATCACGTCCAGCACCATCCACTCGGGGCGGGCGCCAGTGGCGATGAAGTTGTCAATCACCCGCAGGCGCTTGATCAGCTTGGCCCGCTTCTGACCCTTGCTGCCGGCGATCTCCTCGCGCAGCTCCTCAGCCACCACGGGCAGATCAATGTCCTCGAGCAGTTGCTTGAGGGCTTCAGCACCGATGCCGACCTGGGGCTCGTTCTCGATCTCCGAGTCTTCGGCGTAGATCTGGTCCTCGATCTCCAGCCACTCGTCTTCGGTGAGCAGCTGCTTGTAGGTGAGATCTTTGTGGTCGCCCTTATCGAGCACCACATAGCAGTTGAAATAGACGATCTGCTCGACATCCCGCAGGGGCATGTCCAGCAGGATCGCCACGTAGCTGGGAATCCCCTTCAAATACCAGACGTGGGACACCGGGGCCGCCAGTTTGATGAAGCCCATGCGGTGCCGGCGCACGCGGCTCTCCGTGACCTCCACACCACAGCGCTCGCAGACGATGCCGCGGTGGCGCACCCGCTTGTACTTACCGCAGTGGCATTCCCAGTCCTTGGAGGGACCGAAGATCTTCTCGCAGAACAGCCCGTCCATCTCGGGCTTGAGCGTGCGGTAGTTGATGGTTTCGGGTTTGGTGACCTCACCCACCACCTGACCGTTGGGCAGCGTGCGCTGGCCCCACTGCATGACCCGCTCGGGCGAGGCGAGCGTGATCTTGACGTAGTCGAAGTGGTTCTCGGTCCGGAGGTTGCTGTTGGTCATGGCCGTGGAGCGCGCGGAGGTCTGGAGGAACGGAACGGGTCAGGGGGTCGCCCGGTAGGGCTGGCCTGAATCGATCTGCGATCAGTCGTCGTCGAAATCCGCGACGCCGAGGGATTCGTAGGTGGGCCGGTTGGGGGTGCTGCGGCGCGGGTTCACGTCCTGCATCAGGTCGACTTCCTCGCCGGCATCGGTGTACACCGCGATGTCGAGACCCAGGGACTGGAGCTCACGCATCAGCACCTTGAACGATTCGGGGGTACCCGGGCGGGGGATCGGCTTGCCCTTGACGATGGCGTTGAGTGCCTCGTTGCGGCCCTGCATGTCGTCGGACTTGACGGTGAGCAGTTCCTGCAGGGTGTAGGCGGCGCCATAGGCCTCGAGGGCCCACACCTCCATCTCACCCAGACGCTGGCCGCCCTGCTGGGCTTTACCGCCGAGGGGCTGCTGCGTCACCAGGGAGTAGGGACCGGTGGAGCGGGCGTGGATCTTGTCGTCCACCAAGTGCACCAGCTTGAGGATGTGGGCGTAGCCCACGGTGACCGGCTGGTCGAAGGCTTCGCCGCTGCGACCATCGATCAGCTGGATCTTGCCAGGGTTCTCGGGGTCGTAGACCCAGTCCTTGCCGGGTTGCGCCTTGGCCGCCTCGAGGTACGCCTGCACGGTGTTCTTGGAGGTTTCCGGGCCGTGCATCTCATCGAAGGGCACCACCTTGACGCGGCAGTCCAAGTGGGACGCCGCCCAGCCCATCAGGCACTCGAACACCTGGCCCACGTTCATCCGGCTCGGCACACCCAGGGGGTTGAGCACGATGTCGATGGGGGTGCCGTCCGGCAGATAGGGCATGTCTTCTAGGGGAAGAATGCGGCTGATGATGCCCTTGTTGCCGTGGCGGCCGGCCATCTTGTCGCCCACCTGGATCTTGCGGCGTTGGGCCACGTAGACCCGCACCACCATGTTGGCGCCGGGCGGCAGTTCATCACCCTGCTCGCGGGTGTAGATGCGCACGTCCACCACGCGGCCCCGCTCGGTGCTGGGCACCCGCAGCGAGTTGTCACGCACATCGCGGGCCTTCTCGCCAAAGATGGCGCGCAGCAGCTTCTCTTCCGGGGGTTGATCGGATTCACCCTTGGGGGTCACCTTGCCCACAAGGATGTCGCCGCTCTCCACGTAGGCACCCACACGGATGATGCCCATCTCATCGAGGCTGCCCAGGCTTTCCTCGGCAACGTTCGGGATCTCGCGGGTGATTTCCTCGGGGCCGAGCTTGGTCTGACGGGCTTCGATCTCGTACTTCTCGATGTGCACCGAGGTGTAGAGGTCGTCACGCACCAGGCGCTCAGAAACCAGGATGGCGTCCTCGTAGTTGTAGCCCTCCCAGGGCATGTAGGCGATCAGCACGTTCTGGCCGAGGGCGATCTCGCCGCCTTCGCAGGCGGAGCCGTTGGCCAGCACCTGGCCGGCAATCACCGGATCGCCGAGTTTGACGATCGGCCTGTGGTTGAGGCAGGTGTCCTGGTTGGAGCGCTGGTACTTCTGCAGGTAGTGGGTGTGGTCGTTGCCCTGCTCATCGCGAATCACGATGGCGGTGGCATCCACGAAGGCCACCGTGCCATTCACGGTGGTGATCGGCACCATGCCCGAGTCACGGGCCACCTGGGTTTCCAGGCCCGTTCCCACCAGGGGCCGCTCAGGGCGCAACAGGGGAACGGCCTGGCGCTGCATGTTCGAACCCATCAGGGCCCGGTTGGCGTCGTCGTGCTCGAGGAAGGGAATCAGCGAGGTGGCCACCGAGATCACCTGCACCGGCGACAGCTGGACGTAGTCCACCTGGGCGGGGGGCACGGTTTCGAAGTCCTGGCGGTAACGCACAGGCACCAGCTCGGCGGTGATGCGGCCATCGGCGTCGGTGGCCACGTCACCGGGGGCAACCCGGCACTCGTCTTCCAGGTCAGCCGAGAGATAGATGGGATCGCCCTGCTTGAGGACGATGCCGTTCTCCACCTTCCAGAAGGGGGTTTCGATGAAGCCGTACTCGTTGACCCGGGCGTGGGTAGCGAGAGAGCCGATCAGACCGGCGTTCGGACCTTCCGGGGTCTCGATCGGGCAGATGCGGCCGTAGTGGGAGGGGTGGATGTCGCGCACGGCGAAGCCGGCCCGTTCCCGGGTCAGGCCACCGGGGCCGAGGGCACTGATCCGGCGCTTGTGGGTCAGCTCGGCCAGGGGGTTGGTCTGGTCCATGAACTGGCTCAGCTGGCTGGAGCCGAAGAACTCCTTGATCGCTGCCACCAGGGGCTTGGGGTTCACCAGTTGGGCCGGGGTGAGCGATTCGGTCTCGCCGACCGTCATGCGCTCCTTGATGATTCGCTCGAGACGGTTCAGGCCGACGCGCACCTGGTTCTGCAGCAGTTCGCCCACAGAACGCACCCGGCGATTGCCCAGGTGGTCGATGTCGTCGAGGGTGGCCCCGCCCACATCGAGCTCCAGGTTGATCAGGTAATCGATCGTGCTGAGCACATCCTCAGGTGTGAGGGTCCGGGTGGCATCGGGGATGGTGAGCCGCAGCTTCTTGTTGATCTTGTAGCGGCCCACACGACCCAGGTCGTAGCGCTTGGGATCAAAGAAGCGGCTGTGCAGCAGGGTCTGGCCGCCGCTCACGGAGGGGGGCTCACCCGGCCGCAGTTTTTTGTAGAGCTCAAGCAGGGCCTGATCTTCCGAGGCGATGCCCTCGTCGTTGGCCGCCTCGATCGACTTCTGGTAGTACTCGGGGTGGCGCAGCTTGTCGAGAACATCGTTGTCCGACAGGCCAATGGCCCGCATCAACACGTGGGCGTTGATCTTGCGGGTCTTGTCAACGCGAACGTGCAGAAGATCGTTCTTGTCGGTCTCGAACTTCAGCCAGGCACCACGGTTGGGGATGAGGCTGGCGTTGAAGGTCTTACGGCCGTTCTTGTCCTGCTCGTCCTTGAAATAGACGCCAGGAGAACGCACGATCTGGTTCACGATCACGCGCTCAGCACCGTTGATGATGAAGGTGCCGCGCTCGGTCATCAGGGGCAGTTCCCCGATGAACACTTCCTGCTCCTTGATCTCGCCGGTCTCCTTGTTGACCAGACGGCAGGTGACATACATCTGGGACGCGAAGGTCGCATCGCGACGCTTTGCCTCTTCCACATCGTGGCGGGGGCGCTTCAGCCGGTACTCGCTACCGATGAAGTGCAGCTCCAGCTTGCCGGTGTAGTCGGTGATCGGGGAGAAGCTCTCCAGCTCCTCGATCAGACCCTTCTCCAGAAACCATTTGAAGCTCGCGCGCTGTACCTCGACCAAATCGGGCAGGTAAGTGGCGGTCTTGGCGACCTGGATCGCGCTGCTCATGCGGTGAACCTGCAGGAACGGGTTGGACGGGGTAGGGGCCTGTTGCGCAGGCGGGGGAGGAACTGACGGCGCCCGCAGGGCGCCCAGGGAAGACCAGCCACAGGAATGACCGCCCCCAAAAAGGGGACGGATGCCCTGCCAGCGGACCTACTCAGCTCGCTTCAACCCCGCCGACAACGACAAAATGCACCGGAAAGACACAGCACCACAAACATGGGCGGGCACACCAGATCCCTGGTGGGCGCTTTCGGGCTGCAGCGAGCACGGATAAATCAGAACTCGCTGCCAGGCCAATAAAACATCATACACTGTGAAGGGCGGGTCCAAACAGGGCACAGGCGTTGGCGGTGCTCTGCTGCGCCACTTGCGTCAGGGTCTCGCCACGCAGCTCGGCCACCCGAGCCGCCACGGCGGCCACATAGGCAGGCTCGTTGCGCTTGCCGCGTCGGGGCACCGGTGCCAGGAACGGGCAATCGGTTTCCACCACGTAGCGATCGGCGGGCACCTGCTGGGCGCAGGCATGGGTGTCCTCCGCCTTGGGGAAGGTGACGTTCCCGCTGAAGCTGATGTAGAAGCCGAGATCCAGGAAACCCTGCATCTCGGCTGGGGTTCCACTCCAGCAATGCATCACCCCCCGGGGGCAGCGGCCAGTTGCGGCCCGCTGGTGCAGCTCCGTCAACATCGGCTCCGCCGCATCGCGGCAATGCACGATCACGGGAAGATCCAGCTCCACCGCCAGGTCCAACTGGGGACGCAGCATCGCCAGTTGCTGATCGAGGTTCTTGTCGCGGAACAGATCCAGCCCCAGCTCCCCGATGGCCACCACCCGCGGATCAGCCTGGGCGGCCTCGCGCAGCACCAGCGGGGTATCAGCCTGCCAATGCTCGCTGTCGAGGGGATGCACCCCAACGGAATAGCGGAGCTCAGGAAAACGATCGGCAAGGGCACGAATCGCCGGAATCTCCGAGGGTTCCACGCATGCATGAAGGAGGCGACCCACGCCGGCATCGCGCCAGCGCTGGGCCACCTCCTCCAGGTCTTCGTCGTAATGGCGGAAGACGATGTGGCAGTGCGAATCAATCAGCGGGGCTGGAAGACTCTCGAGAGCAACAGCCGAAGGGGCTGTGCAGGTACGAGTTCCAGGATCAGCCGTCGCCACTGCCGTCATCGAGATCAAGCCTGGTGGCGTTGCGAAACCAAGCGCAAAGCCTAAGGAGCTCAGGCCTGGGCAGCAGGCTCGACGGCCTGTTTGACGGCAGCACTCAGACGGGACTTCTGGTTGGCACCGGTGTTGCGATGCAGCACACCCACCTTCACGGCCTTGTCGATCTTGCTGAAGGCGGCGTTGAGGCTGCTCTGCACAGCATCCTTGGCGTCGGCACCGGGGGCAGCGGTGTAGGCGGTGCAAGCGGTGAAGCAGCGCTTCATCAGCGTGCGCACAGCAGACTTGTAGGTGCGGTTGTGCAGCCGATTGCGCTCAGCAATCAGGATGCGCTTCTTCGACGACTTGTTATTGGCCACAGGCGGGATCGGCGCTCGAAATCAGCGCTAGCTCGGCGAACGGAAATCGTACCCCCTGGACCGACCAAGCCCCTGAAGGCGGCCCACTAGCTTGATGCCTCCTCTCACCCTCACCGGTGACCTTGGCCGTGAACACCCCCGCCGTCAGCAGCTCCCCCGCAGGCTCCCCCCAGGGGCTGCATCTGCAGGTGCTGCGCGATCTCGCGATCGCCGGCGAGCGGCTGGAGGCCATCGCCCAGCGCACGGGCAGCGGCCAGAGTGCAGACGCCGCTCAGCGGGTGGACGCGATCCTCGCCCAGGTGCGCAGTCAGGGAGATGCAGCCCTCCTGGACCTCACCGAGCGCTTTGACGGCGTGCGGCCCGATCCCCTGCGGGTGCCGCCGCAGGAGATCGCCGCGGCGTGGCAGGCCTGCGAGCCCAACCTGCAGGAAGCCCTGAAACTGGCCCACCGCCGCATCCTGGATTTCCACCAGCGCCAGAAACCGGTGGATCTGCAGGTCACCGGGGTGCACGGCGAGCGGCTGGGCCGCCGCTGGCGACCGGTGGAGCGCGCCGGGCTGTACGTGCCCGGAGGCCGCGCCAGCTACCCGAGCACGGTGCTGATGAATGCCGTGCCCGCCAAGGTGGCGGGCGTGCAGCGGCTGGTGATGGTGACGCCACCCGGCCCCGATGGGCGCGTCAACAGCACCGTGCTGGCGGCAGCACACCTGGCCGGGGTGGATGAGATCTACCGGGTCGGGGGAGCCCAGGCCATCGCGGCTCTGGCCTACGGCACCGAGAGCATCCCCAGGGTGGATGTGATCACCGGACCCGGAAACCTCTACGTGACCCTGGCCAAAAAGGCCGTCTACGGCCGCGTGTCGATCGACTCCCTGGCGGGCCCCTCCGAGGTGCTGGTGATCGCCGACCACAGCGCCAACGCCGAGCATGTGGCCGCCGACCTGCTGGCCCAGGCCGAGCACGATCCCCTGGCCGCCGCGATCCTGCTCACCACCAGTGAAGAGCTTGCTGCAGCCGTGCCTGCAGCAATCGAGGCGCAGCTGGCGGGCCATCCACGGGCAGAGATCACCCGCACCGCCATCAACGACTGGGGGCTGATCGTGATCTGCCCCAACCTCGAGAGCGCCGCCACGCTCAGCGATCGCTTTGCACCGGAACACCTGGAACTGCAGGTGGAGCGGCCGGAGCCCCTGGCCGAGCAGATCCAACACGCAGGGGCCATCTTCCTGGGGGCCTGGACTCCCGAGGCCGTGGGCGACTACCTGGCCGGCCCCAACCACACCCTGCCCACCTCCGGCACCGCCCGCTTCGCCGGCGCCCTGAGTGTTGAAACCTTCCTGCGCCACACCAGCCTGATCCAGTTCAACCGCCAGGCCCTGGAGGCCACCGGCAGCGCCGTGGCCACCCTGGCCGACAGCGAAGGGCTCCACAGCCATGGGGAGTCCGTGCGGCTCCGGCTGAGCTGACCTACAGCGTCAGGCGACAGCGCAACAGGGCCAGCGCTTCATCGGGCAGGCCCAGGAAGCGATCCAGCCAGGGATCACCGCTGGGTGCAACGGTGGCGACGCCCACCAGCAGGCCCTCCCCGGAGGCATTGAGCCCATGGCCCTGGGCCCGGTGGCGACGGCTGCGCAGCGAACCGGTGCTGAGGGTGGTGTCGATCAGGAGATCCGGTGCCCGATAGAACCGGCCGATGCGGAAGCGAAAGCGAGCCTTGAACTGCAGTTCCAGCTCGCCCGACTCGGACGTCAACGTGCCCGCCAAAGCTTCAGGGGCAATGGCGATCTCGAAGCCGGGGGGTAGAGGCAGGCCCAGGACGCGGGTGGTGCGGCTGTTGAGCGCTGGAATGCGCAGACCCGCCGGATCGAACACCAGCCGTTGCACCCCCTCGCCATCGGGCACGGCCGGAGCCGCCAATCCCCCACCACCGCTGGCGTCATAGCAAAAACGGGGATAGGGGCCAATCGCCAGGCCGCAGCCCGCGAGGGTGGCCAGTTCGAGCTGGGGCACGGAGGGAAGAGGGGTCAGCGCTTCACCAGATCACGCACGCCCGGAACGCCATCGTTGATCTCCCCCACCAGCACCTGGTCAGTGAGATTCACGAACAGGCCGTTCTCCAGAACGCCCGGCAGGTTGTTGATCTCCTTCTCGAGGGCCACGGGATCGCTGATGCCGCCGGCGAACTTCACATCGAGCACCAAGTTGCCCTGGTCGGTCACCACCGGCCCGGCCTTGCGAACGGCCATGCGCAGCTGAGCCTCGCCACCCATCTGCTCAAGCTGGGCCTGCACCTGGCGCCAAGCACCGGGAAGCACCTCCACCGGCAGCAGAAAGCCCAGATTCAGGGTGTCCACGAGCTTGGTGGCATCCACCACCACCACAAAGCGCTCGGCCCGGCGGGCCACCAGCTTCTCCTGCACATGGCAGGCACCGCCGCCCTTGATCAACTGAAAGCCAGGGTCCACCTCATCGGCGCCATCGATGGCCAGATCGATGCGCTCAATGGCATTGAGGCTCTTGAGCGGAATGCCCAGCTCTGCCGCCAGCACCTCGCCTTGAAAGGAGGTGGTGACACCGACAATGTCTTTGAGCTCGCCCCGCTGGAGCTTGGCGCCCAGGCCCTGAATCATCAGGGCGGCGGTGGAACCGGAGCCCAGGCCCACCACCATGCCATCGCGGATCTGCTCCACCGCGGCCTCGGCCACGGCCTGCTTCATGCGGTCCTGCAGATCGGACATCACGCGCCCAGGAATGGCCCGTGACCGTAGCTCAGGCGTGGGGCAGGGCCTCAGGACGGATCCCCAGACGCAGCTCCTGGTCGCCACGCAGAACGGTGAGAGGCAGCAGTTCACCCACGCTGGACGCCTCCACCAGCCGCAGCAAGGCCGCCGGGTCCGGCACGGTCTGCTCCGCCGCGGCCACCACCAGATCGCCGCGGCGCAGGCCTGCCTGCTCTGCCGGACTCTGGGGCAGCACCCGCTGCACCAGAGCACCGTCGCGCTCCGGCAGCTGCACCAAAGCATTGGGATCCGCGTTGTTGTCCCGGGCGAGACGGGCCGTTAGGGGCACCAACTGCAGGCCGAGATAGGGATGAACCACGGCATCCCCCTTGCCCAGCTGCGCCGCCACCACCTTGGCCAGGTTGATCGGGATAGCAAAACCAAGGCCCGCCCCCGGACCTGAACGCACCAGGGTGTTGATGCCCACCACCTCGCCAGCCGCATTCACCAGCGGACCACCGGAGTTGCCCGGATTGATGGCGGCGTCGGTCTGGATCAGATCGAGGCGTTTATCTGAGAAGCCAAGGCTGGTGATGTTGCGGTGCAAGCTGCTCACGATGCCCAGGGTCACGGTGCGCTCCAGGCCATAGGGCGTACCCAGGGCGATGGCCCAATCGCCCACCTCAAGGGCCTCCGAGTCACCGAGGGGAGCGGCCCGGAGATCGGCAGGGTTGGGGATCCGCACCACCGCCAAATCGGTCACAGCATCAGCACCCAACACGCTGCCCTCCACCTCACGGCCGTCGGCCAGGGTCACCTCCACCCGGTCGGCACCGTCCACCACGTGGGCATTGGTGAGCACCAGCCCCTTGGCGTCGATCACGATCCCGGAACCCTGGCCCCGCTCGCGGGCATTCGGACTGGGATCGCCGAACAACTCGCGCAGGAGCGGATCACTGAAGGCTGGATCCAAACCGGCCCGCGGCACGCTGCGCTCGGTATCGATGCGGACCACCGCCGGGCCCACCCGCTTCACCGCAGCCGTGACAAAACTGCGGGGCTGCAGGTCCGTGGCGACGGCCGGCAGCGGCGCCAGGAGCAGAACACCCAGCAGCAGGGCACACAAGGCGTCAGGCAGGCGTCGCAAGGGGCCATGGGCACAATCCCCCAAGGCTAGGCACGATCCAGGGGTCACCAGACCCCGAACCAGCCCGAGCCCGCCACTGGACTTAAGTTGCCCGTTCTTCGCTTTGCTGGCATGGCTGCGATCCCCCCGGGCACCCGTCAACGCTGCGCCCTCTGCCAGGTGGAGATCCAGGGCATGGCCGGCGGTGGCGACCTCGTGCACTTCAGCCAGGGCGGCCCCTCCACCCGGTCCAAGCTCTGGGCACGGGTGTGCCAATACCTGCGCACCGACGAGCAGAAGGGCCAGTGCCTCAACCAGGATCCCAGCCTGCGCGGCGAGATCCAACCCGGTGACAACTACATGGAACCGCCCGCCGTGGATCTCGGTTCTCTCTGATCACGTAGGGTCAACGGGTGCCCGGCGGGCATCCCCTTGACCAGCTGGCGGAATCCTCCGCACGCGGCCACGGGAGCAGAACTCTGCAGGTGCCGGACGGGCCAAACGTCCCCCTGCTGAACCTCCTCGCCTTGCCGCATCCCCTGATCCCTGATCTGCACACCCTGGCCAGCCAGGTTGCTGAATCCGCCGGATTCCAGGTGTGTGGCCTGCAGCTGCTCACCCACCGCATCCCGATGACGCTGCAGGTGCAGCTGCGCCTGGCCGATGGGGGGGACGTGAGCCTCGACAACTGCGCCGCCTTCAGTGGCGTGCTGGGGGAGGCCCTCGAGGGCAGCGATCTGCTCGAGGAGGCCTATGTTCTGGAAATCAGCAGCCCCGGCATCGGCGAAGAACTGAAGGACGATCGTGACTTCCGCAGTTTTCGCGGCTTCCCGGTCGAAGTTCACGTCCACGACGCCAAGACAGGGGGTGAGCTGAAGCGCGAGGGCCTCCTGCTGGAACGCGACGAGACCACCGTGCACCTCAACGTGCGCGGCCGCACCGTTCGCGTTCCCCGCAACGAGGTGATCGCCGTACGCCTCACCACCCCCACTGAGGGCTGACGCCGCCAGGCAAGGCCCCCTCATCCCGTTCTCCCCGCGTCTGACGCGACCTCTCATCCATGGCACTGGTTCTTCTCCCCGGTCTGGCGAACCTGATCGAGGACATCAGCGAAGAGAAGAAGCTGCCCACCCAGGTGGTGGAGTCGGCCCTGCGCGAGGCCCTGCTCAAGGGCTACGAGCGCTACCGCCGCACGCTGTACCTCGGCATCAGCGAAGACCCCTTCGAGGAGGACTACTTCTCGAATTTCGACGTCGCCCTGGACGTGGATGAAGAGGGCTACCGGGTGCTGGCCTCCAAGATCATCGTGGAAGAGGTGGAGAGCGAAGACCACCAGATCGCCCTTGCCGAGGTGATGCAGGTGGCAGAAGACGCCCAGGTCGGCGACACGGTGGTGCTGGACGTCACCCCTGAAAAAGATGATTTCGGCCGCATGGCCGCCGCCACCACCAAGCAGGTGCTGGCCCAGAAGCTGCGCGACCAGCAGCGCCGCATGATCCAGGAGGAATTCGCCGACCTGGAAGACCCCGTGCTCACCGCCCGGGTGATCCGGTTCGAGCGGCAGAGCGTGATCATGGCCGTGAGCAGCGGCCTGGGTCGTCCTGAAGTGGAGGCCGAACTGCCCCGGCGCGACCAGCTGCCCAACGACAACTACCGCGCCAACGCCACCTTCAAGGTGTTCCTCAAGGAGGTGAGCGAGGTCCCCCGCCGCGGGCCACAGCTGTTCGTGAGCCGCTCCAACGCTGGCCTGGTGGTGTACCTGTTCGAGAACGAGGTGCCCGAGATCCAGGAGGGCTCCGTGCGGATCGTGGCCGTGGCCCGGGAAGCCAATCCTCCCTCCCGCTCGGTGGGCCCCCGCACCAAGGTGGCCGTGGACAGCGTGGAGCGGGAAGTGGATCCGGTGGGGGCCTGCATCGGCGCCCGCGGCTCCCGCATCCAGCAGGTGGTGAACGAACTGCGCGGCGAGAAGATCGACGTGATCCGCTGGTCGCAGGACCCCGGCCAGTACATCGCCAACTCCCTCAGCCCTGCCCGGGTGGAGGCCGTGCGCCTGGTGGACCCCGAGGGCCAGCACGCCCATGTGCTGGTGCCCCCCGACCAGCTGAGCCTGGCCATCGGCCGCGAGGGTCAGAACGTGCGCCTGGCCGCCCGCCTCACCGGCTGGAAGATCGACATCAAGAACAGCACCGAATACGACCAGGCCTCCGAAGACGAAAAAGTGGCGGAGCTGATCGCCATGCGCGAGGAGGATGAGGCCCTCCAGGCCGAAGCAGAAGCACGCCTGATGGCCGAACAGGCCCTGCGTGCCGAAGAGGATGCGCGCCTGCGGGAGCTGTATCCCCTGCCCGAGGACGAGCAGGAGTACGCCGAAGGCGAAGCGGCCTACGAGGAGCAGGCCTACGCCGAAGCCGAGCCCGACAGCGAGCCTGCGGCTGAGGCCGTGGACGAAGAGTCGGCCACCGAAGACGCCCCAGCCGAGGACGAAACCCGGTGAGCGGCCAAGCCGTTCTGAGGCGCTGTGTGACCTGCCGACAGCTGCTGGACCGCCAGCAGCTCTGGAGGGTCATCCGCCTCAAGGACGGAGGACTGAGCCTGGATCAGGGCATGGGCCGCTCGGCCTACCTTTGCCCGACCCAGGCCTGTCTCGAGGAGGCCAAGCGCCGCAAGAAACTGCAGAAGGGACTCCGGTGCCAGGTTGCAGATTCCATCTACGCGGCATTGGAGCAGCGCCTGAACACCACCCCTGTTGCAGGCTCTGAGGCAAGATGAATAGTGGCCTTACCGCGCGTGGGGCCCGGTGGCACCCGTTGCCCCGACCGATTGGAGCACTGAATGACCAGCAGCGGCAAAGTGAGGATTTACGAGCTGTCCCGGGATCTGGGCCTGGATAACAAGGACGTGCTCGATGCCGCCGAGAAGCTGGCGATTGCTGCCAAGAGCCACAGCAGCTCGATCAGCGACGACGAGGCCGCCCGGATCCGCAGCCTGATCACGGGCAATGGCAAGCCGGCAGCCCCCGCTGCGGCCGCACCCAAGGCCATCCTTTCGGTGCAGAAAGCCCCAGCACCCGCTGCCCCGAGCGCCCCCATGGCCCCGGCCAAGCCCGCAGCCGCCGCGCCAGCGGCACCGGCAGCACCGGCGCGTCCGACCAGCCCGGCGCCCACCCCCGTTCGTCCGCCCGCAGCCGTGGCCGCTCCCAAGCCTCCCGTGGCCAAGCCCGCTGCCAAGCCTGCGGCCCAGGCCCCGCAGGTGGCCAAGCCCGCCCGCCCGGCACCGGTGGTAGCCCCGCCAGCCCGGCCCGCTGCTGCGGCCAAGCCCAGCACCCCGGCCCGCCCGGCCGCTCCATCAGCGCCGGCCCGGCCCGCGCCTGCGATCGTGGCCAAGTCACCCGCCACCCCGGCACCGGCGGCGCGCAAGCCCGCCTCTCCCACGCCCCCTGCTGCTGCAGCACCCGCACCACGCCCCAGCGCTCCCCCGGCACGTCCCGCAGCGGCAACACCCCAGCGCCCTGGCACGCCGGCACCGGTTCGGCCTGCCCCCGGCAAGCCCCAGCTGGTGGGTCGGCCCCAGGGCGGCCAGGGCCAGGGCGGCAGCAACCGCCCGGCGCCCCCATCGGGACGCCCCCCCCTGAGCCAGCGCCCCGGCATGCCCACCCGCCCCGGCGCTCCCGCCCCCGTGCGGCCTGGCCAGGCAGGCAAACCCGGAGCTCCGCCCGTACGGGCCCAGGTGGAACTGGTTGGTAAACCAATCCGCCGCGATGTGAGCGGCCCCGCTGGCGGCGGCACACGTCCGGCTCCCCCCACGCGGCCAGGCATGCCTGGCATGCGCAAGCCGGTGGCCCCTGGCGAGCTCATGCAGCTGCAGAAGCCCGGTGCACGGCCGATGGCCGCCCCGCCGCGGCGCCCTGCCGGAGCCGGTGAAGCCGGTGCTCCAGGCACGGAAGGCGGTCCCGCTCGCCCCACCGCCACCCCGCCGAGCGCACCGCGCCGGCCCAACTTCCGCACGCCGCAGGCCCCTGGTCGTGCCCGTCGCCCCGATTGGGACGACAGCGCCAAGCTGGAAGCCCTGCGCAGCCGCTCACCGCAGAAGCAGCGGCAAAAGGTGCACATCATCGGCGAAAACGATGATGCCCTCACGGCTGAAACCGGCGGCTTCGCCGGTG
Source organism: Synechococcaceae cyanobacterium (assembly GCA_947461705.1). Taxonomy (GTDB): domain Bacteria; phylum Cyanobacteriota; class Cyanobacteriia; order PCC-6307; family Cyanobiaceae; genus Vulcanococcus. The sequence continues at coordinate 14,551 of CANHMF010000030.1, forward strand.
AACAGGAAGCGCTGGTGCTGCAGGCCAGCCTGGCCCGGCCCGCCAAGCCCCGCAGCAAGCCGGCAGCCCCTGCCGCCAAGCCCGTGGCGGCCATGCGCAAGCGCAAGAAGGAAACCACCCGCCAGCGTCAGCGCCGCCGCGCCATGGAGTTGCGGGCCGCTCGGGAGGCCAAGCAACAGCGTCCCGACATGCTGATCGTGCCGGAGGGCAACCTCACGGTGCAGGAGCTGGCCGAAAAGCTCGGCGTGGAAAGCTCCGAGATCATCAAGAGCCTGTTCTTCAAGGGGGTGATCGCCACGGTCACCCAGAGCCTCGATCTCTCCACCATCGAAGCCGTGGCCGAGGAATTCGGGGTGCCGGTGCTGGAGGACGACGTCCAGGAAGCCGCCAAGAAGACGGTGGAGATGATCGAGGAGAGCGACATGGCTCACCTGATCCGCCGTCCGCCCGTGGTGACCGTGATGGGCCACGTGGACCACGGCAAGACCAGCCTGCTGGACGCCATCCGCAAAACCCGTGTGGCGGCAGGCGAAGCCGGAGGCATCACCCAGCACATCGGTGCCTATCAGGTGGAAATTCCCCACGCTGGTGAACAGCGCAAGATCACCTTCCTGGACACCCCTGGCCACGAGGCCTTCACGGCCATGCGGGCCCGGGGCACCAAGGTGACCGACGTGGCCGTGCTGGTGGTGGCCGCCGATGACGGCGTGCGCCCCCAAACCCTCGAGGCCATCAGCCACGCCCGCGCCGCCGAGGTGCCGATCGTGGTGGCGATCAACAAGATCGACAAGGAAGGTGCCAGCGCCGAGCGGGTGAAACAGGAGCTCTCCGGCCAGGACCTGCTGGCGGAGGACTGGGGCGGCAACACCGTGATGGTGCCGGTGAGCGCCATCAAGGGCGAGAACATCGACAAGCTGCTGGAGATGATCCTGTTGGTGACGGAGGTGGAAGACCTCCAGGCCAACCCGGATCGCATGGCGAAGGGCACGGTGATCGAGGCACACCTCGACAAGGCCAAGGGCCCTGTGGCCACCCTGCTGATCCAGAACGGCACCCTGCGCACCGGCAACGTGCTGGCCGCTGGCCCCGTGCTGGGCAAGGTGCGCGCCATGGTGGACGACACGGGCAAGCGGGTCAAGGAGGCCGGCCCCTCCTATGCCGTGGAAGCGCTGGGCTTCAGCGAAGTTCCCACGGCCGGCGACGAGTTCGAGGTGTATCCGGACGAGAAGACCGCCCGCTCCGTGGTGGGCGATCGCGCCAATGAGGCCCGCGCCACCCGTCTGGCTCAGCAGATGGCGTCCCGCCGGGTGTCCCTCGGCTCCATGTCCGGTCAGGCCAGCGAGGGCGAGCTCAAGGAGCTCAACCTCATCCTCAAGGCCGACGTGCAAGGCTCCGTGGAAGCCATCCTCGGTTCGCTGGAACAGCTGCCCCAGGGCGAAGTTCAGGTGCGGGTGCTGCTCTCCGCTCCGGGCGAAATCACCGAGACCGACGTGGACCTGGCGGCCGCTTCCGGCGCCGTGATCGTGGGCTTCAACACCTCCATGGCTCCTGGTGCCAAGCGCGCCGCCGATGCCACCGGTGTGGATGTGCGGGATTACGACGTGATCTACAAGCTGCTCGAGGACATCCAGCTCGCCATGGAAGGCCTGCTGGAACCCGAACTGGTGGAGGAGTCCCTGGGCGAAGCCGAGGTGCGGGCCGTGTTCACCATCGGCAAGAGCGCCGTGGCGGGCTGCTACGTCACCAACGGCAAGCTGCAGCGCAACTGCAAGGTGCGCGTCTTCCGCGGCAAGGAGAAGGTGTTCGAGGGCGACCTCGACTCCCTGCGCCGTGGCAAGGACGACCAGAAGGAGGTGGCCACCGGCTTCGAATGCGGCATCGGCACGGATCGCTTCGCCAACTGGCAGGAAGGCGATCGCGTTGAGGCCTTCAAACTGGTCACCCAGCGCCGCACCCTCACCCTCTGACCGTGATCACCCTCCGGGGCAACCCAGCCCGCCGCGAACCCCTGCTGTGGCTCCAGCTGCTGGGGCTGGCGGTGTTGCCCCTGGAGGCGGTGCTCCTGCTGCTGGTGCTGGCTGGCGCCGATCCAGGGCTCTTCCCTGGCTTCGAGCGGCTGCTCACCTGGGCGCTCGGCTCCCTGGGCCCGGCGGTGCTGTTCTGGCGACTGCCGCCCGATCTCTGGTCACTGCTGCTGCTGCAAGTGCCGATGCGGGCCCGCCGGCCCGATCAACTGCGCCTCAGCGCCCTCCAGAACGCTCTCCCCCTGAAACTGCTGACCAGCAGCGGAGCGGCCCTGCTGCTGCCCCTGGTGTGGTGGATCGATGCCGCCGCCGGCATGGCCTGGGCCTGGTCGCCGCTGGCCGCCAGCCCGCGGCTGGTGGTGCTGCTGGTGGCCGTGCCCCTGCTGGTGCTCATGCTGTGGCAGTGGCATCAGGTGGTGCAGGCCCTGTGGATGTTCAGTCGCTCCAGCCAGCAGATCGAGCAAACGCTGCCGCTCACCCAGGTTGAGGCCTCCGAGCAACGCCTCAACCTGGGCCTGCCACTCCTGCTGCTGCCAGCCCTCGAGCTGGAGCCAGTCGAAACCCAACCCCAAGTCCCTGAAATGCCTGAGCCGGCTGCTGCCGTGCCTGATTCTGAGCCCGAAACCGAACCAGAGCCCGCACCCCAGGATCTGGCCGAGGCGAGCGCTGAAGCCACCACGGCCGAGCCTTCAGTCGGCTCCGCTGGAACCGTCTCCGGGGTCAGCAGCACGATCCCGCCAGAGCAGGACCCCGAAGAGGCTGAGGGCCCCAACCTGGATCAGCAGATCTGAGCTGGGCACAGCTTCGCCCGCAGAGGCTCGCATCGCCATCGTGGCCAGACCAAGCGCTGCAGAGGCCGTGAAGGCCAGCCAGAGGGCCCTGCGCAGGCCACGCCAAGGTGTGCGCGCTTCCTGCAGCAAACGGGCCCTGAGGGCCGGATCCAGGGGCTCACGGGAGGGAGGAACCATCGGCGTCACCGCGGGCCAGAGAGGCCTGAATGCTAATTTCATGGCGATGCCGGTGTAGCTCAGTGGTAGAGCAACTGATTCGTAATCAGTAGGTCGCAGGTTCAAATCCAGTCACCGGCTTTCACGACTGGTTGTCACACACAAACGAGCTCAGCGCTCCGGCTGGTGCCGGTGTTTTGTTGGCTTTCCACAACCGCGAACCGGTCTCGCCTGCGTCTTGATCAGAGCAAGCTCTCCATGGCGCCCAGGGGATGCTGCTCGCGCGGAAGTTCGCGCAGTAGTTGAAAATCCCGGAAGTCAAAACCTGGGGCCACGCAGCAGGTCACCAAACTCCAGCGGCCCATGGAGCGGGCCGCCTGCCACCAGCCCGCAGGCACTACCGCCACGGGTGGGGTCAGCTCCGCTGAAGCACCACCACCGAGGCCCAGGGGGCCCAGGAGCCGCCGGGTTGGCGTGCCCGCGCCTGGTTCCAGGATCAAGAGTTCCAAGGGCTCGCCCCCAGCGAAGTGCCAGGTTTCATCGGCGTGGAGCACCCGATGCCAGCCGCTGGCTTCACCAGCCGCCAACAGAAACACGATCAGGGTTAACCCGGATCGGGCCTCGCCATCCCAACGCTGAACGGCTGCTTCACTGCGATGCAGCTCCCGGTACCAGCCGCCTTCCGAATGGGGCTCCAGCTGGAGCTCCGCCACCACCTGAGCGGCTGTGCGCTGCAGCTCGTCCCCCACCACTGGCATCCAAACCGCTGGAGCCACTCTCCCCGATCCGCGCGTCGCCAATAAAAAAGCCCCCGCCGTGGCGGGGGCTCGTTGGTGGCTGGGGTCGGGAGAAACTCCCGATCACCCTCAGCCGATTGCGGGTGCGGTCAGAGCCACGGGGGTGGCTTCTGCAGCAGCCAGGTCGA
>CANHMF010000031.1 GCA_947461705.1 Synechococcaceae cyanobacterium
GGCAAAGGCGATGGCCAGGGCCTGTTCGAGGCTCAGGCTGGCCACGCTGCCGGCCTGGAGTTGCTGGGGGGTGGGCAGATCCAGCGGTGGGCTGGCCACCGTGGCGGCGGGTTGGATCGGGCCGCTGGCCGGTTGATTGGCCCGGATCAGATTGGCGGGCAGCTGCGGCGTGGCGAGCACGTTGTCCACCGGCGCTTCGGGCTCACTCGGGAGCAGCTGGTCCAGGGCGCGCAGCTCAGCATCCAGGCGCCGCCAGCTGCGCTCCAGTAGCTCTGTGGTGGTGGAGAGATTGCGCTGGGCTGGTGCCGGGGGTGCCGGTGGAGCGGCCAGCGCAGTTTGTGCCACCTGGGCTGGGCTGATCCCCAGCCACAACAGAGCGAGGGCACGATTGCGCAGGGCCACGGTGATGCAGATCAGCGCCTCGGGAGTCTCAATCTGCTTCGCGCGATGGCTCTTCTGCCCTGGGGGTGTTCAGCTTCAGGGGCGGCAACGGGCTTGGCCAGCTCCCTCGGCTTGCCGAGCACACCGGCGATCAGGATGGCTACATAGAGCTGGCCCACGATCGTGATGCCCACGCTGGCGGTGAGGCTGGTGAGGCTTCCCGTTGTGAGCACAGCACTGCCGACGGTGGTGAGGCTGGCGAAGGCGGCCCCCAGCATCGCTGGCGCATGGCCGATGCCATCGGGTAGCGCGTGTCCGTGGGCCGGCAGGTTGAAGGCCGCCGGATCGAGCACGAGCAGGGAATTGAGCACGGTGCCACCGGTGAAGCCCACCAGCAGATAACCGGCGGCCGCGCCAGTGATCAGGTCGCCGCTGAAGACCGGTTCTTCAGCTAGAGCCGTGATCACCCCCCACAGCAGCTCCAGCATCAGCACCAGCCAGATCACCAGATGGGGAACGCTGAGCTGCACGGCCATGGCCGGGTTGAACACCAGCGCGGCCTGCCAGATCACCTCGATCATGACCGCCAGAATCCAGGCGATCACCACCACCCGGCGGCGCAGCAAAGCTTTGTGCAGCCGATGTTCCAGCCGCTGCGGGATCGACTCGCTCTCCGATGGTTTGAGCCTGTTTTGCGGCAGCAAAGGTGAATCCAGCAAGACAGCCACGCCGGAGATCAGCAGGTACATCACGCTCACCAGCCGCGGGGCGTTCTGAAGGCCGCGCAGGCTTACGAGGACGATCACTTCAACCGCGAGCAGGGCGCGGTAGTAGGCGTGACGCTGTTGCAGCAGGCGGCTGAGGACGGCCATCGGCTCGGTTCAGGCCCTTCCCAGGATTGCCGCCCAGTTTGCTTCGCCATCGCGGATGGCCTGCTCGGCCTGGCGGCACAGCATCAGCCGGCTGGCGATCCGCTCCAGCCGCTGCAGCGAGGCCGTGTTGGCGGTGGGGTTGTTGAGCTCCTCGCCGAGCTGCTCCCAGCTGTCGGGAAGCTGCAGGCCTGTTGGCGGCGGTTCAGGCAGGCCCTTGTGAGCCTGGATCTGCTGGCTCCATCGGCCGAGCTGGCTAGCCATCGCTCGCAGCAGTTCCGCTTCGGCCCGGTGCAGCTGCACCACCAGCTGGGGATCCTGGCGGGTGGGCGCCTCCCGCACCATGCCGCCCACCATGGTGATCAGGCGCGAGGCGGTGGTGTCGAAGTTGGCCATCAGCAGGGTTGCGGGATGGCGCTCCGGCAGCGTGCCCAGTTCCTGCTGGAGCACGGGCCGTTGTTGCCGGATGGCAATGAGTCGGTTGCGCAGGGCCCGGTAGCGCTGGATGTTCACCGCTTCGGCCACCTGGCCTGCCATAGCGGGATCCACCATTGCGGCCAGGTCGCCGTAGCAGCTCTGCAGTTGGCCGAGCAGATCCCCGACCCGGGCCAGGCTGATGTCCAACGCACGGGCCGGCCAGAACAGCCGCAGCCCCAGCAGCGTGATCAAGACCCCGAAAGAGGTCCAGAAGAAGCGGATCGGGATCCAGGTGGCCAGGCCGCCCTCGTGCACGAGCCAGCCCATCACAATGATCATGCCGCCCACCTTGTAGCCCACCTGCAGCTTCAGTAGCCCGCCCAGCAGGCGCAGGGCGCCGAGGGTGATGGCGATCGCGAGCGGCATCGGCAGACCCCGTAAGCCCTCGTAGCCGATCAGCAGCAACACCGACCCGAGCGCCGTGCCCAGCAGGCGCTGGCGCCCGAGGGTCAGGGCTGCGCCGTAGGTGCCGGTGGACACCGCCAGCACTGCCAGAGCCACGTATTGGCTGAATTCAACGCCTGAGAGGCTGGCGAAGGCGTTGCCGAGCCCGGCGGTGATGGCCGTGCGCAGGGCAGTGCGGTTGATCACGGCGGGGCCATCCGGTTCAACCCCCCAAGACAGGCATGCAGCGGGCGCCCTTCCTCGGCCAGGGCCAGCAGCGGCAGCAGTGGCAGGCGCAGTTGTTGAGCCAGCTGCTGCCAGCGCTGCGGCTGGCGTCTTGGGGTGGGCCCGGGTTCTCCGCTCAGCTGCCGTTGCAGCTCCACCACCACCTGGCGCAGCAGATCAGCCTGCAGGCTCTGCTGCTCCGGTAGCCCGGCCATCAGCCGTTCCCAGGCGATCCAGTGAAAGTGGGCGAGCTGCCACAGTCGTAGCCGTCGCTCCCAGCCGCTTTGGTGCAGGGCCTGGTGGCGCGGGCCGCTGCGCTCCCGGGCCACCAGTTGCTCCATGCGCTGCAGGTCGTTGCTGAGTGGCGCGGGATCGAGCGGCTGGGGCCGGAATCCGCGGTGCTCGAGCCAGTCGCTGTAGGCCTGCAGCTGGGTCTGCAGCAGCGTGCGCAGGTGGCGATCGGCGGCGTTGAGTTCGCTGGTGCTGTTGCGGGGCCAGAAGAGCAGGCCAACCCCGATGGCCACGACGCAGCCCGCCACGGTGTCGAGGCCGCGGTTAAACACGTAATCCCAGTTCAGGGCCGCATGGCTGGGAAGCATCAGAAACATCACGCTGGTGAGCCCGGCGGTGCCCAGGGCGCTCTGCCAGCCCAGCCATTGCAGGACCGGAATCATCAGCAGCAACGACACCAGCACGCCGATCCAGCCGCTCAGGATGGTGTGCACCAGGAAGGTGATCAGCCCCCCCATCACGGTGCCAAGGATGCGGCTGGTGGCGGCCTGAACGGTGTGATCGTCGTTGTCGTCCACAACGATCACCACCGCCATCAGCGGATACCAGAGAAACTGAATGCGCTCGGTCCAGGAGGCGATTGCCGCTGTGATGAACACGGCCACGAACAACTTCAGGCTGTTGCGCAGCAACAGGTTCTGCACGGGCCGCGGCAACGATCAGTTGCCAGGAGCTTATGGGGATCAGTCACGCCGCGTCTGCGTGTCGTGAGCTGGGTGCCGGCCATCACGGTGGATCTGGAGGCCCTGCTGCGCATGGGGCTGGCCGTGCTGTGTGGCATGGCCGTGGGCTACAACCGAGCGCAGCATTTCAGTGAACCCCAGCCCAATCGCGTGCGGGTGCACGTGCTCGTGGGGCTCAGTGCCTGCTTGATGGTGCTGGCGGCCGGACCTGATCCCGAGGCGCGCAGCCGGGTGATTCAGGGGGTCGCCACTGGGATTGGTTTCCTGGGGGCCGGCGAAATCCTGGTGGATCGCTCCGGCCGCCGGGGTCACAGCACCCCACAGGTGCATGGCCTCACCAGTGCCGCCTCGATCTGGTTCACGGCAGCCTTGGGGGTCACGGTGGCGGCCTCAACACCGCTGCTGGCTGCTGTGGCGCTGCTGCTGGCTCTGGTGGTGCTGTCCCAGCATGGCAACGGCCATCACAACGGAGGACCACCCCATGGCTGAGCCCAATCCAACGGCCACGCCGGCGAGTCTGTGGGCGCAGAAGCCGTGGTGGTGTCAGCCCTGGTCAATCCTGCTCACGGGAAGTACGGCCGTGGCGGGCTCCTGGTGGTTGTTGCGGCTGTGGTGGATCACGGCGCCGGTAGCGCTGGCGGTGCTGGTGTGGTGGTGGCTGTTCCTGGTGCTGGTGCCAGGGGCCTATCGGAATCAGAACAGGAACTTGTAGCGCTCGCTGCCGCCGGTGGCGGCCGCCGCTCCAGCCGCCACCGGCCACTCCGCCTCCCAGTAGGAGATGCCATCACGCATGAAGGGGCGGCCCCCCAGCCGTTCCGTGTTCAGTTGGGTCCCCCCCATGGCGGTGATCAGACCGCCGATCTCCATGGGGCCCAGGTCGGTCGTGAGGTCCTTGCCGGCTGCGGCCAGCAGGGCCGGCAGGCGCACCAGATTTTCAGGACGGGTGATCTGCTCGAACAAGGCCTTGAGCACCAACTTCTGGCGGTCGAGGCGGCCGATGTCACCCATCTCATCGTGCCGGAAGCGCAGGAAACCCTCCAGATCGCGCCCTTGAAGCCGTTGCCGCCCCGGCTGGAGATCGATGCTGAGCCCCTGGCTGTTGTCCACGTAGTACATCGCCTTGGGGACGTCCACCTCCAGGCCTCCCAGGGCATCCCCCAGGCGCCGGATCACCGACAGGTTCACCAGGATGTGGTGGTCCACCGGCCGCCCCAGATGCCTGGAGAGCTCGCTTTTCACCGCCTCCGGGCCCCCCATGGCATAAAGGGCATTGGCCTTGAGCGGTCCAAAGCTGCTGGAGTCGATGTAGGTGTCGCGTGGCACCTGGGTGAGCTTGGTCATGCCGTCCTGCACCCGCAGGGTGTACATCACGTCGGTGTTGCCGCCACCCACGTCGGTGCCGAGGATCACCACTTCCCGGTCGCCCAAGCCTGTCCAGCCGCTGAAGGGGTTCGCCAACTGGGGGGTTTGACCCAGCAGGTCGCCCTTGAGCAGCTCCGTCAGTGGTGCCGCGAGCAGTACCCCCCCCCCGAGCCCCACGGCGATGGCCAGCAGCACGGGCCCTCGCGCGTCTGGGCGACGCCCCCCGGGGGGCTTCAGGGCGGGACTCTTCATTCTCAAAACTTATTTCATGCTTCTTGACTTGCCGAGCTACGCCCTCTACGCGACGGTCAGTTTTTCGGCTGGCCAGGCCGGGGCACCTTAGGGATGCCTCACTCCTCGCTGGCGACGAGGGCCCGCAGGCCCATCTGCAGGTGGGCCTGCAGCGCCCCCAGGGCCATCAGTTGCCTGGCACTGCGCTGTTGTTTGAGCGCCGGCGCTTGCGCGTTCAGTTCGGCGAGGAGTCGCTGGCTGAGCTGGCCATACTGCTCAAGCAGGCCCTGGAGCTCCTGCAGGGCAGGGTGCTCGAGCGGCTCCTGGCTGGCTCCATCGGTCTCCACCAGGGCGTGTTGGTGGAGAGCCGCCAGGGCACGAAAGCTGATGGCGTCGGGGCAGGGATTGATCGCATCCATGGGTGCAATCAGGCGGGGGAATCGGTTCCTGAACGCTATGGAGCCTGCGTGCCTGCAGCAGGGCGTGACCCGGTAGGGATCTCTCGCCATGGCAGGCCGGTCCTGCCCCCTGGGGGCTTCAGAGGCTGAGGGCTTCCCCTTCCCGTAAGCCTGCCTGCACGCGCCAGAGCCGCGCGTAGGCCCCCTGGCTGTTGATCAGCTGCTCATGGCGGCCGCTCTCCACGATGCTGCCCTCCTCCATCACCACGATCCGATCGGCGTGGCGCACGGTGGAGAGGCGATGGGCGATCACCAGCGTGGTGCGGTCGGCAGTGATCCGATCCAGGGAGCGCTGGATGGCGGCTTCGGTTTCGTTGTCCACCGCGGCGGTGGCCTCATCGAGGATCAGCACCGGCGGATTCTTGAGAATGGCGCGAGCTAGGGCAATGCGCTGGCGCTGACCACCCGAGAGGCGCTGGCCTCGCTCTCCCACAACCGTGTCGTAGCCCTGGGGCAGCGCCTCGATGAACCGTGCCGCCTCAGCCTGTTGGGAGGCTTGTTCGATGGCGGCGCGGGAGGCATCAAAGCTTCCATAGGCGATGTTCTCGGCCACGGTGCCATGGAACAGGAACACCTCCTGGCTCACGAGGCCGATGGCGCGGCGCAGGTCTCCCAGTTCCAGCTCGCGGATCGGCAGGCCATCCAGGCAGATCTCACCCTGCTGCACCTCGTAGAGCCGCAACAGCAGTTTCACGATGGTGCTCTTGCCGGATCCAGTGGCCCCCACGATGCCGATGGTGCTGCCTGCGGGCACGCTGAGGTTGAAGTCCTTCAGCAGGGGTGAGCGGCCGGAATAGGCGAACCCCACGCTGCGGAAGTCCAGTGATCCCCGCACCGCGTGCAGGGGCAGGGGCCTGTGGCCGCCGGGAATCGTGATGGGTGTGTCCAGCAGATCCAGCACCCGCTGGGTGGAGGCCATGGCCCGCTGGTAGTCGTCGAGGGTTCGTCCCAGGGTGGTGAGGGGCCACAGCAAGCGCTGGGTGATGAACACCAGGAAGCTGTAGGTGCCCACGGCGATCCGGCCTTGCCAGGCCTGCAGGCCGCCGATCACCAGGATGGCGAGGAAGGCGAACAGGATGGCGAAGCGGATCAATGGGATGAAGGCCGCGGACAGACGGATGGCCCGCCCGTTGCTGCGCCGATAGGCCTGGCTTTGCTCGCAGAGCCGTTCGAGTTCCCATGTCTCTGCGGTGTAGCTCTTGATCGTCAGCATGCCCCCCAGGTTGTTAGCCAGGCGGCTGGCCAGATCGCCGGCGCGGTCCCGCACGTCGCGGTAGCGGGGTTGCAGCCGTTTCTGAAAGGTGAGCGATCCCCACAGAATCACCGGGATGGGCAGGAAGGACACCCCTGCCACCAACGGCGAGAGCCAGGCCATGGCGCCTCCCACCGCCAGCACCGTGGTGATCAGCTGCAGGATTTCGTTCGCCCCGTGGTCGAGGAATCGCTCCAGCTGGTTGATGTCGTCGTTGAGAATTGTGAGCAGCCGGCCACTGCTGCTGGCTTCAAAGAAGCCCATTTCCAGCTGCTGCAGATGGCTGTAGGCCTCCAGACGCAACTCGTGCTGCACGGTTTGGGCCAGGTTGCGCCACAACAGGGCATAGAGGTATTCGAATAGGGATTCGGCACTCCAGATCAGGAAGGAGAGCCCCGCCAGCACCCCCAGTTGCAGCGGCACGGTGGTGAAGCCCAGGGCCGCCAGCCAGGAGGTGTTCTGCTGCACCACCACGTCCACCGCCAGGCCGATCAGCACCGGCGGAGCCAGGTCAAACAGCTTGTTGAGCACCGAGCAGGCGGTGGCCAGCCATACCAGGCGGCGATGGGGGCGCAGGGTGCGCAGCAGGCGCTGCAGCGCGTCGTTGGGGTTGGAAGGGTCGCTCATGCCGCCATTTAAGAAGCCAGCCCCGGGGGGCTGGCTTAGGGAGTCTTGGATTGTTGAACCGTTGTGGCGAAATGAGTGGGTGAATGGTCAGGTGAGCAGTCTTTGATCCGGGCGTTGACCCCTGATGGGCACGTATTGGACGTTAATTGTCTTGGGCTTGTGATGTCTTGGTCTTGTGTTGCCTTGGACGTTGGTTGATGTGGGTCTTGTTGGGCTTGGCGTTAATACGTGGGCTTGGACATTATACGTGGACCTAGGCCTGACTCTGAATCTGAATTCCCGATTGGAACGTGGATCGTCGACTGGATGGAACGGGCCGGGGACCTGGGATGGTTCGACGGCTCGACGGAGCCATGGGAGCGTTCGCAGGCTGGATGCTGCGCACTAGAAGCTCGAACCCTTCGGTCTGGCTGGCCCTGATGCTTGAACGGGAACGCCTGAATCGGATCACGGAACGTTGCTCAGCTTCGGCTGTGCTGCTGGGGTGGGGTGGCGTCCATCTCTGGCTCCTCTCTAGACCTGATCCCACCATCACCCCGGTCGAGATCTACTGCCCATAGGTGTAAGTACGGGTTTCTTCGAAGAAGATTGTGAAGCTGTTGTTCGCCCCTTGTTGCCAGCTCGTCAGCTGCGGTAGACCGATGGGGTCTCCACAAGGAGCTGTCCATGACGCGTTCAAGATCGTTCCACCGCTTCCATCGCTGGACCGCCAAGTTGCGCCGCCGTTCCCTGCGCAGCGCCTTGCCTGAGCCCCGTGAAGGCGAGCTGCAGCCCACCCATCCGGTTGCTGAGCTGCGGCGCAGCTTGTGGCAGCGGGATCAGCTGCATGATCTGCTGGATGTGGAGGAGCTCCAGGCCGCTGTTTGAGTCCGGCGGCTCATCCACACGCTGAGCGACGAGAAAGCCCCGGGCTGACCGTGGTCAGCCCGGGGCTTTTGGATTGGAGGATTGCTGCACGGACCTAAGCGGTGGTGTTGCTCTTCAGGTCCGTTAGATCTCACCAGCGATTGCCGCCGCCGCCGCCGTAGCCGCCGTCGCCACCGCCGCCATAACCGCCGCCACCGCCGCCATAACCACCGCGGCCGCCACCGCCACCGCCGTAGCCGCCACCGCCTCCACGGTTGCCACCGCCGCCGCCGTAGCCGCCGCGACCGCCACCGCCACCGCCGCCGCCGCCGCCTTCACGGGGGGTGGCCTTGTTGACCCGGATCATCCGACCCATCCATTCGACGTTCTGGAGGTCGTCGATGGCCTTTTGCTCATCGGCATCGTTCGCCATCTCCACGAACGCAAAGCCGCGCTTCCGACCGGTCTCGCGGTCGAGGGGCAGGCTGCACTTGGAGACTTCGCCGTACTGGCTGAACAGATCAAGCAGATCCTCCTGTTCGGCTTGGAACGAGAGGTTGCCTACGTAAATGGTCATTCCTTCAACGGAACCTGGACACTGATTCGTGGATGCTGCGGTTCCGAGTGGAGCCTGTGAGCCTTGGAATCACGGCACACCTTACAGCCCTGCCGATAACAGGCCTCTGCCGCCGGCTGCGCTGGAAGGTGTCCCCGTAAAGAGGCTTGAAGCAACAGGGAAGGGAAGCGGAAGAAAGCGCCGCGAGCCCACTTATTGTCCCATTGTCAGCAAATCCTCACCCGTTACCGAGTTCTTCCGATGACGGCACCTGTTCCCTGGAGCCTGGCCTGGCGCGACGATGGCGAGCTGGCTCCCCAGGATCACTTTGATCTGCTGCAGAGCTTGGTGGCTGCTGAAACCGAATCTGTGCAGCCGGGTCTGGTGGTGGCCATGGAGCGGCTCTCCCTGGAGCAGGTGAGCCTGGTGTCCACCGGTGAGGTGACCCGGCTCTGTGCCTGAGGGCGATGAGCCCGTGCTCCCCATCGGTGTGAATCTGCTGAGCATCCGGGCCTGGTCTGCAGGCCCGGACCGGGGTGTCAAACGCGGCTGATCTGCAGTTCCTTGTTCATCACCCGCAGGCGGCGCAGGCCTTGGAACACCTCGTCGGGCATGCCCTTGGGCAGGTCCACCACGCTGTGGGTGTCAAAGATCTGAATGCGCCCGATGCTGCGGCCGTTCAGCCCGGCTTCGTTGGCGATGGCGCCAACAATGTTGCCTGGCTTGACCCGATCCCTCCAGCCCACCTCAATGCGGAAGCGGTCCATGTGGGCTTCCGGCGGGCCGGATTCGTCCCGAGGTCCGCGGCGGCCGCCGGGTGCGGGACGCTCGCGCTCGCCGCGCTCGCCGCGCACGCGGCCGTCGCGGTTGCTCGGCTGCTGGCGCAGCCAGTTTTCATCGCCGTGCACCAGCAGGGGCTGATCGCCCACGGCCATTTGCAGGGCGGCCAAGGCGAGTTGCTCGCCGGTGACCCCGGCTTCCTGGCCCACCCGTTGCAGGATTTCTGAGAGCAGGGCCCGCTCCTCGGCCTTGGCCTCGCCACCCTTGCTGTCCGCAGGCTGAGGCTCCAGGGCAGCAGTGAGCTGCTGGCGCAGGCGATCGAGGCGGTTCTGGTTGATGGTGGCGTTATTGGGGATGTCCATCGCTTCGATGGGACGACCCACGGCTCGTTCGAGGCCGCCGAGGAAGCGGCGTTCCCGCGGGGTGATGAACAGGATGGCGTCACCGGTGCGGCCCGCCCGCCCGGTGCGGCCGATGCGGTGCACGTAGGCCTCCGAATCGAAGGGGATGTCGTAGTTCACCACCAGGGTGATGCGGTCCACATCCAGGCCACGGGCGGCCACGTCCGTGGCCACCAGCACGTCCACGCTGCCGCTCTTGAGGCGCTCGATCGTGCGCTCCCGCTGGTTCTGGGCCACGTCGCCGTTGAGCACGGCCACGTCGTAACCCTTGGCTTCCAGGGATTCCGCCACCGTCACGGTGATGGCCTTGGTGCGGGCAAAGATGATCACCCCCTCCTTGGTTTCAGCCTCGAGGACACGGCTGAGGGCTTCGAGCTTCTGGGGACCGTTGACGGTGATGTAGCGCTGGCGGATACGGCTCGAGTCCGAGCCCTTGGTCTTGATGGTGATCTCTGCCGGATCGTTCAGATATTGGTGCGAGATGCGGCGAATCTCGGCCGGCATGGTGGCTGAGAACAGCACCACCTGGCGCTTCTCGGGCAGCTGGCCCAGAACCCATTCCACGTCGTCGATGAAGCCCATGCGCAGCATTTCATCGGCCTCGTCCAGCACCAGGCTGCGCAGCCCGGAGAGGTTGAGGGTGCCCTGCCGCATGTGATCCATCACCCGGCCAGGGGTGCCCACCACCACCTGCACGCCCCGCTTCAGCCGGGCAATCTGGTCGCGGAAGTCGGCGCCGCCATAGATGGGCAGGACGCGCAGGTGCGGCATCTTGGCCGCATAGCTGTTGAAGGAGTCGGCCACCTGGATGGCCAGCTCACGGGTCGGGGTCAGTACCAGCACCTGGGGGGTGCGTTGGTCAGGGTCGAGACCCGCCAGCAGGGGCAGGGCGAAGGCGGCAGTCTTGCCGGTGCCGGTCTGGGCCTGGCCCACCAGGTCGCGGCCCAGCATCAGCTCAGGGATGGCGGCCTTCTGGATCGGGGAGGGCTCGCTGTAGCCAATGGCCTCCAGGGCCTGCAGGAGTTCGGGAACGAAGCCGAAGGCGGCAAAGCCATTGGCTTGGGTTGTGGTGTCCGTCTCAGCGGCGATCTCTGGGGCGTCGCTCGTTTCGGGTGTGGGTTCGATCCCGTCAATCGGACCGATCAGGGTGGTGTTCACTTCGGCCTGGGTGGGGGTTGCGGGCAGTTCAGCCGCGCTGAGATCCACCGAGTAGCTGAAGCTCTCGCAGGGGGTATTGGTCACTGTTTAGGTCTGGGCCTGGGAATTCCTTCGTCAACAGGCCGGCAGACACCCGTGAATAACTGCCTTGCCCTTCACAAAGGGTGAAATGAAACATTACCACTAGGCCGGGATGCGGTTGTAGTCGTCCTGCAGTCGTTCGATGTCGTCCTCGCGCAGTTGGCTGCCGCGCTGCACCTCCACGATCACCAGGTCGTCGTCGCTGGCGCTGGCCCGGTGCACAGCTCCGCAGGGCACGGCCAGGACGCAGCCGGGAGCCGCGCTGACCCGCTGGTCGTCGCATTCCAGCTGGCCATGGCCGGCCACCACCACCCAGTGTTCGCTGCGGTGACGGTGGCGTTGCAGGCTGATGCGCTCACCCGCCCGGATGCAGAGGCGCTTCACCAGATAACCATCACCGCTGCCGAGGCATTCGAACCATCCCCAGGGGCGTTGCACGCGGCCATCGGCTGGGGTGGGCTGGCGGTCCGTCACGCTGGCAGCCAGGTGTCCACCAAGCCTAGGCAGCGGAAACGCCAGCCTTGTCCGGTGTGACGAGCAGCGCCTGCGAGCGGGCCCGGGTGAGGCCCGTGTACAGCAGGCGTGGATCCCAGTGGCGTGTGGGGGGCATCAACAGCAGCACCTCCGCGTATTGGCTCCCCTGGGACTTGTGGATGGTGAGGGCCAGGGCTGGGGTGGCCTGGCTGAGGCGGGCCGGGTGCAGCAGTCGTCCGCCGGGGAACAACACCAGCCGTTCCCCATTTCGCTCCACCAGCACACCGATGTCGCCATTGGCCAGACCCTGCTCAGGCAAGTTGCGCTGGTTCAGGACGGGTGTCCCCAGGGGCCAGGCCTGGATCGGTTGTCCGTAGTGCTCAGCCAGCAGCTGGCGGTGCACGCTGTCCACCCCCCAGGGGCCTTGGCGCATGGGACTGAGCAGGATGCATCGCTCCAGTTCCGCCAGCAGGGGCTCGCTGTTCTGGGGCAGGGCATCCGTTGCCACCCAGTGGAGCGCCTGGGCCAGGTCAGTGAGGTTGTGGTGGTGCTGGCGCAGGCGAACTAGCACGCTCTGGGGCAAGTGGCTGGTGCTGTGGGTGTGCCAGCGCAAGTTGTCGTTGGGGCCGAGGGCCTCAAGCTGGGTGAGGAGGGAGGCGCTGTCGAGCTGTAGCCGCTCCTGGGTCGGGGTGGGCCGCAGGGCCTGGGCCACGGCGGCGATGGCGCCGTTGTTCCGATAGGTGGTGGTGAGCTCGACGGCGGCTTCTCCCAGGGCCTGCAAGGACTGGGGTTTGCACAGTTCCAGCAGCACCGCTCCGGGGCCCACCGGTGGCAATTGGGCGGGGTCGCCCACCAGCAGCAGGCGGCAATGGGGCGGCAGGGCGTGGAGCAGGGCCTGCATCAGGGGGAGATCCACCATCGACACCTCATCCACCACCAGCAGATCCAGTGCGAGGGGATGGCGCTGGTGACGCAGGAAGCGCTCACCACTGCTCTCCAGCAGGCGGTGCAAGGTGCTGCAGGGAGCCTGCTGCAGGCGCTCGGCGATGGCGGCGTCGAGGCCGGCATCCAGGCGGCTGGCCCCTGCTGCCACCGCCTGGCCCAGCCGGGTGGCTGCTTTGCCGGTGGGGGCCGCCAGGTGCAGGCGCAGCTCCGGCTGGAGTCGGAGTGCCGCCGCCAACATCTGCACCACCGTGCTGGTCTTGCCGGTGCCGGGGCCGCCTCCCAGCAGCACCAGGCCGTGGCAGAGCAGGGCCCTCACCGCCTGCTGTTGGCGTTCATCGAGGCCCTGGCGGGCGGCGTGGGCCAGGGCGTGTTGCAGCTGGTCGTCGGTGGCAGCCGCCATGAGTGGCTGCTGGGCCCGCTCCTGCAGGTTTGCCAGCACGGTCTGCAACAGAACGTGCCAGCGCCTCCAGCGCAGCTGCAGGCCATCGAGCACCAGCGGGGCTTCGGGATTGCGCGCGCTGGCCTCGGCCAGAGCCACCAGGGGAGACGCCCTGAGGGCCTGGCGATGGCGGCTCGGCCAGCCCTCCGGCGAGATCTCCTCAGGGGGCGCACCCTCGAGACTGAGTTCCAGCTCCCCGCGTTCCAGGCCGCTGGCCAGGGCTGCGATCAGCTCCAGCACGGCGGGCTCCGCTGCGCACTGTCCTAGCCGAGGCAGGGCCTCCTGCAGGGCAGCGGCCAAGCTGGTCATGGCTGGCCCTCCCGCAGCAGGGTGTCGAGGGCCAGCACCCGCTCGAGGGGTGGCTGTTCCACCAGCATGCCCGGCACGGTCGCCTCCCCGCTGCTGGGAAGGTTGATCGGGCCGGGCACCCCCCGCAGAAACACGTAGGCGTAGCCCCCCAGATGGCGAGCGGCGTCGTAATCGGGTAGGCGCCAGCGCAGATAGCGGTGTAGGGCCACCGCATAGAGGTGCGCCTGCAGGGGGTAGTGGTTCTGTTCCATCAGCTGGGCCATGGCCTGCTGGCCGTAGTGGAGCGGTCCGCAGGCCAGGGGCTGCCCGCCGGCATCGCGTACCCCCAGCCAGTTGCTCTTCCAGTCCGCCACCCACCAGCGCTCGCCCCAGCGGAACACCAGATCGATGGAGCCGGTGAGGAAGCCACGGCTGGCCACCTCCAGTTGGGCCAGCTGCTGGGCGTAGCGCGCGCCGAACAGGCCGCCGGGGTGTTCGGCAAAGGCCCTGGCCAACCCCGAGGCGCGGATCAGGGCCGGGCGTGGGTTTGCTGCCTGCGGCACGGCCAGGGGCAGATCAAAGTTCATTTCGTTCAGCCGTTGCTGCCGCGGCAGATCTGCCAGGCGGGCCGTGCCTAGCGCCCCCCCCATGGGGCTGAGGCGTAGTTGCTCGATGCCGGCTAGCAAGGGCTCTTGGTGAACCGAGTCCAGGCCGGCCCGCTGTAGTTCCTGGGCCACCACGCTGGTCGTCTCCGGGCTGTCCGCGAAGACCTGGTAGTCGATGCGCTCCAGGATTCGGTGCAGGGCATCGCCGGGGCCGGCGCCGCGGGGAAACTGGGCCAGGGGCCCCTGGGCGGGCCACGCCGTGCCAGCGCTGCTGTCCGGTTCGCCATCGCGGCTCAGGGCATCGGTGTCGCGGCCCTCCTCGGCGATCTGGGGCGCTAGAGGGCTGGCGCTGTGGGTCCAGGCGGAATAGCTGCTGCGGCCCCAGCTCGTGTCCAGGGTGTGCAGGGGGCGGGAACCCACCACCAGGGTGCCGCTCGGCCTGGGGGCCTGCCAGCGTTCCTCGGGGCCGGGCAGCTGATCCGGGTCGAGCTCGTGGAGTGGCAGCTGCCGCCGTTGGCCCTGGGCCAGCAACCAGCCCGCCAGGGGGTTGGCCTCCTGGCCCTTGGCCTCCACCCAGCCGAGCACCAGCAGATGGCGGGCCCGGGTCGCGGCCACATAGGCGAGGCGCTCCCGTTCCTGTTCCTCAGCCTGTTGCTGGTCGCGGAAGGCGAGCCGGCCCACGCCCCAGTGGGGGCTCAGGTGCAGGTCCAGCAGCGGGGCCGATCGGCCGGGAGGCCGCCAGCGACGGCCCACCCCCACGGTGGGTTTGGGGGCACGCCATAGGTAGGGGCAGATCACCACCGGGTATTCGAGGCCTTTGCTGCGGTGCACCGTCACCACGGCGATGGCGGAGTCGGCCGCATCGCTGTTGAGCTGGTGGGCCTCCGGCACCTCACGATCCGGATCCAGCCGCAGGCGCCGCAGCCAGTCCGCGGCGGCGGCGGCGCCGAGGCCTTCGCGGTGCAGGCGCTCCTGCACCAGTTCGGCTGCCTGCTGGATGTCCGCCAGCACCCGCCCCCCCAGCGACAGCCGGGCCATTCCCTCGGTGTTGAGCAGTTGGCCCAGGGCGGCCATCAGGCCCTGGCGCGGCAGGGCCGCCGCCAGCCGTGACAGCTGATCGGCCAGCTCATCCCAGCGCTGCTCCGGGGCGGAGGCGATCGTCTCAGCGTTCCAGCCCAGCAGGGGCGAGGCCGCCAGCAGGCGCTGGCGGTTGGGGCTGCCGGGGTCCGCCAGGGCGTCCAGCAGCCGCTGCAGCCCGGTGGCGCCCTCGCTGGCGAACACATCGCCGCGGCTCACCAGGCGGCTGGGCAGGCCCCGCTGCTCCAGGGCCCGGCGCAGCTCCTCCGCCTGGCGGTGGCTGCTCACCAGCAGGCACAGGTCGTTGGGTTCCAGGGGCCGCTGCCGAACCTGCTCTCCCGGCCCACCCTGGCGCAGCAGCAAGTGCCGCTGCAGCAATTGCAGGCACAGCCCCGATACCTGCTGGGGCAGGTGATCGGTGCGCAAGGGCAGCAGCTGCAGCGCCGCTTCCCCTTCCGGCAGCACCAGGTCGCCCTTCTCGGCGCAGGCTTGCACCGGTGGGACCTCCAGCTGGGAGCGCACGAGCCCCGGGGCCATCAGGGCATTGAGGCCAGCCACCAGGGTCGCGGAGGAGCGGCGGTTCTCGAACAGGCCGTGAATGGCATCGGCCCGGTCACGCGCCAGGCGGTAGGTGGCCAGTTCCCCCCCGCGGAACCGGTAGATCGCCTGCTTGGGGTCGCCCACCATCACCAGCAGATGGCTGGCGGGCCGCTGCGGATCTCCTGTCGCAAAGGCCTGCTCCAGGATCCGCCACTGGATCGGATCGGTGTCCTGGAATTCATCGATCAGGGCCACCCGGTAGCGGTCCCGCAGGGCCTGCAGCAAGCTGCTGGCAGCGGCGTCCGGGTGCTCGCCCGGGTCAAGGCCCTCCAGCAGCTCACCGAAGCCCATGCGGCCACTGCGGCTGCGGCGTTGCCGCAGCTCCCGCCGGCCCCAGTGGGCGCAGTGCAGCAGGGTGAGTTCGGCGGGAGCATCCACCAGGTCGGCAATCGCCTTCAGCAGGGGGGCCTGCGGCAGGGAGCGTCCTTCCCCTTCCAGGCCACTGGTCGCCTTGCAGAAGGCGCCCGGGTGGAAGTAGTCGAGCAGCAGCCGTTCGCGGGTGCTTTTCTCGCCATTCACCAGGCTGAGCACGGCGTCGTAGCCAGGGGGCTCCGCCTGGGCTGCCAGCCAGTGGTTCACCTGGGCCACCCGGTTGCTGCGGGGCTTGGCCACATAGGGCGTGGCCGAACCGCCCCCCAGGGCCTTCAGTTCGGCGGCGGTGCTGCAAAGGTCTTGCTCGAGGGCCTCGCCGCGGCGGTGCCATTCCTCGGCAAAGGCGGCCCAGGCCTCGAGCCAGTGCCCCTGCAGTTGGCTGCCCAGGGGTTCATCGATGCTCCAGCCGGGTGGCAAGGGATCGAGTTCTAGGGCGGGATCGCCATCCAGTTGTTTGAGGTGCTGCTCCAGCAACGCCGGCTTCAGCCCCCGCAGTTCCAGCCCCGCCAGCAGTGGGGCGGGTAGGGGCAGGAGTTGCTGCTGCCAGTAGTCGTGGCACACCTGGCGGCGCCGTTCGCCGTCGTCGCTCTCCAGCTCCACGGCTGGTCCGAGCCCGGCTTCCAGGGCCCGGCGTTGCAGGGTGCGCCGGCAGAACCCGTGGATGGTGGTGATGTCAGCCCGGTCCAGTTGTTCCAGGGCCAGCAGCAGGGGGCCTGGTTTCAGCGCGGGATGGGCTGCCAGCCAGGTGAGCAGCACCGGGTCGGCGGTTGTGCTGGCGGGCTGCTCCAGCAGCGCCAGGGCCTGCTGCAGCCGTTGGGCGATGCGGTCACGCAGTTCGGCCGCGGCGGCCTCGGTGAAGGTCACCACCAGCAGCTGCTCGAGGGCGAGTTGCCGTTCGCACACCAACCGCAGCACCAGGTGCGCCAGGGCAAAGGTCTTGCCGGTGCCGGCGCTGGCCTCCAGGAGTTGCACGCCGTTGTCGAGCGGAAAGCCATTGGCCTCGAAGGGCTGCACGGCTGGCTGCTGGAGGGTCATGACGTCACCGCTTCGCTGTGGTCGAGCAGGGGCGTGAACAGCGCCAGGGCCAGGTTCTGGGCCTCTGGGCTGAGCAGCTCGCTGCCACTGAGGCTGGCCCCGAAGCAGGCGACCTGGATCTCATCGCTGCGTTCGGCGCGGCTGTAGGCGCTGCCCTCCCAGGCGGCGCAACCCTT
Source organism: Synechococcaceae cyanobacterium (assembly GCA_947461705.1). Lineage (GTDB taxonomy): Bacteria > Cyanobacteriota > Cyanobacteriia > PCC-6307 > Cyanobiaceae > Vulcanococcus. The sequence continues at coordinate 17,074 of CANHMF010000031.1, forward strand.
GAGGAGGCCACTGCCCGCCTTTTTGCGCTCGGCTTCGGCATAGGCCCAGCCCGTTTCCGGTGGCACCGGCCAGCAGCGTTCCCGGTGGCTCTCGCGCCACTGCTGCAGTTGCTCCAGTAGCTGGGCGGCCTGCGGAGCGGCCGGGGTTCTCAGCCGTGTCACCACGGCAAAGCTGTCGGCGTCACGGGCGATCAAGACCCCCTGGCGCGGGGCCTGACCGACCGCTGCCGCCAGCAGCAGATCCAGCCACAGCTGGAGCCGCTGGCGGCAGCGCGGTTTGGCGGTGTGGAGCAACACCAGGGCGTCGCCGCGCCAGGTGAGCTCGGCCTGGAGATCGCCATGAACGGCCAGGCGTCGCTGCTCGGGACCCTGCTGGGACAGGGTGAGCTGCAGGGAGCTCCAGCGCTGATGAAGGCCTCTGGCCTCCAGTTCGCCGGCGGCCCGGGGTGGCAGCAGCCCCTGGCCCCGTTGCTGCTGGACCCAGTCCGGCGGTTCGCCGGTGTGATCCAGCTGTTGGCGCAGCAGGGCCGAGCGCTGGCGTTCATCGAGGCTGAGGGCTTCGAGATCGTCGATGCGACGACTCCATTCCCTGGGGCGCAGTCCCAGGCTTTCGAGCCATTGCTCCTGGGGCGCCATCAGCCAGCGCTGCAGGTCGGCATGGGCGTCGTTGGCCGCGAGGGGTTGGCCTTGGGGCCAGGCCCCAAGGGCGAGGGCCTGGGGTGGCTCGCTGGCCTGTTGCTCCAACAGCCGCCGCGCCTGCAGCAGCCGGCGATCGCAACTGGCGGCGGGCCAGGGGCCATCACTCAGAAAGTTGCGGCGCTCCAGCGGATTGGGGGCGTGCTCGCGCAGGGGCAGGGTCAGTTGGTCCTGCTCCAGCAGCGCCAGCCACTGGCGCACCGGGGTGGAGGGCATCAACGGCTCACCGGTGCGCTCGTCGCGGTTGCTCCAGGTGATCAGCAGGTGCTGCCTGGCTGACAGCAGGCTTTCCAGCAGCACGTAGCGATCCTGATCGCCGGGGCTGGGGTCGCCCAGTTGCCGCTGCTGCTCCATCAGGTGGAA
>CANHMF010000032.1 GCA_947461705.1 Synechococcaceae cyanobacterium
AGGGTGATGCCGAGGCCCTGGCGGTGTGGGCCGTCTATGGCCGCTGGCTCGGAATTGGCATTAGTTCGCTCGTGTACGTGCTCACCCCCGAGCTGGTGTTGATCGGCGGGGGGCTCAGTGCCGCCAGCCCCCACTTCATGCCGGCGGTGCTGGCGGAGGTGAATCGGCGGGTGCAGGCGGAGAGCCGCGCGGGTCTCACGATCCGCCCCTGCGCCCTGGGCAATGGTGCCGGTCGCCTGGGGGCTGCCAAGCTGGCGTTAGACCGGCTGGGATGATGCGGCAAGAGCCTGCATCTGGTCGTGAGCGTTCCTGATCCCTCTCCAGAACTGCTGCAACGGGCCATGGCCGTGCGACGGGCCGCCATGGCTCTGGGCCAGTGCAGCGATTCCGAGCGGCGCCAGGCGGTGCTGGCCATGGCCGATGCCCTGGAGGCCTCAGCGGCCTCGATCGTGGCGGCCAATCGTGCCGATCTGGAGGCCGCCGCGGTCGATGGTCTGGCGCCGGCACTGGTGGCACGCCTCAAGCTCGATGCCGACAAGCTCAGCTCGGCGATTGAAGGCGTGCGCCAGGTGGCGCAGTTGCCCGATCCCCTGGGTGTGCGGCAACTGCACCGGGAACTGGACCAGAGGTTGGTGCTGGAGCGCCTCAGTGTGCCGCTGGGGGTGGTGGGTGTGATTTTTGAGGCCCGTCCGGATGCGGTGATGCAGATCGCTTCGCTGGCGATTCGCTCCGGCAATGGCGCGATCCTGAAGGGCGGCCGTGAGGCCAGCCGCAGCTGCGGCGCCATCCTCGAGGCTCTGCAACGGGGGCTCGCCGCCTCAGCGGTGTCGTCCGACGCGCTGACCCTGCTCACCTCACGGGAGGAGAGCCTGGCGCTGCTCAAGCTCGATGGCCTGGTGGATCTGATCATCCCCAGGGGGTCCAATGAGCTGGTGCGCTTCATTCAGGACAACACCCGCATCCCGGTGCTGGGCCACGCCGATGGCATCTGCCACCTGTATGTCGACCGGGAGGTTGACATGGCCCAGGCGGTGACCGTTGCGGTTGACGCCAAGACCCAGTACCCCGCAGCCTGCAACGCGATCGAGACCCTGTTGGTGCACCGCGATGTAGCGCCGGCGTTCCTGGCGATGGCGATCCCGGCGCTCGTGGCTGCCGGAGTGGAACTGCGGGGTGACGCCGCCTCCCAGCAGCTTGGTGTGGCCAAGCCCGCCAGCGACGACGATTGGCAGACCGAATACTCCGACCTGATCCTGGCCGTGAAGGTGGTGGCTGATCAGCAGGAGGCCCTAGCCCACATCGCCCGCTATGGCTCGCGCCATACCGATGCCATCTGCACCAGCAACGACACCACCGCTGAGCAGTTCCTGCGCGGGGTGGACAGCGCCGGTGTGTATCGCAACTGCTCCACGCGCTTTGCCGATGGCTTTCGCTACGGCTTCGGAGCCGAGGTGGGCATCAGCACCCAAACCTTGCCGCCCCGTGGACCGGTGGGATTGGAGGGTCTGGTGACCTATCGCTACCTGCTGCGCGGCGATGGTCACATCGCCGCGCACTACGCCAGTGGTGAGCGCACCTTCACCCACCGCGATCTGCCCCTGTGACCGGCGATCAGATCCTCGTGCGCGGCTTGCGCCTCTGGGCCCACGTGGGGGTGTTGGAGCAGGAGCGCCTGCATGGCCAGTGGTTCGAGCTCGATCTCAGCCTGGGCTGCGATCTCGGCGAGGCGGCTGCCCGCGACGTACTGGCTTGCAGCCTTGACTACAGCCTCGCCATCACGGCTCTGCAACAGCAGGCCCGCGAGATCTGCTGTCTCACCATCGAGCACTACAGCGAGCAGATCCTCGATTGCCTGGAGCGCCTCTACGGGCCTGTGCCCATGCAGGTGGAGTTGCGCAAATGTCGGGCGCCGGTTCCTGGCTTTTCCGGCACCGTGGCGGTGTTGCGTTGCCGCCAGTTTGACAGCTAATGGCGGCCGCACCGCCGCTGGTGATGATCCATGGGCTGTGGGACACCCCTCAGCTGTTTCGGCGCCTGGAGCAGGAGCTGCATCACCGGCGCCCAGATCTGGAGCTCTACGCCCCCCCTTTGCCCCATCGTCTGGGGGCGACCCCCATTGCCGAGCTGGCCGAGCGCCTGGCCGGGTTGATTGAGGCCCGGTTTGATCCGGCCACCCGCCTGGATCTGCTGGGCTTTTCCATGGGTGGGGTGATTGGCCGCACCTGGCTGCAACTGTTGGGTGGCCATCGGCGCCTGCGCCGTTTCACCTGCCTGGGCAGCCCGCAGCAAGGAACGCTGGCGGCCCAGCTCGTGCCCCGGTCACTGCTGGCGGGGATTGCGGATATGAAGATCGGCAGTCCGTTGTTGCGCCAATTGGATGCCGACCTCACCGCTCTGGATCGGGTGGAGTGCCGCAGCCTGTACTGCATCACCGACCTCACCGTGTTTCCGGGATGGCGGGCGGTGCTGCCCGTCGGCGCGCGTCAGGCCTTGCCGGTGTGGACCCATCGCCAGCTGATTGTTCACCCGCAGGCCCTTGGGTGCCTGGCGGATGTGCTGTTGGCCCCTTGATCGGGATTGATCTCCGGTCCATCACGGTCTGACCGCCGGGTTATGCGTTCGGGCCCCAGTGGCTGGAGAGGGGTTCGGTCAACAGCCGACTGAGGCACGCCTGGGCCCTGGTTCATACGGCCACCAGACCGGAGTGGCGGATCAGGGCTTCGCTGGAGGGCTGGCGGCCGCGGAAGGCCTCAAACACCGCCTTGGGATCAAGGCTGCCGCCGAGACTGAGCACCGTGTCACGGAAGCGACGACCCGTCTCGCGGATCTGGGTCTCATTCTCGAGGCCCACATCCTCAAAGGCCTCGAAGGCATCGGCGCTGAGCACCTCAGCCCACTTGTAGGAGTAGTAGCCCGCTGCATAGCCGCCGGCAAAGATGTGGCCGAAGCTGCAGAGGAAGGCGTCTTCATCGATGGGAGCCAGCACCGTGGTGCTGGCCGCGATCTGGCGGCGCAGCTGCTCGGGAGTCTGGCCGCAGCCCGGGTGCCATTGGCTGTGGAGTCGCAGGTCGGTGAGGGCGAAGTGCACCTGCCGCAGGGTGGCAGCCCCGCCCATGAAGGTGCGGGCGGCCTGGAGCTTGGCGAATTCCTCCTCCGGCAGCGCTGCACCGCTTTGCCAGTGGCGGGCCATGCCCAGCAGGGTGGCGCGGTCGTAGCACCAGTTCTCCATGAACTGGCTGGGTAATTCCACCGCATCCCACTCCACCCCGTTGATGCCGGCCACCTGGGGCCGCTCCACCGTGGTGAGCATGTGCTGCAGCCCATGGCCGAACTCGTGGAAGAGGGTTTCCACCTCCTCGAAGGTCATCAGGCTCGGGGTGTCGCCCACCGGCGGGCTCTGGTTGCAGATCAGGTAGGCCACCGGCAGCACCGGGCTGCCATCGGCCTGCACCGACCGCACCAGGCATTCATCCATCCAGGCACCGCCGCGCTTGCTGCCCGGGCGGCTGTAGGGATCGAGGTAGAAGGCGGCAATGGCGTTGCCGGCCCGCGGGCCGGCGCCAGTCCCCTCCAGCACCCGGAAGAAGCGCACATCCGGATGCCACACCGGGGCTTCCCCATCGGCCGCCTCGATGCGAATGTCGAACAGGCGGCCGCAGAGGCTGAACAGGCCCTCCAGCACCCGCGGCAGGGGGAAATAGGGGCGCAGGGCCTCGCTATCAAGCTCGAAGCTCTCCTGGCGCAACACTTCGGCCCAGTAGGAGACATCCCAGGGCTTGAGCTCCGCGGCCTCCGGCGCGCCGTGGCGGGCGGCGCAGGCTCGCAGGGCCTCCAGTTCCTGCTGGGCCACCGGATGGGCGGCCAACCGCAGCTCCTCCAGCAGCTGCTCCACCGCCGCTTCGGAATCGGCCATCTTGGCGGCGAGGCTCACCTCGGCCCAATTGGCATAGCCCAGGCGTTGGGCCTGCTGGCCCCGCAGGCTGAGAATCTGCTCGATCAGCGGCCAGTTGTTGAGGTCGGCCGTGCTGCCTTCGCCCTGGCCGGAGGCGCGGCCTACGTGGGCTTTGTACAGCTGCTCGCGCAGGTCTCGGCGGCGGCTGTATTTCATGAACGGGCCATAGCGGGGCATGTCCAGGCCCAGCAGCCAGGGACCCAATTCCGCCGTGCTGCCCTCGGCACCCGCGGCGCGGGAGGCCTGGGCCAGTTGGTCCAGCAGGCTGGTGGGGAGCCCGTCCACGTCGGCTGGGTTGGTGAGGCTGAGGGTCCAGCTGTTGGTGGCATCCAGCACCTGGTTGCCGAAGCGGGTGGACAGCTCCGCCAGCTCCTGGCTCGCGGCGTTGAAAGCCTCCTGGGCCTCGCCGCTGAGGCCAACCCCGCGCAATTGCATGTCGCGCAACTCGGCGGCCAGGATCCGCTGTTGGGTGGCATCGAGACCACGGCCCTGCGCTTGCAGATGTTGCAGAGCCCGGTAGATCACCTGGCTCTGGCCAGCCTGGTTACCGAATTGCACCACCGCCGCCTGCTGGCTGGCGTGGGCTTCGCGTAGCTCGGGGCTGTTGCACACGCCATTGAGGTGGCTCACCACGCCCCAGCTCCAGCGCAGGCGCTCCCCCATGCGTTGCAGTGGGTCCATCACCTGGTTCCACTGCAGTGGGGCGCCACTGCCCAGGGCCAGCTCCAGCTGCTCCTCGAGGGCAGAGAGCTCCGCCTGCAGCTGCCCCATCAACTCGGGGATGTGGGCTCGCACCTGCTCGGCTGTGATGGCCTCGAAGGGGGGCAGCCCTTCGCCAAGCAGGAGGGCGGGAACAGGGATCTGGCTGGCGGTGCTGCTGGCGCCGGACATCGGGGGATCGAGCCGCAGGGACGGCCATCGGGGATCCCCCATTTCAGCTGAGATTCGTGGTCTGCTGCCGTTCAGCCCAGGGCGGGAAGCCGACCGATCGCCACCACGGTGTGGTTGGCCAGGTTGGTGGCCAGGGAAGTCGTGGTGGCCTCGTAGAGGTCGATCGCCACCCGAGGCCAGAAGCCGATCACCAGGGTGGGCACCAACAGGCTGAGACCAATCACCAGTTCGCGGGGCTTCATGTCGCCCACGATGGCCAAGGCGGGGATGCGGGGGCCGAAGAACACACGACGGCAGAGGCTGAGCAGATAGATCGGAGTGAGCACCACGCCGATGGCGGCCAGCACCACCGTGATCACCCGGAAGCCCACGGTGAAGCCGTCATTGCTGGTCACCCCAAGGAACACAGTGATTTCGCTGACGAACCCGCTCATCCCTGGCAGGGCCAGGGAGGCCAGGGAGCTAGCCACGAAGAAGGCGAACGTGATGGGCAGGGCCTTGGCCAGGCCGCCCATGTTGGGAATCGAGAGGGTTTTGGTGCGTTCGTAGAACACACCGGTCACGAAGAACATGGCCGCGGCGATCAGCCCGTGGCTGATCATCTGCAGCATGGCTCCGCTCATGCCCAGGCTGTCCACGGCGCCGATGCCCAGCAGCACAAAGCCCATGTGGCTCACGGAACTGCAGGCGATCCTGCGCTTCACGTTGTCCTGGGCGAAGGCGTTGAGGGCGCCGTACACGATGTTCACGATGCCCAGCACGATCAGGGCTGGAGCGAGTTGCAGATGGGCCTCCGGCAGCATCTGCACGTTGAAGCGCAGCAGGGCATAGCCGCCCATCTTGAGCAGCACCCCGGCCAGCAGCATGGACACCGGTGCATTGGCTTCGCCGTGGGCATCCGGCAGCCAGGTGTGCAGTGGGAACATCGGCAGTTTCACCCCGAAGCCCACCAGGAAGCCCAGGTAGCAGAGCAGGCCGAAGGTGCCACCGGGGCTACGGGCGGCCAGCTCACTGAGGTTGAGGGTGAAGGGTCCGTTGAGGGCCAGGGCCAGACCGCTCAGCAGGATCAGCAGTGAGGCGGTAGCGGTGTAGAGGATGAACTTGGTGGCGGCGTACTGGCGCTGGTGGCCGCCCCAGATGGCGATCAGCAGGTACACCGGCACCAGTTCGAGTTCCCACGCCAGGAAGAAGAGCAGAAAGTCCTGGGAGAGGAACACCATGGCCTGGGCCGAGGCCTGCACCAACAGCAGGGCGAAGTACAGGCGACTCTTCTTCTGGATGTTCCAGCTGGCCGCCACGGAGAGCAGAGTCACCAGACCGGAGAGCACCACGAGGGGCGCTGAGAGGCCATCGGCCGCCAGCGACCACTCCAGGCCAAGGGAGGGCACCCAGGCGAACCGCTCAACGAGCTGAAGCCCGGCCACCGAGCCGTCGTAGTGCTGGCTGAACACATAGAGCATCAGCACCAGATCCGCCAGCAGCACGGCCAGGGCGGCGGTGCGGGGGAGCTTGGGATCGGTGCCGTCGCCGGGCAGCAGCATCAACAGCGGAGCCGCCACCGCTGGAAGCAGGGTGATCAGGCTCAGCCAGGGAAAGGAGTCGGAGAGGGTGGACGCGGCCGTCAGGGGCAGGTTGGCGTCCATCTCAGCCTTGGCTTGGGTTACGGGAAGTGGGCCGTCAACAGTCAGCGTCTGGGCTTTGCAGCAACGCGGCTGTCTGTTTCTCGTTGGCCTGACGCTAGCCCATCGGCCTGGGTATATGTACTCAGGCCGATTGGCTAGGGCTTGGGCTCAGAGGTGGCGCCAGCGGCTGCCGGCCTGCTGGAGTTGCAGCACCTCAGCTCTCGACGCTACGCCTTCGGCTTCCCAGGCCCTCACCATGGCGCGACTCACGGCACCAGCGCTCTCCTTGTTGGACAGCGCCAGGATGCTCGGGCCAGCGCCGCTGATCACGCAGCCCCAGGCCCCGGCCTGAAGGGCGGCTTCGCGCACCTGCCGGCCGCCCTGGATCAGTCCCCAGCGGTAGGGCTCGTGGATGCGGTCGTGCATGCCATCGGCGATCAGATCGCCGTTGCCCGTGCGCAAGCCCTGCAGCAGCAGGGTGAGCGAGCCGAGGTTGGTCACGGCATCAGGGATCGAGATCACCTTCGGCATCACCCGCCGGGCCTCGCTGGTGGAGAGGCGAATGGAGGGGATGGCCACCACCGCCATCACCTCCGGCGACCACTCGCAGCGCACCACCCGCCAGCGGTGTGAGGCGGCCTTGGCGGTCATGCAGAGACCCCCCAGCAGTGAGGGCACCACGTTGTCGGGATGGCCCTCGATGTCGATGGCCAGCTCCAGCAGCTTTTCGCGGCTAAGGGGTTCGCCGATCAGGGCATTGGCGCCCATCAGTCCGGCCACGATGGCGGTGGCACTGCTGCCCAGGCCCCTGGCCGGTGGCACCGCCAGGCGCACCCGCGCCTCCACCGCAATCGGCTGCTCTCCGGCCTCCTTCCACACCCGCTGAGCGGCGCGGTACACCAAGTTGTCCGGGCCGCCGCGGAGATGGGAACCCTCGCTGCCCTCGATGATCAGCTCGAAGCGCTCGCCATCGCCCTCGATGCAGCGCATCTCGAAGTGATTGTTCAGATCCAGGGCTGCGCCCAGACAGTCAAATCCTGGGCCGAGATTGGCTGTAGTGGCCGGTACGTCCACCACAACCCCCTGTCCGATGCGGGGGCGCACCATGCAATCCGTTCTGCTGGGGCTCAGTGTCCCACCCGCCGGTTACACCGCCAGCAGCATTCGGGCTCGGCAGGCTGCGCTGAACAGGCCGGCGCCGGCATCGGTGAGGGCCTTCACCGGCACTTGGCCCACCACAGCACTGAGGCGGCCCTTGCGGCCAAAGGGCCCCAAGAACGCGTTTGAACCCAGCTGGTCCAGCAGCTTGCCGGCGGTGCCACCGCCGATCCAGAGCCCCCCCAGGCAGAGGGATTGCAGCACCAGATCGCCAGCAACGCTTCCGTAGGCGCCAAGCCAGATGCTGAGGGCCTGCTGGGCCAGTGGATCCCCCGCCTGGGCTGCGGAGGCCACCAGGGCTGGAAGATCGGGTCGCTCCGGAGCGGCCGCGTCGCTGCTGGCCCAGAGCTGGCTGGGCTGATGCAGCTGGTGGGGGGTGGAGCCGGTGTGCTGGCTCAGGCACCAGCGGAACACCTGCCCCAGGCCGGGGCCGCTCACCACCCGCTCAATCGACACCCGCTGCAGCCCCTGATCCTGGAGTAGCCATTGCTTCAGCTGCCATTCCGCCTCGGTGCGCGCGGCGAACTCGCCGTGGGCGGCTTCGCTGGCCATGGCCATCAGCCCCCGCGGTCCCGGGATCCCCATGGCCACGCCCAGGCCCGTGCCGGCGCCGAGGATCGCGATCGGTGCCCCGGAGATCGCGGGCTGGGCCACGAGGGTGTGCTGCTGGTGCGCCTGCAGGTGGTTGAGGCCGTAGATGAGCACGGCAAAGTCGTTCACCAGCTCCAGGTGCTCGATGGCACAGGCGTTCTGGAGAGCGTGCTCCTCCAGCATCCAGGGCAGGTTGGTGAGTTGCACCCGCCCCCCCTGGACGGGGCCGGCAATGGCCAGGCAGCCCCGCTGAGGCCGATCCGCCAACGGCCCCAGGAAATGGTTCAGCAGCTCGGCGAAGTCGTGCCACTCGGCGGAGCTGTAGCGCTCGCGGCGCTGCTCTATTAGCTGATCACCGTCCACCCGGTAGGTGGCCAGCAGGGTTTTGGTGCCGCCGATATCCCCGGCCAGGATGGTGGTCATGGCAGTTCCGAGCGTGGTGGGACTGGTGTGAATCAGAGCTGCAGGCCAGCGCCCCGATCCTGGCTGGCCTGGCTGGCTGCGCTGAGCAGAGCCGCCGCCGCCACGCTGCCCAGGTCGCCGTCGCGGCGACTGCGCAGGCTCACGCTCTGGCTCTCCGCCTCCTTGGCGCCGATCACACCCAGCACCGGGATCTTCATCTGCTCGCCGTTGCGAATCAGCTTGCCGAGGCGGTCGCCGGAGTGGTCGATCGTGGCGCGGATGCCGGCAGCCTTGAGCTGCACCAGCAGCTGCTCCGCATAGGGCATCACCTCATCGGTGACGGGCAGCAGCCGGATCTGCTCGGGCGCCAGCCAGAAGGGGAAATCGCCGGCGTAGTTCTCGGTCATGATCCCGAAGAACCGCTCCAGCGAGCCGAAGATGGCCCGGTGGATCATGATCGGCCGCTGGCGGGTGCCGTCGGCAGCCACATACTCCAGATGGAAGCGTTCTGGCAGGTTGAAATCGAGCTGGATGGTGGAGCACTGCCACATCCGACCGATGGCATCCTCGATCTTGAGATCGATCTTGGGACCGTAGAAGGCGCCGCCGCCCTCATCGATCTTGTAGGCCCAGCCCTTGCGATCGAGGGCCTCGATCAGGCCGTTGGTCGCCAGCTCCCACACGGCATCTTCGCCGATGGACTTCTCCGGGCGGGTGGAGAGGTTGATCTCGTAGTTGCGGAAATCAAAGGTGGAAAGAATTTGTTCGGTGAGATCGAGGATGCGCAGGATCTCATCACTGATCTGCTCCGGCAGGCAGAACACGTGGGCGTCGTCCTGGGTGAAGCCGCGCACGCGCATCAGCCCGTGCATCACGCCGGGGCGCTCATAGCGATACACGGTGCCCAGCTCGGCCCAGCGGATCGGCAGCTCCCGGTAGCTGCGCAGGGTGCTGGCGTAGGTGAGTACGTGGAAGGGGCAGTTCATCGGCTTGAGCTGATACTCCCGCTCATCCACCTGCATGGGGCCGAACATGCTCTCGGCGTAGAAGTCCAGGTGGCCGGAGGTTTTCCACAGGCTGATGTCCGCCACATGCGGGGTGTACAGCAGCTCGTAGCCCGCGTCGAAATGGGCCTGGCGCCAGAAATCCTCGATCAGCAGGCGCATGCGGGCGCCGCGGGGGTGCCAGAACACCAGGCCGGCGCCGGCTTCATCCTCGATCGAGAACAGATCCAGATCGGTGCCCAGGCGGCGGTGGTCGCGGCGTAGCGCTTCTTCCTTGCGGCGCTTGTGTTCCGCCAGCTGCTCCGGGGTCTCCCAGGCGGTGCCATAGATGCGCTGCAGCTGGGCCTTGGTTTCATCGCCCCGCCAGTAAGCGCCGGCCACGCTTTCAAGCTCGAAGGCCTTGGGGTTGAGCTCGCTGGTGTTGGCCACGTGGGGGCCGGCGCACAGGTCCCACCAGTCCTCCCCGAGGGTGTACAGGCTGATGGGCTCCTGGATGCCCGCCAGGATCTCCAGCTTGTAGGGCTCGTTCTGGGCCTTGATCCGGGCTTCAGCTTCTGCGCGGCTCACCTCGATCCGCTCCAGCGGCAGCCGGCGGCCGATGATCTTGTCCATCTCCTTCTTGATGGCCTTCAGGTCGGCCTCGGTGAAGGGTTCCGGATTGTCGAAGTCGTAGTAGAAGCCGCTCTCGGTCCAGGGGCCGATCGTCACCTGGGCCTGGGGGAACAGCTTCTGCACCGCCATGGCCAGCACGTGGCTCATCGAGTGGCGAATTCGCAGCAGCTGAGGGCTCTCGCTGGTCTTGGGCAGCGGGATGGTTGGGGTCGTGAGGGTCGCGTCGCTGCTGCTCAGGGCTGAATCGGCAGAGCGGGTCGCGGTCACGGCACGGAGGCAGGCAACCCCGATCCTACGCAGGGGAAATCGGTCTCTTTAGGGTATGGGCGTGACCGATCCCTCCCCTTCCCCCGACTCCGTCGAGCTGTTGGATCAGCTGTTGCAGTCGTTGTTTGGCGACTTCGACCACTGGTTCCGCCGCGGCTTGGTGCTGCTCGATTGCACCCCTGAGGGCCTGCTCCCTCCCGGTGAACAGGAGGCGCTGCAGCGTGACATCCAGGCTGCTCTGGCGGAACTGGCGGCAGCCCGCGCCCTGCGCAATGCGGCTCCCACGGCGATGGCGGTGGACATGGACGCCATGGCCCCCTGGCATCGCCTGATGATGCGGATCTGGAGCCTCTCGGCCCTGCTGCGCGGCGCCGGCGTCGCCCTGCCCCAGGCGCCCGAGCCACCGGCCATGCCCCCCCGCCTCAGCGGATTCGATGGCTAACCGGCTGCTACGGCTAGAGCGGCGTTCTGTGGCGGTGGCCTACGGCCTCTGGGCCCTGGGCCTGGTGGGCGTGTGTGGCCTGCACCGCTTCTATAACCGCAAGCCCCTCAGCGGCACCCTGTGGCTGCTGACGTTTGGCCTGTGTGGCCTCGGTCAGCTGGTGGATTTGTTCCTGATTCCCGGGCTCATCAAACAGGCCAACCAGCCATTGCTGCTGGAGCAGGCCTTGGCGCAGTTGGACGGCCGGGGGTCTGAGGGCAGCGCGCGTTTGCCGATTGATCGGCAGCTGCTGGCTCTGGCCCGGCGTAGCGGGCCGGCTGGCTTCACCCTGAATGACGCCTTGTTGGAGCTTGCCTTGCCGGCCGAGACCCCGCGGGAGAGGGTTCGGGAGGAGGTGGAGCGGCTTCTCCACGACCACCTGTTGGATGTGGGCAACGACGAGCGCGGCCGGGTTGTCTATCGCGAACCCTGAGGGTCAGGCCGGATCGCCAGCCCGGTTGAGGCTGTCTCGGTAGAAGCGGGTGAGATCTTCCGCCCGTTTCACGGGCTGCCCGTAGGCGCTGACGCCGGCCAGGGTGGGGAAGGAGGCCCACTCCTTGGCCAACGTGGCCATCGATTCCGGGGTGAGTCCGCTGCTGTCGATGCTGTTGAGCACGCCGCGGCGGTCGATCAGGTAGAGGGCAGCCTGGTCCTGGCTGGCGGGATCGAAGCTGTCGAGCTGCAGCTTGCGGGAAGCTTCCTTCCAGGTGGTGGGCAGGAACTGATAGGCGCCGGCCGCTGCGCTCGTGTAGCGCTTGGTGACCACGATCTCGGGATGACGGGCCAGGCTGGCAAAGCGTCCTCCTCCGTACAGGGTGTGGTAGCCCTCGCGGCTGCCCTGCTTCCAGGTGCCCTCGGCGTAGCGGATGGTGTTCAACAGGGCCCGCCGCTTGGGCGTGATCGCGTAGCTCTGGGCTTGCGGCTTCTCGGCTAGGGGAGCAGTTTGGCGGGTTGCCTGAGGGGCTGCCTGGCTGCCGCTGTCCAGTGCTTCCACCAAGGGTCCGGCAGCCAACAGGGCGAGCGCAGCGCAGCAGGCCGCCGTCGGGGCGTGGGTCTTGGCGGGAGAGCGGCGAACCATAAGCAGCGGATCAAGCAGGAGTGCCAGAGAGCTTGTTGCCCAGGCGGGGTCCAGGGCGAGACCCCCGGGAGCCGAACTGGACAAACGAGTCTTGATATGCGTATGCCCCTCCTGTTTCGCTGGGACTCGCCTGGGATCCTTGAGAGCTCTCTGGCTGGCTGGTTCTGAGGCAGCCGTGTTTGCCCCATGCCGCGCGGTGGCGACGGGCTGGACGGATACGGTTTTTTGATCAGGCAAGTTAATCAATCCTTCGGGATCGATCAGTGCAGGCCTAGTGGCGCGGCAGGAAGCCCAGGGCCTCGCGGGTGCGCTCCAGGGTGGCCTGGGCCACGGTTTCGGCCCGTTCGCGGCCGTGGGCCAGGACGCGATCCAGCTCGGCGGGATCGGCGCTCAGTTCGGCGTAGCGGGCCTGCACGGGGCGCAGGGCCTCTACGGCGGCTTCGGCCAGCAGCGGCTTGAAGGCCCCCCAGCCCATCTGGGCACACTGTTCAGCGGCGGCCTCGCGGCCTAGGCCGCTCAAGATCGCGTAAAGGCCGAGCAGGTTGTCGGTTTCCGGTCGCTCGGGGTTGCCGAATTCCAGCCCCATCACCGGATCGGTTTTGGCCCGCTTGATCTTCTTCGTGATCAGATCCGGCGGATCCAGCAGGGTGATGCGCGAGCCCTCGTTGGGATCGCTCTTGCTCATCTTGCTGCGCCCGTCGCTGAGGCTCATCACCCGGGCGCCTTCCTTGAGGATCAGGGGTTCGGGCACCTTGAGCACCGGGATCAGGTCCCCATCGGCGTCCTTGCGTCCGAATCGGGCATTGATGCGCTGCTGGGCGATATCGCGGGCCAGCTCGAGGTGCTGCTTCTGGTCTTCGCCCACCGGCACGAGGTCGGCGTCATAGAGAAGGATGTCCGCGGCCATCAGCACCGGGTAATCCAACAGGCCCACGGAGACCTGATCGCCCTGCTTCAGGGCCTTTTCCTTGAACTGGATCATCCGCTCCAGCCAGTTCAGCGGCGTGACGCAGTTCAGCAACCAGGCCAGCTCACTGTGGGCGGCGACGTGGCTCTGCACGAACACGGTGCTCCTGGCCGGATCAATGCCACAGGCCAGATAGAGCGCGGCGGTCTTGCGGGTGTCAGCCGCCAGTTGCCCCGGGTCGTGGGGCACGGTGATGGCGTGCAGGTCCACCACGCAGAAGAAGGTCTCGTGGCTGTCCTGGAGGTCCACCCAGTTGCGGATGGCACCGAGCCAGTTGCCCAGATGCAGAGCGCCGGTGGGCTGCACCCCGGAGAGAACCCTTGCGCGTTGCATCCGTGAAACGAAAAAGTTGGCGGGATTCTGCCGTCCGGCCGAACCCCGCCGGCCTGATCGGATCAGGCGTCGCTCTCTGCTGCTGCGTCCACGGCCGCTTCGATAGCGGGTTCAGCTACTTCCGCAGGCTCGGCAGCGGAGGGGTCGGTGTCGCTCACCGCAGCTGGGGCCGCCGGAGCCGGTGGGCGGCTGGGCCTGGCAAAGGGATTGGGCCGACTGCCACCGCGCTCGCCACGGCCTTCGCCACGGCCTTCACCGCGGCCATCGGGGCGACCACCGCGGCGCTCACGGTCCCCCTGGGGGCGGGCCCCACCAGAGGCCTGTTGCTGGGCCACGAGCTCATCCAGCTTGCCCTCCTCGAGCAGCTGGGCCACGGTGCGGATCGACAGGCCCAGGGCGGCCACGGTGGAGCGCAGGCCGAAGGCCTCCTGCACGGCACGGGCGGCACGCATCTCGTTGTCGCTCAAGCGGATGCGGAAGCCGCCGGGTTCACGGTTGCCCCCATCTCGGCCGCCACCCTCGCGGTTGCCGCGACCGCCGCGAAAACCAGCCTGACCGCCATCCGAGCGGCTGTCGCCGCGCCCTTCCTGGTTGGTTTCGTTGATCCCGTCGGCCATGGCCGCACACCCATCTAAATCAGGGGCAAGTGTGACGCATGGGGGTGGCCGGAGGCCAGCACCATTGCAGTTGATGGACTTCGTCGCTGCCCCTCCGGGCCAGCACCAGCAGGGGCACCGGCGAGGGGCCTGGGGCTTCCACCTGGCGGCGGTAGAGATCGAGCAGGCGCAAGTAGTGGGTGAGGGTCCAACCCTGGTTGCCCGCATCCTGCACGTGCCAAAAGCGGCGCAGGGCCTCGGAGCAGGCCTCCCGGCCGAATTCCTCCCAGCAAAGCTCCTGGGCCCGCTGGTTGCTGTGGCCTGCCTGGCGTAAGGCTCGGAACCGCTCCAATTCCGGGGCCTCGCCGCTGGCATCGGGGGGCAGCACCTGGGCCAGCTCATCCACCCGCACCACCTGCAACCGCAACCAGCAGCGCTCGAGCAGCAGCACCGGGCGGCTGCCTTCCCAGGTGGTGTGGGTCTGCTGGGCGGCGATCAGGGCGCTGGTGCGCTCCTGTAGGCGCGGGGTGAGCAGCGAGGCCAGTTCAGCCATGGGCCCCACGGAAGGTGATGGTTGGGATGGCGTATTCGCGGGGTTCCAGGTGGATCGTGCAGCGCACCTCACCGAACCGGGCCTGCAGATGCTCTTCCACCAGTTCGGTGATGCGGTGAGCTGTGGGCAGATCATCGGCATCCACCACCATATGGAGCTCGATGAACACCCTCTGGCCGAGGACCCCGCGGCTGGCGATGTCGTGCACGTTGAGCACTCCTGGCACCGCCATGGCCACCTCATGGATGGCCTCGGGTGCGATGGCGATCTGATCCACCAGCCAGGGAAGGTTGGCGCCCAGCACCCGCCAGCAGGACCGGAACAGAAGCAGGCAGAGGGGCATGGCCATCGCCACGTCCAACCAGGTTTGCTTCAGCACCAGCACGGCACTCAGGCCTAGCAGCACCAGCACGGTGGTCCAGAGATCGCCGCTGGTGTGCCTGGCATCGGCCAGCAGCAGGGGACTGTTGAGCCGTTTGCCTTCGCTGCGCTCGTAGGCAGCCAGCAGCAGGTTGCAGCCCAGAACGATGAACAGCACCAGCAAATCGTGGCCATCGAGGCGCAGGGGCTGCAGTCCGGTGGCAATCCGCTGAACCGCCGTGCGCAGGATCTCCACGGCGGTGAACAGGATGAAGCCGGCGATGGCCAGGGCGCCCACCGCTTCGTACTTGTCGTGGCCGTAGGGATGGTCCCGGTCGGGCTTGGGATCCGATAGGCCGTTGGTGATCAAGCCGAGCAGGCTCGACAGTCCATCGGTGGCGCTGTGCATGGCGTCCGCCAGCAGTGCCAACGAGCCGCTCTTCAGGCCCACGGCGAGTTTGAGCACGCTCATGCCCACATTCACCCCGAGGGCAATCAGCAAGGCCCGCTTCACCTCACGGCGCGAGTCGCTGCGGTGGGGGCTGACCAGGGTTGGGGTGGTGGCTGCCATGGGCCAGCTGGAGAACCGCAAGCACTGCCCAAGGTATTGGGTCTGGGCAGAGAGCACCAGTTGAGCTAGAGAGGCAGCGCCAGAACGGCTCATCCCTGCGGCCCGGGGCGGCAGGGCGCGAGCCTCCGTTTTTCCTTTGACTGCACCCCTGAGCGCCACTCCCGCGGCACCCCAGCCTTCTGCGCTGTCAGCACCGCTGCCCGCCCTGGTCCTGCGGCGGTTGTGGCCGGTGGCGCTGCCCCTCGTCGGCGGTTGGCTGGTGCTGGACAGCCTGCATGTTCAGCTGTCGTCGCTGGTGAGCCTTGGGGCAGCGGCCGGTGGGCTGTGGTTGCTGCGGGGGCGTCGACGGCCCAGCGCTGAACGCTGGCCCCGCACCGCTGCGGGCTGGCTCGAGCGCTGCGACACGGTGTTGGCGTCCTTTGAACGGCTGGAGGGTGAGGCGGCCTGCGCCGACCAGCACAGTGCCCGGCAGCAGGCCCTGGCGGTGTTGCGGGCGCGCCAGCAGCGCGACCATCTCGATGTGGCGGTGGTGGGGTCGCAGCTGCCCGATCCCAGCCTCAGGACGGCCCTGGCTGAGGCCTGCCGCGCTGCCCTGCCGCTGCGGCTGCACTGGACCCACCCGCTTCCGGCCTACAGCCCGGATTGGCAGTGGCCCGAGTTCTTCCGCCACTGTGACCACCTTCTCTATTGCCTCGATCTGCCCCTCCGGGCCGCCGACCTGCGCTGGCTGGAGGCCCTCCCCCAGGGGCAGCCCGTCTGGCTGCTGGTGGAGCGCACCGCCTGCCCTGACTGGTCGGCTCGGGAGCGGGAATTGAACGGGCAGCTGCCCGAGCTGCTGCGGGACCGCTGGCTGGCCTGGACCCCCGCCGAGCCTGGGACCCCGGCATTTGATCTGGCCCCGCTGGCCCAGAGCCTGGCTGGTTCGGGCCAGCAGCAGCTGGAGCGCACCCAACGGCGCTGCCTCGAACAGCTGCATGGTGTCTGGCAGCTCGAGCTGGAAGGCCTGCGGCGCCAGCGCTGGCAGGGGCTGCTCCAGCGCACCCAGTGGACCGTGGCGGCAGGGGTGGTGATGGCCCCCCTGCCGAGCCTGGATCTGCTGGTGCTGGCCGCTGCCAATGGCTTGATGTTGCAGGAGATGGCCCGCCTTTGGGAGTGTTCCTGGACCCTGGAGCAGCTGCAGGCCGCTGCCGTTGAGCTGGCTAAGGCGGCCCTGACTCTGGGGGTGGTGGAGTGGAGCTCCCAGGCCCTGGCTGCTGTGGTGAGGCTTCATGGCGCCACGTGGCTGGTGGGCAGTGCCCTTCAGGCCCTCAGTGCCGCCTATCTCACCCGGGTGGTGGGGCGGGCCATGGCCGACTATCTGGCCCTGGCCTCGGGGGTGCCAGAAGCCGAGCTTCAGGCACTGCTCCAACGTCAGGCGCCTCTGTTGGTGGCGCGGGCCGCCGAGGAGGAGAAATTGAACTGGAGCAGCTTCCTGCAGCAGGGCCAGGAGTGGTTGCGCCAGCAGGGCAGCAGTGGCACCGCTGGGTTGGCACCCTCCCTGCCAGCTGCGTGATTCCAGCGGCGATGAACCCTGGGTCAACCCAGGACCTTCACCACGGCTTTAAGTAACTTCATGAAGACGTCATGAAGTACTTCATGAACAACGATTGTTGCTTGCAAATTTAATTTTTCCTCCTGGAAGTGTTTCGCTGGCTTTCGTAGCGTGGCCGTGCCACATCCTGTGGCCACCCTGTACTCATTCGGTTCCATGACCACTGCCATTCGCAGCGGCCGCGCCAATAGCTGGGAAAGCTTCTGTCAGTGGGTCGCCTCCACCGACAACCGCATTTATGTGGGTTGGTTCGGTGTGCTGATGATCCCCTGCCTTCTGGCGGCCACCATCTGCTACATCGTGGCGTTCATCGCCGCTCCCCCCGTCGACATCGACGGCATCCGTGAGCCCGTTGCCGGTTCGCTGATCTATGGGAACAACATCATCTCCGGTGCTGTGATCCCCAGCAGCAACGCCATCGGCCTGCACTTCTATCCCATCTGGGAAGCTGCCAGCCTTGATGAGTGGCTGTACAACGGCGGCCCCTATCAGCTGGTGGTGTTCCACTTCCTGATCGGCATCTCCTGCTACATGGGCCGTCAGTGGGAGCTCTCCTACCGCCTCGGCATGCGCCCCTGGATCTGCGTGGCCTACAGCGCCCCGCTCTCCGCCGCCATGGCTGTGTTCCTGGTGTATCCGTTTGGCCAGGGTTCCTTCTCGGATGGCATGCCTCTCGGCATCTCCGGCACCTTCAACTTCATGTTGGTGTTCCAGGCTGAGCACAACATCCTGATGCACCCTTTCCACATGCTGGGTGTGGCTGGCGTCTTCGGTGGCAGCCTGTTCTCCGCCATGCACGGCTCCCTGGTGACCTCTTCGTTGGTTCGTGAAACCACCGAGTCCGAGTCCCAGAACTACGGCTACAAGTTCGGCCAAGAGGA